>CABYIV010000002.1:17500-141587 GCA_902519255.1 uncultured Pelagibacteraceae bacterium | reverse complement strand
TTATAAATGATTTTGATTGCTTCAATTGAGATATATGTATCCACCCACCATTTTTTTTATTATCAATTATTCTTCTAAAATTTTCTTTTTTATCAATCACTTTTACTGGCAAGTTCATTTTCTTGTAAATATACTTTATTGGATAATCAAAACTTGGTCCATATCTTACGTTTACCTTATCATTTTTAAGCATTAAAAATTTTTCATTATCCTCTGAAATGGCATTCGAGGTAAAAAATATTATGATTAAAATCTTGAAGATTAATTGCACAAGCAACCTCTTTTTTTAGTAAATTTTATTTTTCTAAATTCTAGTTTTTTTAGATTAACAACCAGAATTGATGAGTGAAGACTTTTATCAGAAGAAATTATGTTTTTTAAAACTTCATTTGCTTGCATACTCCCAATTATATTTGATGTAGTTCCTAATATTCCTTCACTTTCACAATTTAAAACTTCATCAGAAGGTTCTGACTGGTAAAAACATTTTAAACATGGGCTTGATTTTTTATTAAAATCGAATGAAAAAATATGTCCATCAAATTTGCTAATAGCACCAACTATTAATTTTCTTTTATATTTTAATGAAAATTTATTTATTAAAAATTTAGTTTTAAAATTATCTGTTCCATCTACAATTATATCGAAATCTTTTACAATTTTATTTAAATTTTTTTCTGATGCTTTTTCTTTTAAAATTTTGACTTTTACATCTCTGTTAATTAATTTTATTCTTCTTTTAAAGATATCAACTTTAAATTTTCCAACATCTTTTGAAGTATACAAAATTTGTCTTTGAAGATTTGAAATATCTACTTTATCGTGATCAATAGCACCTATATACCCTACACCGCATCTAGCCAACAAGTCTGCAACAGGACTACCTAATCCACCAATTCCTACAATTAAAACTTTTGAATTAATTATTTTCTTTTGTCCTAATATACCAATATCCTTAAGTATTATTTGTCTAGAGTATCTCTCAAGCTTTCGTTTAGATAATGAATTTTTCACTTACCCGTTGATCCAAATCCACCCGAACCTCTAATTGTCTCAGGCAAAGTTTCTGCAGTTTCAAAATCTACTTTTAGAATTGGCATTAGTATCATTTGCGCAATTCTATCATCGTTATTTACTGTAAAGTCTTTATCTCCATGATTAAATAAAATTACTTTTATTTCTCCTCTATAGTCACTATCAATTGTTCCAGGAGTATTTAATACACTTATATTATTTTTAGCTGCTAAACCTGATCGTGGCCTGATCTGAACTTCGGTATCCTCAGGTATTGCAATGGATATACCTGTTGGCACTAAAGCGTTTTCGCCCGGTTTAATTACTATTGTCTTTTCAATGAATGCAGTCAAATCTAGTCCAGATGATCCTGTTGTTTTATATTCTGGCAGTTTAACTTTCTTGTCTAATTTTTTAATTAAGACTTTCACCATTAAGTTAATTAATCTGTTGAATTATTCTTTTGACTATTTCCTCAGCTACCAATGATTTACTCATCTTTTCAAAATTTTCTTCAGGTTTATCTTTGTAAAATATAGAAATTTTATTAAAATCTGATCCAAATCCTATAGTTTGATCTGAGACATCATTTGCAATTACCCAGTCACAATTTTTTTCATTCAACTTATCTTTTGCATTTGTCGAGAGATTGTTTGTTTCTGCTGCAAAACCAATTGTTATTTTTGGTCTTAATGAATTGTGATTAGATATATGATTTAAAATATCAATATTTTTTTCTAGCTCTAAGTTAAATTCTTCATTCTTTTTAATCTTTGTACTTTTATAATTTTTCACTTTAAAATCAGAAACAGCTGCAGAAAAAATAGCTACATCTGTTGGTAGATTATTTAAACTTTCTTTGAACATCTCTTCAGCCGTTTCAACACTTACAAAATTAACACCGTCCAAAGGTTTAATGCTTGTCTTTCCAGAAATAAGTGTCGTATCAAATCCATTGTCTCTAAGACATTTGGCTATTTCATATCCTTGTTTGCCACTGGATTTATTTGTAATAAATCTTACAGGATCAATATATTCATTAGTTGGTCCTGCAGTAACTAAAGCTTTTAATTTTTTATTTTTATCTAAATTAGAAAAATAATTTTTAAGCGTATTGACTATTTCATTTGGTTCTGTCATTTTTCCTTCACCGTATTCACCACATGCCATATCTCCTATCTCTGGCCCAATAATTTTGTATCCAAAGCTTTTTAATTTTAATATGTTTTCTTTAGTAGAAGGATGCTCCCACATTCTTACATTCATTGCCGGTGCTAAAAATATTTGTTTATTAGAAGCTAATAAAACAGTAGACGCCAAATCTTCTGCATTTCCTGAGGCTACTTTCGATATGGTATTAGCTGTAATTGGTGCAACTAATACTGCATCAGCCCATCTTGATAAAGATATGTGGTCCATCTCAGCTTCGTTTTCTGCACTAAATATATCGTCATAAACTTTTTCTTGGGAAAGAGACGAAACAGATAGTGGAGTTACAAACTCTTTTGCATTTTTTGTTAATATAGTTTTTACACGAGCACCATTTTTCTTAAATAATCTTATTAACTCAAGACTTTTGTAGGCAGAAATTCCACCACATATAATCAACAGTATTTTTTTATTCTCAAAATAATTCATCGTTGAGATTAAAATACTACTAATCCTAAAATTACAAGTAATAATAAACCAATGATTGATTGATTTCTGAAAGCTACCATTTCATTTTTTTTTGTATTTAGATCATTATACGTATTAGTATTTTGTGGAATTTGTCCACTTGCAAGAAATGTTAATGCTTGGTTTGCTTTATCCATTATTTGCGGCATTTCTGGTAATCTTTTTATAACTTCTGTAGAATTTTTTAGAGTTTCATTTAATGTTGTTATAGGATCTTTTGTTTCTTTAAGCCATTTTTCAAGAACAGGTCTTGACGTTTCCCAAATGTTTGTCTCTGGATTTAATCTTCTTGCAACACCTTCAACTACTACCATGGTTTTCTGCAGCATGAGCAACTGTGGTTGAGTTTGCATATTAAATTTTTCTGTCACATCAAAAAGTTGTTTGAGTAATTTACCGCCAGATATATCTTTAATAGACTGACCAAATATTGGCTCTCCTATTGATCTTAGTGCTTGGGCGAGATCATCAACAGGCACTTCTTTTGGAACTAACCCTGCAGCCAAATGAACTTCAGCCACTTTTTTATAATCTCGTTTAATAAAACCATATAAAATCTCAGCAAGGAATTTTTTACTCAAATCATCGAGCCTTCCCATTATACCAAAATCGATAGGAACTATTTGACCACTATTGTTTATAAAAATGTTACCTTGATGCATATCTGCATGAAAAAAACCATCTCTAACAGCATGTCTTAGAAAATGTTGAATAATATCTGATGCAATTTTTTTGGTGTCTATATTTCTTTTTTCTAACTCTTCTGTTTCTCTTATAGAGATACCTTCAACCCAGTCTAAAGTCATTACATTTTCACTAGTAAAATTCCAATAAATTCTAGGAACTTGAAATCCACTGTCATTCTTAGTGTTTTCAGAATACTCATTAGCTGCAGCAGCTTCAAATCTTAAATCCATTTCTAAATTGGTTATTTCTTTTAGTAAATAAACAACCTCAACTAATTTAAGTCTTTTTGTCTTTTTGATAATTGACTCAGTCAAAAAAGCAAAAAGCATCAAAGCATCAATTTCTTCGTTGAATATTTTTTTTATATTTGGTCGTAAAATTTTTATAGCCACATCTTTAATTGTGCCATTATCATTTATTTGCGCTTTATGAACTTGAGCTATAGATGCTGCTGCCACTGGTTCAGAAAGATTTATAATTGAATTAAAATTACCTTCCCCTAGATCTTTTTTGATTATTTCTTTAGCTTTAGATAATTCAAAGGGAGGCAAACGATCTTGTAAACTCTCTAGTTGCTTTGATAACTTTTCTCCAATTATATCTGGTCTAGTTGCTAGAAATTGACCTAATTTAATGAATGTTGTGCCCATAGATTGCAAGGAGTTTGATAATCTTTCACCTTCGGTTTCATTTACAAAAGAATTATCTTTTTTTGAAAATGATAAAGACAACAAATAGAATAAAATTTTTATTCCAATCGGTGGATTATGAAACTTTGTGAATATACTTAAAGCGTCAGATTTTGCTAATTTCCTTCCAAGCTTAAAAAGTATGTATAATTTTTTAATCATATTTTCCAACCTGAATGAATAGCTACTATTCCACCAGAATAGTTTCTATACTCGCATTTAATAAAATTATTTTTCTCCATTAAACCCTTTAATTCCTCTTGATTAACAAATTCTTGGATACTTTTTATTAGATATTCATAAGGCTCTTTTTCACCAACCACAAATTTTCCTATTTCTGGAATTAATTTAGAGTATCTTTTATAGACTAAATCTAAGTTTAAATTTTGAATTTTTGAAAATTCTAAACAAAAAAATCTTCCTCCTGACTTTAAAACTCTGTACGCTTCACTTAAGGATTTATTAATATTTTTTGTATTTCTTAAACCAAAACTGATTGTGTAATAATCACAAGAATTAGATTTTAAAGGCAACTTCTCTGCTGACCCCTTAATCCACTTAATATTTTTGTAATTTGATAGTCTATTTTTTCCCTTTTTCATCATTCCTTCATTGGGATCAATACAAAATAATTCTATATTTTTATTTGAACTATTATCGATAAAAAGTTTTGCTATATCACCTGTACCACATGCAACATCTGCTAGAATTTTATTTTTACCTGGGTTCATCCAATTTATTAAATTTCTTTTCCAGATTCTATGAACTCCAAGTGACATTAAATCATTCATGATGTCGTATTTATCATAAACTTTATCAAACACACCTTGGACTAGACCTTTTTTATTTTGAAGATATTGTTGCATAAAATAAATAATATTAATTAATATAATAATAAATGCCAGAATTGCCAGAAGTAGAAGTTGTTAAAGAGTCACTAAGTAGAACAATAACAGGAAAAAAAATAAAAAAAGTAAGTATTAAGAATAGGAATTTAAGGTACAAAATAAAAAAAGATTTTGAAACAAGACTTCAATCAAAATCAATAAAAAAAGTTAATAGGTTTTCAAAATATATCATACTAGTTTTAAATGATGAAAAATTTTGCTTAATTCATCTTGGAATGTCTGGCACTATACATCTCTTAAGAAAAAATATTTTAAATCAAAAAACAAATGCAAGTTTTTATCATAGTCCTTATTTGCCAAAAAAACATAACCATGTATTTTTAGAATTTGATAACATAAAAATTATATACAATGATCCCAGAAGATTTGGTTATTTCAAATTGTTTGATAATAAGAATAATTTAGAAAATTTTATAAATAACTATGGTCCTGAGCCTTTTTCTTCGAAATTTAATCTCAACTACTTAAAAAAATATTTTTATAAAAAGAAAAAGAATATAAAAAATTTTCTCTTAGATCAAAAGTTTGTTTCAGGTTTGGGGAATATTTATGCAAGTGAAATTTTATTCAGCTCTAAAATAAATCCAAAAAAAAAAGCAAAATCTTTAAGTGAAAACGATTGTATTAATATTATTAAATATTCAAGAAAAATTCTAAATTTAGCGATAAAAAAAGGTGGGTCTAGTATTAGAGATTTTAAAAATATCGTTGGTAAAAATGGATCTTATCAAGATAACTTTAAAGTATACAATAGAGAAAATAAGAGTTGTCTTTCACCAGGATGCAAAGGGACAATAAAAAAAAAATTTATCACTAATAGATCAACATTTTTTTGTAATATTTGTCAAAAATAAAAAATTATTATATTGACCGTATAAATTTCTCGTTATATACAATCGCGCTTATGGCAAACACTAAATCAGCTATTAAACGAATAAGACGTATATCACGTCAAACAACGGTAAATAAGTCTAGAAAAAGCAGGTTTAGATCTGCAATAAAAAAAATGAATTTAATTCTTGATAAAAAAGACAAAAAAGAAGCTTTAGCATTCTTGCCAAAATTAAACTCTGAATTGATGAAAATAGCAAAGACAGGGGTGATAAAAAAGCAAAACGCGTCAAGAAATATTTCTAGAATAACAAAAAAAATAAATTCCTTATAACAACTTTTAGTTTACTTAAAGAAATTACAACCCTAGAGATTATTTTTTCAATTAAAAAAAGAATCTTTTAATCTTTTAGTCTCAAGATAAAAAAAAAATAAAAAAAGTAAATTTAAGATTACTAATTTTAAGTCCCTAAAAACAGATTCAATTATTAATTTATACAATTGTAAATTTTATTTTTTTTTGAGAATAAAAATAAATTTATTGCATTGAATTATGAATAGGAGTTTAACAGACTCTCATGAAAAATAATCTCACTAACATTAAATCAGACAATATTAATAAGATAGATTGGAAATTATTACAAAATGAAATGAAAAATAAGTTTGGTTCTGAGATTTATGATAGTTGGTTAAAAAAAATTGATTTGGTTGATGAGTTTAAAAATTATGTTTTATTATCCGTTTCGACAAGATTTATCAGAGACTGGATAACCTCAAGATATTTAGATCAAATATTACAAATAATTAAATTATATAAAAAAGATATTTCCAGAATAGAATTTGTGATTAACGAGAATATAAATAACAAAAATACTGATGAAATAAAACCAGATAATTCATCTGATAATGAAAAGGTTTCATTTATTAAAGATTCATATCTTCAATATAATCGAATTGATCCAAATAAAAACTTTGAGAATTTCTTGCTAGGGAAAAGTAATAAATTAGCTTTTGAAGCTGCAAAAAAAGTCTCAGAACAAATAGCTTATTATAATCCTCTATATATTTATAGTGGAGTAGGAATGGGCAAGACACATTTGTTAAATGCAATTGGATTAAGTTTGAAAGAAAAAAATAAAGTAATGTTTATTTCAGCTGAAAGATTTATGTATCAATTTGTAAAATCGATAAAATCTAATGATATGGTAAAGTTTAAAGAGTATTTTAGAAATACTGACATATTTTTGATTGATGATATTCAATTTATGAATGGAAAAGAAGCTATGCAAGAAGAGTTTTTCCACACATTTAATGTTTTGTTAGAGAAAGGATCACAAATTATAGTATCAGCAGATAGACCACCAAACAAATTAACTAGAATACAAGAGAGAATTAAATCTAGATTTTCAGGAGGACTAGTAGTTGATATTCAAAATGCTGATTTTGAATTAAGATACAATATAATAAAATCCAAAAATGAAGATCTTGGAATTCATGATCCAAATAATATTAAAATCAGTGATGAGATCATAAAATTTATTAGTACTGAAGTTAACACTAGTATCAGAGAACTTGTAGGTGCATTTAATAGAATAGTATCTTTCTCAAGAATTTATGGAAAAACACCTTCAATGTCAGAGGTAAAAGTAATATTAAAAGATCTATTAAATTTAACAGAAAATAAAGTTGATATAGACAATATTCAAACAATAGTCTGTAAATATTTTAAAATAAGTAAAAACGAAATGTTGTCACCAAGAAGGTCAAGATACCTTGTAAGACCAAGACAAACTGCTATTTATTTAGCAAAAATGCTGACATCTAAATCTTTACCAGAGATAGGTCGATCATTTGCTAATAGAGATCACACAACTGTTATTCATTCAGTTAAAACAATAGAAAAATTAAGAAAAGACGATAATGAATTAAATTTAAGCATTGATAGCCTAAAGAATAAAATATTATACAAACAAGAAAATGAAATTTAGTGTTAATCAACAGGATTTGCAAAAATCTTTAGGTTATTGTCAGGGTGTAATAGAAAAAAGAAGCACTTTACCTATACTTTCAAATATTTTGATAGAGGCAGCAAATTCTAAGTTAAAAATTACAGCAACAGATTTAGATTTAATATTTGTAAATGAAATTGCAAATATTAAAATTTTTGATGAAGGCAAAACAACCACTTCTTCATCAATTATGTTTGATATTGTAAGAAAAATACCCTCTGGTAGTCAGATAAATTTTGAAAACACTGGAGATAGTAAATTACAATTAGAATCAAATAAATCTCTATTTAATTTAAATTCAATTAATGCATCTGAATTTCCAATTACAGATGAAAATTTCAATGAAAATGAATTTACTATAAATTCAAAAGATTTATTAAAACTTTTAAATAAATGTAAATTCTCGATTTCGAATGATGAAACAAGACATTATCTTAGTGGTATTTTTTTCCATCAAACCCAAACAGATGATAAGAATTTTTTAACTGCAGCCGCAACAGATAGCCATAGAATGTCTATCTCAAAAATAAGACTAAAAAACAAAATTGAATTTGAACCAGTAATACTTCCAAAAAAAACTATATTTCAATTATGTTCTCTTCTAGAGGATTATGATGGCGAGGTTAAAGTTTCAAATATTAAATCCAAAATTAAATTTGAACTTAATAATAGTATTTTGATATCTAAATTAATCGATGGAAAATTCCCTAATTATATTCAAGTTATCCCTAGAGAGAATCAAAAAAAACTTGAAATAAATCTAAAATCTTTTCTAAATTCCGTCGACAGAGTAGCATCAGTTTCTCTAGATAAAAAAGATGGTGTAAAATTTAATTTGACTAAAGATAATTTAGATTTATCTGTCAATAACACTAACAGTGGTGATGGTAAAGAAAGCCTATCTGTAAAATTTGAGACAGATTTAGATATAAGTTTTAACTCTAGATATTTGCTTGATATAGCATCCCAACTAAATGGTGATAATATTGAAATATATTTGAAAGATACTGGATCTCCTGCATTAATAAAAGATCCTGCAGACTTTGATAGTATTTATGTTGTAATGCCTATGAAAGGTTAGTTAGCAAGACCAAGCTCCGAATAAATTTCTTTTTGCAATAATTTTACAAATTCTGTTTCTTCTATACCTGTATTAATTGGTTTTAAAATAGAAATAGTAATCGTTTTATTGGGCTCCATCTTTCCAGATTTTGGCCATACTCTTCCAGAGTCAATAGCGACGGGTTGACATTTTACATTTAATTCTCTGTAAATTCTTCCAACTCCCTTTTTAAAAGGAATAATTTCATCTGGTAGAACTCGAGTAGCTTGTGGAAAAATTATTATAGGTCTTTTTGTTTTTTCCATAACTTCTTTAATTTTTTCAGTAAAATTAAGGTTTTCTCTAGAAACTTTATTTCTATTCACAGAAATAGAATCTATCTTTCTTAAATACCAACCAAATATCGGAATATTTAATAGTTCTTTTTTAAGAATAAAAATTGGTGAATTAAATATTGTTTGTAAAAAAAAAGTTTCAAACATCGATTGATGAGAGCATGCGATAAAGAAATTTTCGTTATCAATTATGTTTTCTTGACCTTTTATTACTATGCTGGTTGAGAAAAAAATTTTTAAACAGAATGAGGACCAGTATCCAAAAAGTTTACCTCCAAAAAGAGTGATTTTCTTAGGTAGTAATAAAGATGGAAGAAAAATAATACATATTAAAATTAATCCAGAAAAAAATATACTTTTAAAGAGGATATTTCTCATTATAAGTTTTAAGTTAGATAATATCTTTTATGTTTTGTCTTTTTCTTATAATCTTTACTCTATTTCCTTTAATCAAAATTTCAGCAGGCCTTAATCTAAGATTATAATTAGATGATAATGAATAACCATAGGCACCTGTATCGCAAATAATCATAATATCATTTTCTTTTATATTCTGAAATTTCCTTTCTGTTAAAAATTTATCAGTTGTTTCACATACTGGGCCTACAAATTCTAATATTTTCTTTGATCGTGACATATTTCTTAGGGATGGAATTATCCTATGTTTTGCATTATACAAAGCTGGTCTTATCAAATCATTCATTGCTGCATCTAATATTACAAATGTTTTTGTTTTGTTATGTTTTAAATAAATTACTTTAGATGCAAGTATACCAACATTTCCAATTATAGATCTTCCAGGTTCAAAAATTATTTTACAATTGTATTTATTTTTAAATTTAATTATTGATTTTTTATATTTTGTATAATTAAGTTTTTTCGTTTTATTATCATAGTTTATCCCCATCCCACCACCTAAATCAATGATCTCAAATTTATAATCTAAATTTTTTAAAAGTTTATCAAGAACATTTAGCATTTTTTCGTAGGGTTTGTGGTTTAAGATTTGACTACCGATATGAACGCTTAAGCATTTAATATTTATAAATTTTGATTGTTTTATCAAATTAATAATTTTTACAAAAGTCTTTTTATCTACACCAAATTTATTTTCACTTTTACCAGTTGAAATTTGTTTCAATGTTTCAGCATCAGTATCTGGATTTAATCTTAGTCCTATATCAACAACTTTATTTAGTTTTTTTGCAGCCGCTTCAATCACCAAAACTTCACTCAATGACTCAGAATTTATTAATAATATTTTTTGCTTAATTGCGTACTCAATTTCATCTCTTGTTTTACCAACTCCAGAGAAAACTATCTTATTTTTATCAATACCAGCTTTAAGTGATGCATATAATTCACCCTTTGATACTACATCTGCCCCAAGGCCAAGTTTTTTTATTTCTTTTAATAGTGAAATATTTGAATTAGATTTTACAGAAAAACAAATTAAAGGTTTAATTTCCTTAAAAGCTTTTTTAAAATTCTCTACATTTTCTCTTAAATTTTTATAAGAGTAGCAGTATAGAGGTGTATTAAATTTTTTTGTCAGACTTTCAACGTTTTTTCCTTCAATAAAAAATTTATTTTTTATATATCTCATAATACTTTTTGAATATTCTTACTTAATTCAGATTTATACTCTGGATCGCCTTTACGCCCACAAGCAACTACAAAATATAAACAAAGTATAATAATTAAAATTTTTTTACTCATTTTTTGCTTTTTTTATCATTTTCTTAACGTTCTCAAAAGAAGTTCCGCCATAAGATTTTTTTGAATTAATTGAATTTTCTAGGTTTAGTATTTTATAAACATTTAATGTAAGTTTTGGCTCAATTTGATTTATTTCTTTCAATTCTAGCTCGTGAAGTTTTTTGTTTTTTTTTTCAGCTAGATTAATTATTTTTGCTGTTTGTATGTATGCCTTTCTAAATGGATATCCAAGTTCTCTTACAATGTAATCAGATAAATCTGTAGCTGTAGTAAATCCTCTTTCCGCAAGGGATAGCATATTTTTTTTATTTATTATTAAATTTTTTAATACATCATTCAATAATGATAGCGATATTTTTAATTGATCATTTGTTTTAAAAACAATTTCTTTGTCATCCTGTAAATCTTTAAAATATGATAAGGGTAAGCCCTTTAATATTGAAATCATGGAATTCATATTTCCAATAAATATTCCAGTTTTACCTCTCAAATATTCCAATGGATCAGGATTCTTTTTTTGTGGCATTATAGAAGAACCGGTTACTAATTTATCATTTAAAGTTATCAAGTTAAATGCATCAGAATTCCAAATTATTAGTTCTTCAGCAATTCTAGAAATGTGTAAAGAGCAAGCCAGAGAAGAATACAAAAAGTCTAAAACAAAATCTCTATCAGATACAGTATCTACAGAATTGTTTGTTGGTTTTTTAAATTTAAGTTTTTTTGTGGTGTAATTTCTGTCAATTTTAAAAGAGGTGCCAGATAAAGCCCCTACACCTAAAGGATTTTCATCTAAAAATTCTAAATTATTCTTAAATTTTTTCTTATCCCTCTTAAACATTTCAACATATGCTAGTAGATAATGTGCCAAAGATAGTGGTTGTGCATTTTTTAAATGTGTAAATCCTGGCATAATTGTTCTGATATTTTTTTGTGCAAGATTTAGAATATTTGAATTTGTATTATCTAATAAAATTATTATTTTTTTTGTTGCTTCTTTTAACCATAATTTAAGGTCGGTAATTACCTGATCATTTCTAGATCTAGCAGTATGAACATATCCAGCATCATCACCAATAAGTTCAAATAATCTGTTTTCTATATTCATATGAATATCCTCTAAATCATAATTAAAATTGAATTTCTTTTTTACAATTTCATTTTTAATTCTTTTTAATCCCCAAATTATTTTATTTTTTATCCTGAAATTTATAATTTTCTGTTTGTGAAGCATTTCGACATGAGCAATTGATCCCTCGATATCTTCTTTAAATAGTCTTTTATCTATTTGCAATGAACCACCAACTTTTTTAAATAAAGTTGACGCATTCTTCTTAATTCTTGTACCCCAAATTGGTTTATTGTTTTTATTTTTACTCATGTTATTCAATTACAAATTTATGAAATTTATATTTATATCCATTAAAATAATATTACTTTACTTCATATCACTTAGTTATTCATATTCAATAGAAGCGCCTAATATAAAAAATCTAATAATTTATGAGAAAAAACAAAAAATTAAGTTTTTTGATTTTTTAAATGAGGCTGGAAATAAAGTTAATTTGAAAGATTTTGAGTCTGAATTAATTATTCTGAATTTTTGGGCAACATGGTGTGCGCCTTGTAGAGAGGAAATGCCATCTTTAAGTAATCTTCAAAAACTTAAGGATGAAAAAAAATTAAAGATTATCCCAATAAATATAGGTGGAGAAAATATTAGTAAATCAAAAAAGTTTTTTGATGAACTGCTCATAGAAGAATTACAAGTTTTTGTTGGTGATGGTGCTGGAATTGCAAAAAATTTAAAATTAAGAGGAATACCCACAACACTATTCATTGATAAAAATGGTTATGAGTTTGCAAGAATTGTTGGCTCAATAGATTTTAACAGTGATGAATTTTTAAATTGGTTAAATGAATTAAATTAATTTTTATAAAAGTAAGCTAATGCTACAAGCACAATTATAGCAACAAATTGTAGTAAAACTCTAAGCTGCATTAATTTATTAGATGTTTTTTTATCTCCGTCTCCTTTAAAAAGAGTTCTAATTCCAAGAATTAAGACTACAGCTACAGCTGCAAGCAAAACAATCGCTGCAATTTTGACAAATATTTCAGAAATCATGCTTTGATTTTAGTTTCTTTTTAAAATAAAAAAACATAATTACTTATCTATGACATTTTGCCTTGAATCAACAATTATAAAACCTGAAAATGGGTCTGACATCAAAAATGCAGTAATTTTACTTCATGGATATGGTGGAGATGGAAAAGATATAAGCATGTTAACTCTGAATTGGAAAAGGTTTTTAACTAATACAATATTCTTATGTCCGAATGGACATGAACCATGTAAAATTAATCCAATTGGTTATCAATGGTTTGATTTAGAAACAAATGATAAAAATTATATTTTAAATGAAGTAAAAAAAGCTGAAGACAAATTAAGAAAATACATTGAAGAAATTAAAGCAGAATATAATTTGGAAAATTCAAAGATATGTTTATCTGGATTTAGTCAGGGCTGCATGATGTCAATTAACTTGGGCTTAACTTCTAAAGATCCCTTTAATTGCATTGTTGGATTTTCTGGAAAGATTATTGATAAAGAGGATCTTAGTTTAAGATTAATTTCTAAAACAAAAACTTTATTAATTCATGGCGAAAATGATGAAATAGTTCCACCCTATAATTTATTGGAAGCAAAAGATTTTTTTACACGCAATAATATTAGTATAGAAACTTCAATGATCAAAGACTGCGACCATCATATACCAGTTGAGGCTTCAAGTAATGCATTAAAATTTATCAAAGATAATTTTGATATTTAAAGAGAATTAACTTTTTTGTTACATTGATTAATAATAATATATAATATATTAAATAATTATGACTCTGATGATCAATGAAAACCTTTCACTTGAAAAATGTCCGGCTCTAGTTCTTAACGCAGATTATAGACCATTAAGTTATTATCCTTTATCATTATGGTCATGGCAAGACGCTATTAAATCTGTATTTTTAGATAGAGTCTCAATTGTAAGTCATTATGATAGAATGATAAGAAGCCCGTCATTCTCTATGCAGTTACCTAGTGTTATAGCTTTAAAATCTTTTATAAAGCCTCGTTCAAATCCAAATTTCACAAGATTTAATGTTTTTCTACGAGATAAGTTCAGTTGTCAATATTGTGGAAGTAATGAAGAGCTAACTTTTGACCATCTTCTCCCTAGATCAAAAGGAGGGAAAACTGATTGGGAAAATGTTGTTACTGCTTGTTCAGCGTGTAATGTAAAAAAAGGTGGAAGATTACTAAAAAATTCAGGAATGAAGTTAAATCAATGGCCTTTTCAACCAACTACAGAAGATCTTCACAGAAATGGGAAGAATTTTCCTCCTAATTTTCTCCATAGTAGTTGGATGGATTATTTGTATTGGGATGTGGAATTAGATCCTAGTTAAATTTTTTCAGAGATATTTATAGCAATTTTTGAGCCCGTTTTAATAATTTTATCCATTACTGAATATAATCCTTTTTTTGTTGCGCCGTGCTCATATGCAATATCTTTATGTTCCAATTCATCAGCTCTAAATTTTTTAATTTTTTCTCTAAGTTTTTTCTCATCATCTTGCAATTGATCTATTTGACTTTGGTAATGTTTATCAATTACTTCCTCAACAGATGCTGTACATAGCATTGCTGCCTTTTTTCCTAATATTGTTGAGCCGAAACCTAAACCTACTCCTAATAAATCCCATAATGGTAAAAATTTAGTTGGTTTTATATTTCTTTCTCTGATTTCATTTTCAAAAAAATCACTATGTTCTTGCTCATGTTCTCTCATTTCTTCTACCAATTTTAATAGTTCAGGATCCTTTTTAAATGTTTTCAGTGCTAAAAGTTGACCTTCATATATTTTAATTGCACCTCTTTCACCTGCGTGATCAACTCTAATAAATTCTTCTAATTTCTTCTTGTTAGTCTTTTTCATAAACAAGAGCTCTTAGCGAAAATAATACAATTAGTAAAGATGTTAAAAAATTCAATCCAGATAAAGATATGCCTAAAATAGTAAAATCTACATCTTTACAATTTTTAACCATTTCAAGACTTTCGATTATTTTTTCTTTATCCGTGATATCTATATTTGTGTTTGTACAACCAGCATATTCATCAAAAATGCCATTTTCTATACCGAAATGATATCCTGCAAGAGCAGTGCTCAGTGTGAATGTAATGATTAAAGCAATTAATATTCTATCAGATTTAATATAGTTATATCCTAAAAAACAAATAAAGATCGCTACTAAAAAAGGAATTCTTTGATAAATACATAATTTACATGGCAAATAACCAAGAACTTTTTCAATATAGATCGCAGATAATATGGCAATAATTGAGTATATAAAAATTAATAAATAAATATTTTTTCTTTTTAAAATAAAATTCATTTTAGTTCATAAAGTTTTGTAAAAATTTATAAATTAAAAAAGCAAACACCATTAATACAATTGAGATTATAATTGAAACTTTAAGTAGTTTTTTTTCAATTATTGTTTTCATAGCTGGACCAAAATTTCCAACTAAGAAAGCTATTATAAAAAATCTAGACCCTCTTGTTAGTAAGGAGACAATTATAAAATAAACAATATTAAATTGAACAAACCCACTAGTTATTGTGAGTAATTTAAATGGGATGGGTGTAAAACCTGCTATAGCCAGCAACGTTGCCCAAGCAAAAACCCCTCCATCTGATGAAATTTTATCTTTTAAAAATGAAGTATTATCTACACCGTAAAGCTCAAAAATCTTAATTCCAATTTCATTGAAAAAAACATATCCTATGAAATATCCCAAACATGCACCTAAGACTGATCCAGTAGTAGCAATAATTGCTATCCTCATCCATCTTTGTCTGTCGGCAATAGTCATCGGAATAATAAGAACATCTGGTGGAATAGGAAATATGAAACTCTCAATAAAAGATATGAACCCTAAAATTTTTTTTGAATTTTTATGTCCTGCAAGTTTAATTGTTTTATTAAATAGTTCCTTAAACATATTTTCTTTTAATATAAATAGTGTTTTAATACTATTATTTATATTCTATGAAATTAAAAATAAATGGGCGAATGGCGGAACTGGTAGACGCGTTGGACTCAAAATCCAATAGTAGCAATACTGTGAGAGTTCGATTCTCTCTTTGCCCACCAAAAAATATATGAACTTAGAACAAATTAATAATTTAACTGAATTATTTTTTGATCAATTTAATAAACAAATTGATAAAGATAAAATTTTATTATCAACATTAGGTGATAAAAGAAAAAATTATTCTTGGCAGGAAACCCACGATTTTATTAATTTAGTTTCTAATGAATTAAGAAAAGTAATATCAAAAGGTGATAGATGCTTATTAATTTCTGAAAATAGACCTGAATGGTTTATTACAGACTTGTCGATTATGTTATCAGATGGGATAACAGTTCCAGCTTATACAACTTATGCAGAAAATGACTACAATTATATTCTCAATGATTGTACTCCCAGTATAATTTTTGTCTCAAACATCGAACAATTCAATAAATTAAAAAATATTATTAAAGACAAAAAATTTATAAAAAAAATATTTTCTTTTGAAAAATTACCGAATGTAGAAATTGAATATATTAATTTAGAAGAATTAATCCAAAGTAATATTAAAAAAAAATTACCACTTCATAAATCCTTAGCCTCAAGAAAAGACGCGTCTTGTATAATTTATACTTCAGGCACACAAGGAAATCCAAAAGGAGTAATTTTAAGTCATGGAGGCATTTTAAATAATTGTGAGGGTGCAATAGATATTCTAAGACCATTATTATCTGAAGAACATCCCAGATTCCTTACATGGCTCCCGCTTTCACATTCTTACGAGCACACTGTTCAATTTGTGCAAATTACTGTGGCTGCTAGAATCTTTTATGCTGAGAGCATTGATAAATTAGTAAAAAATATGGGTGACTGTTCACCAGAGATTATGACAGCTGTACCAAGATTTTATCAAAATCTTTATCAAAAAATTAATGCAAGTTTTAAAAAAGCTAAAGGATTGAAAAAAAAATTAATATTAAAAATGTTAGAATTAGGTCTAAAAAAAATAAAAAAAGAAGAATTAAATTTATTTGAAAAAATACAGGATAGTATTTTAGAGAAATTAGTTAGAAAAAAAATAAAATCACAATTTGGGGGATCTCTTAAAACATTTGTTTCTGGTGGAGGTGCATTAGATAAAGAAGTTGGATATTTTCTTAATGCAATTGGATTACCAACTCTACAAGGTTATGGCTTAACAGAAACTTCTCCAGTAGTAAGCTGTAATCCAATAGATGATATTAGGATAGATACTGTTGGTCCACCATTTAAAGGAAATCAAGTGAAAATTGCTGGAGATGGTGAAATTTTAGTAAAAGGTGAAAATGTAATGTTGGGATATTGGAATAATCAAAAAGAAACAGAAAAAGTTTTAATTGATGGCTGGCTTCATACAGGGGATATCGGAGTATTTGAAAAGAATTTTTTAAAAATTACTGATAGAAAAAAAGATATTATTATCACTCCTGGTGGAGATAATATTTCTCCATTAAAAATTGAAAATGAATTAGTAAATCTAGAATTCATTGAGCAATCGGTAGTGTATGGAGATAATAAACCCTATTTAGTAGCATTATTAGTTTTAAACGATGAATTTATTAATATTACAAATGAGGAAATTCAAAATGCAATAAGTAGTTTGAATAATAATCTTTCAAAAATAGAAAATATTAAAAAATTTTTTGTTATCAAAGAAAAATTTTCAATTGAAAATGGAATGTTAACACCAACATTAAAGTTAAAAAGATATAAAATTATAAATAAATATAAAAATAATTTTGAAAAACTTTATAATTAATAAAAAATGTAGTTTATTAATCGCTATTTTACTTAACTTTTTTTAATTATTAATTTTTTTATTTTTTTAAAAAAAAAATTAAAATTTTAAAAAAATTATGTAATTGACATAACTATTCAAAAAAAATAAAAAAAGGTAATTAAACGAATCAAAAAGATTCGTAAAAATAAAAAGGGAGCTAAAGATGGCTAAAAGAAGAAAAAAAGCTGCTAAAAAGAAAACTAAGAAAAAAGCTAAGAAAAAAGCTAAGAAGAAAAGAAGAAAATAGTTTAGTATTCTTTTTAACAAACGCTTCTCATGGCGCTTGCGTGGGAAGCGTTTTTTTTATTTAGCTATTTCCTCTGAAATTTCTTCTTCTGGGGGTTTACTTTCAGTTTTTTGAACCTGTTTCTCAAGATTTCTTTTTAGTGCTTTATCAAGTTTTTTTTGAGTATCTTCTGTACTTATATTTAGAATAATTTGAAACTCAGTTAATATTCTATCATATGCTTTTTCAAATAGTTGTCTTTCACTATAGGACTGATCAACCATAAGGTCATCTCCTTTATTAAGATCTCTCACTACTTCAGCTAATTCATAAATTTTACCTGATGATATTTTTGCCTCATACTCTTGTGCTCTTCTACTCCACATACTTCTCTTAATTTTTGGTTTACTTTTTAAAATACTAATACATTTGTTGACCTGATTTATAGTAGCCAGAGGTCTCAAATGAGACTGTTTATTTACAGGTACCATTCCATTTGCCTTATCTTTTTCAAATTTGAGAATATAAGTTTCTATATCAATTCCACCAATATTCATTTTTTTAAACTCTGTAATTTGCCCTACACCATGTTTCGGGTAAACCACGTAGTCTTTAACCTTATACTCTTTTTTTTCTGTTTCTTGTTTTTTAACTTTTTTTATTTCAGGCTTTTGTTCATTATTTTTAGGAATACGGAGCAGGCCAGTATTTGACTCTGAATTTTCTTTTTTATCTACTTTTAATGGTTTAGATTTAACACTTTTGTTAACTTTATTTTGAGTTTTAATTTTTTTAGTTTTTAAAGTTGACTTTAATTTTTTTGTTTTAACAGAAATCTTAGTTTTTTTTAACTTACTTGTGGTTTTTGAATTTTTCTTTTTAATTAACTTTTTTTTTGTTTTAAATGTTTTCTTCAAAGTATTTATCAAACTTATTTTCTTCATTTTTATATTTTTCGTGATCTGGTAAGGGATCTTTAGCTTCAGATATATTTGGCCAGATATCTGAATATTTCTTATTAATCTCTAACCATTTTTCGCTTCCTGTCTCAGTGTCTGAAATTATTGCATCAATTGGACACTCAGGTTCACAAACGCCACAATCTATACACTCATCAGGTTTAATTACAAGCATATTTTTACCTTCGTAGAAGCAATCAACTGGGCACACATCAACACATGTTGTATGTTTACATTTTATACATTTATCATTTACCAAATAAGTCATTGGTTTGATTTAATTTTTTCTTTTATATCTCCAACCACTTTTGGGTCCAAATATAATAATCCTGACAGTCTTCTCATTAAATTAGTTTCATATATGTCTGCATTTTCATCTGAATAAATAATATTCCATAAAGCTTCAATGACTATCTTTTTTTCTTCTATACTCTTGTTTTTTACTTCCTTAGTAAACTCTAAAATTTGGTTTGAATCTTTTTCTTTTAACTCCGCATCTTTTAAAATTTTATCTAAATCATTTTGGTCTGCACCCATTTCAATCAATGCATTTCTAATTATTTTTTTTTCCTTTTCAGTAAAATTTTCGTCTATTTTAGCTGAATGAATTAGTAAGGCTGCAATACAGATAAGAGATAAATGATTATCATTATTTTTGTTTTCATTATCTTTTTTAAACAAACTAAACATTATTTTAAGTTCAATTGATTTAATACATTAAATGGATTATTTAAATTGTTCTTTTTGTCATATTTTTTAAAACCCTTCTTTTTTGATGGAACATATTTTAGAAAGATTTCCTTTTCCTTCTCATAAATCTTATAATCCATTTTTTTTAAAAGTTTATTAAAATTTTCTTTTGAACATCCAAGTAAGTTCAACATTTCGGGTATAACTTTTACCTCTTTTTTATCATCTTTTTCAGAATTAAATATCAATAAGAATAATCTCTCAAGTATATCTATCCTCACATAAATATCATCAAACTTTTCAAAACCACAAAGTAACATAAAATCTTTGTTAGCCGTTTTCATGTTATTTAAAAAATTCAACCCAAAAGTTGGAGGTGATAAATTTAAAAATTTATTGTTATAACTTTTCCATAATAATATTCTCAATGAGACTGAATTTGGTTTAAATAATTTATATAAAAAAATATGGTATCTTCCAAACTTGACACCTAGTTTTCTTAATTTTTTTCTATCATCTTGATTTATTTTATTTAAGTAATCAGAGATATTTGATCTTTTTATAACTCCATTATTTTCATAAAGCCTATAAGCCAATGCTCTAAGTTGAGGATTTTCTTCTTTTATATTTTTTAATTCAATAAGACTGTTAAGTTCAGTATTAATTTTTTTAAGTATCCATTTGTGTAAATATTCATTTAATTTGTTTTTCTCATCATTCTCAATCATTTCATCGACAATTAATTCTATTTTTGGATTTAGATAATCTGAACCAGCAGTCAGTTTTGCTATAGGATCGTTATTCCAATATATTTTAAAATTGTCTCTTAATTCTATGAGACCCGTATCCATTATTTGTTGTATTCTATTAATTATCTCAGGACCTACATTTTGCCTTGCAGCTTTTTTTAATGATTTTATATCTGTATCTAAAGCATCCACTTTTAAATCTAGCTGTAGTTTTAAACCTTTTAAAATTCCAATGTATTGACCATTAATTAACACCTTTTCTTTTTCAAGAATTTCAGTTTTCAATTCAATATCTTGTTTCAAACCTTTTGCTAAAACACTTGCTCTTTTGTCAATAAACGTTTTAGTTAACTCATCATGAAGTCTATCTGATAATTTGTCTTCTAAATTTTTAGTTCTTTCTATCCAGTAATCTTGGTTTTCAACCCAATTAGACTTATTTGAAACGTATGACCAAGTTCTAACATTAGATATTCTGTTTGAAATCGAATCTACATTTCCATCAAGTTTATCAAGCATAGAAAGCTGTTTTTTCATATAATAGTTTGGTATCTTTTTCTCCTCTCCTGTTAAAAAGTTAAATACTTTATTAACCACTTCTAAATGGTGACCGTAAGTTTTTTTGACAAAATCAGGTATTTGACAACACTCCCAAAGAATTTTTAAAATATTCGGTTCATCTTTTATAATGCTATTATTTTCTTTTAAAAAATATTTTAAAACTTTTTCATCCTCACATTCTCCAACTCTTCTTAACCAATCTTTGTCAGGTTTTTCGTCTAGTGACATAAGAAGATGTTTTTTATTGTTGAACTTTAGATTAGAATTTCTCCAAAATATATTTCTTATTTCTGGAAAATTATGATTTTCTAAAAATTCAATCTCTTCGGGGTTAATTTCATCACAATCGCCCGTAATTCCAAAGCTACCATCATTTAAATATCGACCAGCTCTTCCCGAAATTTGTCCAATTTCAGAGATTTTTAGTCTTCTTACTTTTTTTCCGTCAAATTTTTTTAGGTTTGAGAAGTAAACATTATCTAAATCCATATTTATTCCCATTCCAATAGCATCAGTAGCAACAAGATAATCAACATCACCAGACTGATATAAATTTACTTGAGCGTTCCTTGTTTTAGGACTGAGAGATCCCATCACAATTGCTGCACCACCTTTTTGTCTTCTTAATAACTCAGCAATCGCATAAACCTCTTCTGTTGAAAAAGCTATTATTGCACTTTTTCTTTCAATTCTTGAAATTTTTTTATGACCTCCAAATGATAGCTTTGATAGCCTCTGTTTATTTATAAATTCAACATCATCATCAAGTTTTTGAATAATACTTTTTATAGTATTTGAGCCCATTAACATTGTTAATTTTTCACCTCTCAGATTTAATAATCTATCTGTAAAGATATGACCTCGCTCATGATCAGAACACATTTGAATTTCATCAATGCCTACAAAATCTAAAACTTTATCTACGGGCATTGATTCTACCGTACATAAAAAATACTTAGCATTAAGTGGAATAATCTTCTCTTCCCCTGTAATAAGGGCTACCATAGAAGGATCTATTTTTTGGATTATTTTGTCGTAAACCTCTCTAGCTAATAGTCTTAGTGGAAATCCGATCATTCCAGAATCAAAGGAAAGCATTGTCTCTATTGCTAAAAAAGTCTTTCCAGTATTTGTAGGCCCAAGAACTGCAGTTATCTTATTTTTTGACATATCAACTTTTAGTATGATCTTTTTTTGGCCTACTATATTTTGTTACTCAAAAAGAACAAAAATAGACTAAAACTAGTCCGAATCAGATAGGAAAAAGTTCTCATTTTGAATTTTTATCATCTAAGGTTAGCATAAATTTTACAATATAAATATAAATTTTTAATGCCTAAAAAACTTTGGGAACCGTCAAAAGTACTTATAAAGAATTCGAATTTATTTAAATACGAGAAGTTTGTTTCAAAGAATTATAAATACAATTTTTCTGGAAAATATAAAAAGTTACTAAACTGGAGTGTAAAAAATCCAAAAGATTTTTGGAATTCTATTTGGAACTATTTTGAAATAATTGGAGCAAAAACTGATAAATTTAAACTAACAAAGGACCTTATTAATAGTAAGTTTTTTGTTAATTCAAAATTAAATTTTGCAGAAAATCTTTTAGCTAAAAATTCCAATCAAAAAGCTATCACATTTGTTAGTGAAAATGGTTATAGAGAGCAAAAATCCTGGAAAGAACTTAATATAGATGTAAAAAAAATAATTACATTTTACAAAAAAATAAATATTTCTGAAAAGGATAGGATAGCAGCCTATACCCCAAATCAGATAGAAACAGTTGAGTGTTTTTTAGGTGCTAGCGCTATAGGATCAATCTGGAGCTCGTGCTCACCTGATTTTGGTGTACCTGGTGTTATCGAACGTTTTTCCCAAATTAAACCTAAATTACTAGTTATTACTGATAAATATTATTATAACGGAAAGGAAATAAATATTATTGAGAGATTGCCTAAAATATTAAAAAAAATAAAAAGTATAAAATCAGTATTAATTTTAAATTACCCTGGAAAAAAATTAAGAAAATTTAACAAAATTAAAAATATAAAAATTTATAATTTCACTGAGATTAAAAAACTTGAAATAAGCAGAAATAAATTAAAAAAATTTGATTTTGACCACGAATTAGCAATTTTATACTCAAGCGGCACTACAGGTAAACCAAAATGTATTTGCCATAGATCTGGTGGTGTTTTATTGCAACATTTGAAAGAGCATCAATTACATTGCAATATAAAACCAAATGATAATGTATTTTACTTTACAACTTGTGGATGGATGATGTGGAATTGGCTTGTTACAGCCCTAGCATCTAAAGCATCAATATTGCTATTTGATGGTTTTCCTATGCATAAATCTCCAGAGTTATTGTTAAAAATTGCAAATAAGGAGAAAGTTACTCTATTTGGTATAAGTGCTAAATATATTGATCAACTTATTAAACAGAATGTTAAGGTAAAAGAAAAAATAAAACTCAAGTTTTTAAAAACGATTTGTTCTACAGGATCTCCACTTTCTAAAGATGGTTTTGAATTTGTTTACAGAAATATAAAAAAAAATGTTCATTTAGCATCTATTTCTGGAGGAACAGATATTGTCTCCTGTTTTGTAAATGGAAACATTTATTCATCTGTAAATATTGGCGAAATACAAAACAATGGTCTTGGCATGGATACAGCAGTGTTTTCTGAAAAAGGTAAATCAATTTTAAATAAAAAAGGAGAATTAGTTTGCAGAAACCCTTTTCCATCAATGCCTTTAAAATTTTGGAATGATCCTGGAAAAGTCAAATATAAAAAAGCTTATTTTTCAAAATTTAAAAATATTTGGCATCATGGAGATTATGCCGAGAGAAAGAATAATGGGTCTTATATTATTTATGGAAGATCTGATGCAACATTAAACCCAGGCGGTGTTAGACTTGGCACAGCTGAAATTTATTCTGTTGTAGAAAAATTTAAAGAAGTAAAAGAGTCTATCGTAGTAGGTCAATCTTGGGATAATGATGTAAGAATAATACTTTTTGTAATATTATCAAAAAATAATATATTAGATGAAAAATTAATTTCGAAATTAAAAACAAAAATTAGATATGAGGCTTCTCCAAGACATGTACCTGCTAAAATAATTGCAGTAAATGATATTCCCAGAACCAAGAATGGTAAAATTGTAGAGGTAGCTGTTAAAAATATAATAGACGGCAACAAAATAAATAATATTGAAGCATTATCCAATCCATCAGCTTTAAATGAATATAAAAATCTTATTGAATTAAAATCGTAATGATCAAAGATACAATCAAAAACTTAAGTTTATCAGCAACACTAAAAATAAATGAAAAATCAAAAGTTATTGAAATTGAAGGAAAAAATATTATTAAGTTTGGATTTGGACAATCACCTTTTCCAGTTCCAATTACTATTGTTGAAGAATTAAAAAAAAATGCGCATCAAAAAAGTTATTTACCTATCCAAGGATTAGATAAATTAAGAGTTTCAATCGCAAAATATGAGTCTAAAAAGAAAAATTATAATTTTGACTCAGATCAAGTTATAATAGGTCCTGGTACCAAAGAGCTTATGTTCTTGATGCATTTAGCATTTGAAGGCGAAGTTTTATTGCCAGCTCCAAGTTGGGTATCTTATAAGCCACAATCAATAATAGCTAAAAATAACTATAATTGGATACAAACATCTGCTGAAAACAATTGGTTTCCTAAAGCTCAAGAAATAGAAAAAATTATTTTGAAAAAACTAGATAAAAAATATCTTTTATTTCTTAATTCTCCAAATAATCCATCAGGTCAAGTATGCGAAAATTTAAAAGAAATTTCTTTAATAGTAAAAAAGTATAATATTTTAGTTTTATCAGATGAAATTTATTCTGAATTAACATTTGATGAAAATTATATTTCTATTTTTGAACACTGCCCTGATAATGTTGTAATAAGTAACGGACTTAGTAAATGGTGTGGCGCTGGAGGATGGAGACTTGGGTACTTTATAATACCAAAGAAAAAAATTGAATTACTTAAATCTATGAAAGTTTTAGCAAGTGAAACATTTTCCGCCGTAAGTTCACCAATACAGTTTGCTGCAATATCTGCTTTTAATGCTAACCATGATGAATATATCTTAAAATCAAAAAAAATTCTTAAAGCTGTTGGAGAATACGTATATAGAAATTTAAAATCTAATAATATTATTATCAACAAACCCATGGGTGGCTTTTATTTGATGCCTGAATTTTTGAACAAGAAATTTAATAATTCTTCAATCATGTGTGATGAAATTTTAACCAATTTAAATATTGCTTTACTTCCAGGAAGTGACTTTGGATTTGACGAAAA
This sequence comes from uncultured Pelagibacteraceae bacterium, assembly GCA_902519255.1. Lineage (GTDB taxonomy): Bacteria > Pseudomonadota > Alphaproteobacteria > Pelagibacterales > Pelagibacteraceae > Pelagibacter. The sequence continues at coordinate 116,160 of CABYIV010000002.1, read as the reverse complement.
AAGGATGATTGTTCGTCTAAGTTTTACAGATTTTGACGGCGATATATTTATGAAAAATATTAATGAAAAAACTGATATTAATGATGAGTTAATAAAATTGTACGCCCCTAAGGTTGTAGAAGGAGTAAATAAATTAAAATCTTGGGTTGAAAAATAATAATCAGTTAAAAAATTCCTTAATTAACAATACTTATATGAACTGAATTTACTAGACACTCGTAGTAATAAATAGTTAGATTCGATTTTAAAACTTTAGAGAGGGTATATGAAAAAAATATTATCAACAATATCAAGCTCTCTGATTATTTTTGCTGCTATATTTTCATTCGGATCAATAGCAAAATCAGCAGAGTTTTTTACAATAGGCACAGGAGGACCAACTGGAGTTTATTTTCAGACAGGAAACGCTATTTGTAAAATGTTACACAAATCAGCAATTAGTGCTGAACATGGTAGAAAAAAAGGTATGAAAGATAAAGCTTACAGATGTACCGCTCCTTCAACTGGAGGCTCAAATTATAACATCGGACAAATAAAAGATGGCGAGTTTCAATTTGGTGTAGCACAATCTGACTGGCAATATCATGCTTACAATGGATCAAGCAAATGGGAAGGGAAACAATTCAAAAATTTAAGAGCTGTTTTCTCAGTACATAATGAGCCATTTCAAATCTGGGCTAGAAAAAAAGCAAAAGTCAAAGATTTTATGGGTCTCAAAGGAAAAGTAGTAAACATTGGAAATCCAGGTTCTGGTCAAAGAGGAACTATGGAAGAATTAATGAAAGCTATGGGAGTTGACAACAGCTTCTTTAAATCAGTTACTGAGCTAACATCTTCAGAGCAAGTTAAAGCTCTATGCGATGGTAAAATTGATGCGTTTGGATATTCAGTAGGTTTTCCAAATGGGGCAATGGAACAAGCAGCAACATGTGCGGCCAAAGCAATGCCAATCAATTTAACAGGAGATGTAATTGATGGAATTATTAGTGGAGCTGATTATTATGCATCTGCAACAATTCCAAAAGGTACTTATACTAAACAGAAAAAAGATGTAACTACATTTGGTGTTAAAGCTACTGTAGTAACAAGTATGGATGTTTCTGAGGATTTAGTTTATCAGGTTACAAAAGCTGTTTTTGAAAATTTTGATGATTTTAGAAAACAACATCCAGCTTTCGCTCCTTTAGAGAAAAAAAATATGATAGCTGATGGTTTATCAGCACCACTTCATCCTGGAGCTGTTAAATATTATAAAGAAGCTGGTTTAATGTAATTAAATCTATATAAAAAATTTAGGCCCAATATATCTATTGGGCCTTTTTTTTTATATATTAAGCTGAATGTCAGCAGACATAGATAAAAAAATTGAAAATAAGATTAAAGAAGATCTTTCTCCTACAAGAAACCTAACAGGTTTTCATTTAAAGTTAGTTGCTATTATTGCAATAACCTGGTCTTTATTTCAGCTTTGGTATGCTTCTCCATTTCCATTTTGGTTAAATTTTGGAATGTTTAAAGGTTTACCAGCTAGAGCAATTCATCTTGGCTTTGCACTTTTACTAGCTTTTTTAATATTTCCATATGCAAAGGGTAAAAGAGTAAATTTTATAGATATATTAATTGCAATAACAGGTGCAATTTGTTGTTTATATATTTATGTTTTTTATGATCAATTAGTAGATAGGGGTGGAATATTACTTAAAATAAATCTTTATGATAATTTTACTATTCCAATTGAGTTAATACTCGGAATAATTGGAATATTAATTCTTCTAGAGGCTACGCGCAGAGTAATAGGTGTCCCATTAGTTGTTATTGCAGTTTGTTTTTTGTTATTTTCTTATTTTGGGCAATATGCACCAGACATAATTTCTCATGGTGGATTATCATTAAAAAGGTTAGTTGGTTTTCAATGGTTTGATCAAGAAGCTATTTTCGGAATTCCGATAGGTGTTTCTGTAGATTTCATATTTCTCTTTGTACTTTTTGGAGCACTTTTAGAAACTGCTGGAGGGGGTAAATATTTTTTAGATTTAGCTTTTGCAATGGTTGGAAAAATGCGAGGAGGTCCTGCCAAAGCAGCTATTCTTGGATCTGGTATGACAGGATTAATCTCTGGATCATCAATTGCTAATACAGTTACAACTGGAACATTTACAATTCCAATTATGAAAAAGACTGGTTTTTCCAAAGAAAAAGCGGGTGCAATCGAAGTATCTTCATCAGTTAATGGTCAAATAATGCCTCCTGTTATGGGAGCAGCAGCTTTTGTGATGGCAAGTTTCATCGGTGTTACATATTTTGAAGTTGTCAAACATGCTTTTTTACCAGCTATAATTTCTTACATTGCGCTATTTTATATATCTCACCTTGAAGCGCTTAAATTAAATTTAAAAGGTATGGATGAAAACGATATTCCAAAATTGAAAAAAACATTTTTTGAAGGAATACATTTTTTAGTTCCAATATTTGTTCTTATATATCTACTAGTTTATATGAGGCTTACAGCTTCTTACTCTATTTTTTTTGCAACTATAACTTTAATTATAGTTAATCTTTTAAATAAAATTTTTAAAGAAAAGAACTTTAAGAATGCTTTAATTTATTGGTACAACCAAACTGTTGTTGGTTTTGAAAAGGGTGCTTTGAATATGGTTAGTGTCGGAATAGCAATTGCAACAGCAGGTATTATAGTTGGTGCAGTTGGATCTACAGGTTTGAGTACTAATTTAATAATTGTAATCGAGTCGATTGCAAAAGATAATGTTATTATTCTCTTATTTTTAACTATTATTTTGTGTTTACTATTGGGTATGGGTTTACCAACTACGGCAAACTACGTTGTTGTAGCATCTCTAATGGCAACTGTTCTTGTGGATGTTGGAAATGCATCAGGATTTATTTTTCCTTTAATTGCGGTTCATTTATTCGTGTTCTATTTTGGCCTAATGGCAGACGTAACACCTCCAGTTGGCTTAGCATCTTACGCAGCTGCTGCTATTTCTGGTGGAGACCCATTAAGAACAGGGGCCCAGGCATTTTGGTATAGTCTGAGAACTGGAATACTTCCTATTGTATTCTTATTTAACAGTGAGTTATTATTAATTGGTATTGAAAGCATATGGCATGGCTTAATGGTCATAGCAACCTCATTGATTGGGATTTTAGTATTTACTTCTGCTACTCAAGGATGGTTTATAAATAAATTGAGATGGTATGAGATTGTTATTTTTTTAATAATTTCAATATCATTATTATCTCCAGAATTTATTCTAAATAAATTTTACCCAAAATATAACTATTTAAGTATTGAAGAAATAAACAAAAAACAGTTTGATTATAATAAAGAGATAAGAATTAAAATTACTAGACTTACAGAGTACGGCGAAAGATATAAATTATTTGTAATTGAAAAAAATAGTTTTGATGAAAATTTCAGTTTAGATGATTATGGAATGAGCTTAGTTGTAGAAGACAATAAAACCATAATTGATACTTTAAAATGGAATGGAATTGCAAAAAAATCTGGTTTAGATATGGGAGATATTATTAATGAATTTAAAATTGAAAATCAGAATAGACCAAAAAAAGAAATAATTTATCCTATCGCTCTTATTCTTTTATCAATCTTTGGTTATTTAAATATAAGAAGAAGAATTTAGCTTAGACCTGCATGGGGTAACTTACGTTGAAGTATTTTCCAAATACCTGTAGCAGATGCAATTATTTTACCTTTACATTCTAAATAGCACTCTAAAAAAACCATGCTTTTTGTTTTTTTTTTAATTTTTACATATCCAAAAATTTCATCACCAATAGTTGAAGGTCCGATAAAGTTAATATTAAGTGTTATAGTTACACAAGGCTGATTACCCGAAATTCTATGGGCTCCAGATCCACACCCGGTATCTATGATCGATGCTATATACCCACCATGAGTTATGCCAGCTCTGTTAAGATGGTTTTTTTTTATTTTAGTTTTAAATTCATATTTAGTTTTTGAGATATCTCTTAGTAGCAAACCACCATTGTGTCTCATGAAACCTTTTTTAACGCTAATTTGTTTAAATTTTTTCATTAAATTATTAAAGTTATTAAAAATAATATTATTAACACTATTACAAAAAAATAAATTACAGATTTTTGTAAAGATATTTTCATTTTTCCTTCTTTTTGGTGCGCCTGCTAGGAGTCGAACCCAGAACCTCCTGGTCCGTAGCCAAGCGCTCTATCCAATTGAGCTACAGGCGCTAAATTTAATCTATTCTTTTAACATTTATTATTAATTTTACTAAATTTTAATAATGGTCAAAAATATACATCTATTAAAAGTAAATAATATATATATATACAAATAGCGAAATGAGTGAAAAATTACTAGTTCCAGATATTGGAGATTTTGAAGAAGTAGAAATCATAGAAATTCTTGTAAAAGAAGGAGATAAAATCTCTAAAAATGACCCTGTAATAACTTTAGAAAGTGATAAATCAAGTGTTGAAGTACCATCTGCTTTTGAGGGTGTTGTAGATAGTATTAACATAAAGATTGGTGATAAAGTTTCTAAAGGAGATTTGATACTAACATTGTCTTCTGAGAATGGAACTCAGCAAAAACAAGAAATTATTGAAAAGATACCACCTGCAACGGAAAAAATAATTGCTGAAGCGGAAAATTCTAACGGATATAATAATTCTGAATTAGATACGAGTGTACATAAAGAGATCAAAGTAGAAAATACACAAGTAGAAGAACATAATGAAAGATTAGAAATAGTTGAAAATAATAATGATATTGATCCTCAAGAGACAAAAGAATGGTTAGAATCTTTGTCTGCTGTAGTACATTCCGAAGGACCTGAGAGAGCTCATTTTTTAATTAAACAATTAATTGATCAGGCATATAAAGAGGGATCAAATATACCCTACACCCAAAATACACCATACATAAACACTATACCAGCAGATGAAGAGATAAAATCTCCAGGCGATCAAAATATCGAAAGAAAAATCAGAGCACTAATTCGATGGAATTCAGCAGTGATGGTTGTCAGAGCAAACATGAGAGATCCTTCATTAGGAGGTCACATTGGGACATTTGCTTCAGCAGCAACTCTTTATGATATAGGAATGAATCATTTTTGGAGAGCTAAAAGCAATAAATTTGGTGGAGATTTAATTTATTTCCAAGGACATTCAGCGCCAGGTATTTACGCTAGAGCTTTTTTGGAAGGAAGACTTGACGAGAAGCAATTAGATAGATTCAGACAGGAAGTTTACCCAGGAGGTTTGTCATCTTATCCTCATCCATGGCTGATGCCTAAGTTTTGGCAGTTTCCAACTGTTTCCATGGGTCTTGGACCAATGATGGCAACCTATCAGGCAAGATTTATGAAATATCTTAGTAATAGAAAATTAATAAAAGATGAGAATAGAAAAGTTTGGTCTTTCTTAGGAGATGGTGAAATAGATGAGCCAGAAGCTCTAGGATCTATTGGTTTAGCAGCAAGAGAAAAGTTAGATAACTTGATTTATGTTGTGAACTGCAACCTACAAAGATTAGATGGTCCAGTAAGAGGCAATGGTAAAATTATTCAAGAATTAGAAGGAATTTTTAGAGGAGCTGGATGGAATGTAATAAAAGTTATTTGGGGATCATATTGGGATCCTTTACTCGCAAATGATAAATCAGGTTTACTTGTAAAAAGAATGAACGAAGCAGTTGATGGAGAATACCAAGCCTTTAAAGCAAAAGGCGGTTTATATGTTAGAGATAACTTCTTTGGGAAATACCCTGAACTTAAAAATCTAGTTGCAAGTTATACTGATAGCGATATTTGGAAATTAAATAGAGGCGGTCACGACCCACATAAAGTTTATGCTGCTTATCATAGAGCTATTAACACAAAAGACAGACCAACAGTCATATTAGCTAAAACAATTAAAGGATACGGTATGGGAAAATCTGGTGAAAGTATAAATACAACCCATCAGCAAAAAAAATTAGGTGTAGATGATTTGCTATATTATAGAGATAGATTTGATGTTCCATTAACAGATGAACAAGTCAAAAATATAGAATACTTTAGACCTGATGAAAATTCAGAGGAAATAAAATACTTAAAAAAAAGAAGATTGGCTTTAGGAGGATATATTCCTGAGAGATCGTCTTTTTCGAAACCAATCAAAACACCAAGTAATGATATTTTTGACTTTATGAAAAAATCAACCGGTGAAAAAGAAATGTCAACTACTATGGCACTTGTTAGGATGTTGACGAATTTGCTAAGAGATAAAAATGTTGCTCCAAGACTTGTTCCAATAATCCCTGATGAAGCAAGAACATTTGGTATGGAAGGTTTTTTCCAAAAAATAGGTATATATGCGCATGAAGGTCAAAAATATGAGCCAGAGGACTCCGCTCAATTAAGCTCTTACAAGGAAGAGAAAAGTGGTCAAGTTTTAGAGGAAGGAATAAATGAGGCCGGATCCATGGCATCATGGATAGCAGCAGGAACATCGTATTCAAATCATGATATAGAAATGATACCAATTTATCTTTTTTATTCTATGTTTGGTTTTCAAAGAACTGGCGATTTTGCTTGGGCGGCTGGAGATAGTCAAACAAGAGGATTTCTAATTGGAGCTACAGCTGGAAGAACAACTTTGGCTGGAGAAGGTCTTCAACACCAAGATGGTCACAGTCATTTATTAGCATCAACAATTCCAAATTGTGTTTCTTATGATCCAACCTTTCATTATGAATTAGCTACAATTTTTAAAGAAGGTTTAAGAAGAATGCATGAAAAACATGAAAATATTTTTTACTACATTACAACAATGAATGAAAATTATTCTCATCCAGAGATGCCCAAAGATTGTGAAGAAGGCATATTAAAAGGGATGTATAAAATAAAAGATTTCAGCAAGAATAAAAAAAATAAGATTCAATTATTGGGTTCAGGAACAATTTTAAGAGAGATGATTGAAGCAGCAGAAATTTTACAAAATGAATATCAAGTTGATAGTGAAGTATGGAGTGTTACCAGTTTTAATGAATTAAGAAGAGATGGACTTGAAACAGAAAGGTATAATTTGCTTAATCCAGGAGGAGAGAAAAAAATCTCTTACGTCGAAAAATGCCTTGGAAAAACCGAAGGTCCTATTTTAGCAGCTTCAGATTACATGAGAATGAATTCTGACCAAATTAGACCTTATATAAATAAAAGCTTTTATTCATTGGGCACAGATGGATTTGGTAGAAGTGATACAAGAAAAAATCTAAGAAAATTTTTTGAAGTCGATAAAGAGCATATAGTTGCATATGGCTTAAGTATTTTATCTAATGAACAATTAATTGCCTCTAAACATGCGGTAGATGCAATTAAAAAATATAAAATTGATAAAGATAAGCCTATGCCCACAAAATTATAATGAGCGAGAAAGAAGTATTAGTTCCAAACATTGGTGATTTTAAAGATGTTGAAGTAATTGAGGTATTAATAGAGGCAGGATCAAATATTAATAAAGATGACCCGATAATTACAATAGAAAGCGATAAATCAAGTGTTGAGATCCCAAGCCCATACTCAGGTAGTGTTAAAAAAGTTAATTTAAAAGTTGGTGATAAAGTTTCAGAGGGTTCATCAATACTAATAATTGGCTCAGAAGAAGAAAAACCAGATGAGCAAATTGAGGAAGAGGTCAACGAGATTAAAGAAGAAACTATTATACAAAAACCACCCGAAAAAGTAATTTCAAAACCAAAAGAAACAATAAAAAATAATAGAGTTAGTGTATTCAAATCAAGCAAAGCACTTGCTAGTCCAAAAACTAGAAAATTTGCAAGAGAACTTGGTGTTGATATTAATAATATTACTGGATCACAAAGATCAGGAAGAATTATAGAGGAGGATATAAAAAAATTCGTATCTTCTAATTTTAATAAACCTCAAGAAGAAAAGAAGGCTCCATCTATAAAGCCCTCAGAATATGATCACGCTGATTTTGGAGATGTAGAAATTCAAGATATACCAAGAATTAAAAGAATTGCTGCTCCACATTTATCAAATTCTTGGCAAACAATACCGCATGTTACTAGTTGTGATGAAGCAGATATCACTGAGTTAGAAGAATTTAGACAAAATTTGACTGATACTTTTACTGGAGAAAAAAAGAAAATTACTCCATTGGCATTTATTATAAAGGCAGTTGTGGAAGCTTTGAAAGTTTTTCCAAGATTTAATAGTTCTATTGACAATATTGAAAATGGAAAAATAACATTAAAAAAATACTTCCATGTAGGAATTGCAGTTGATACCCCCAATGGTTTAATGGTGCCAAAAATAAGAAATGCTAATCAAAAGAATATAGATCAAATAAGCAAGGATCTAAAAAAAGTTAGTAATGATTGCCGAAATTTGAAGATAGATAAAAAAGAGTTTTATGGAGGATCCATAACTATAACAAGCCTAGGTGGCATTGGAGGAACTTATTTTACTCCTATAATAAATTATCCTGAGGTTGCTATTTTAGGAATTGGAAGGACTTATATTAAACCTGTTTATATTGATGGACAATTTAAACCTAGAACAATGTTGCCTTTATCACTCTCTTACGATCATAGAATTATTGACGGGGCTGAGGGTTCAAGATTTAATAATGAATTAAAAAATAACCTTGGTAAAAACTTTGCCTACAAATTAGCTAAACAATGATTAAAAATTTTAAACTTTTAAATAATAAAACTGTATTTTACTTTAATGACAATAAGTTTGAAACATTTCCTAACATTTGGTTAAAGGATCATATTAAAAATAAAGAAAACTGGGATTTTAAAACCAATCAAAGAATAACTTATACCGCTAATTTAGACATTAATATCAAAGTTAAAAAAGCAAAATTATTAAAAAAAGGGAAATTCATTGAAATATTATGGTCTGATGAAAATAAACCAACCAAATATTCATATGAATTTTTAAAAAAAAATTCTTTAAAAAAAGAAGAAACTAAAAGTGATACTCAATTTTGGAAAGATAAAGACATAAAAAATCAAATTTTCATTAATTATAAGCAATTACAAACTAAAGTTGGATTTAAAAATTTATTAAAAAAAATCCACATATATGGTTTTGCAGTCGTAAGAAATTGTTCAAAGAACTTAAACTCTGTTGAATATATAGCTAAAAAAATTGGTTATGTCAGAAATTCAATTTTTGGAGGATTGTGGACTTTTGAATCAAATAATAAAAAAGCAGACAGTGCATATTCAAACCAAGAACTGAGACCACATACAGACTCTACATATAGTAATGATGCTCCGGGTTTACAATTACTGCTTTGTTGTAAGTATGATGCTAAAGGTGGAGATTCTATAATGGTAGATGGATTTAAATTGGCAAATGAAATCAAACAAAAATATAAAAAACATTTTAAAACTTTAACAAATACAAAAGTTAAAGGTACTTATATTGGTGATGGTGTTCGTCTTGAAGCAAAAAGACCAATAATAAAATTAAATGAAAAAAATAATTTTGATCAAATTAGTTTTAACAATTACGATAGAGCACCTTTTAGAGAAAATAATCAGAAAACAATTAATTTTTATAAAGCAATTAAAATATTTGATACGATGGCAAACCAAAAGCAATATCAGTGGAGGCATATTTTAAAACCTGGTGAATTACTAATTTTTAATAATTGGAGAGTAATGCATGGTAGAGGCGCATTTTCAGGTATAAGAAAAATGGCTGGTTGCTATATCAACAAAGAAGATTTTGATAGCTGTTGTAGAATGAATAATATTATCTAAATTTAATTAAATTAATGTCCAAAACTACATCGCTAATATGCGCTTTGATAACAACATTTATTTGGGGCACTGCTTTCATTGCTCAAGACACAGGCATGGACAATATTGGTCCATTAACATTCAATGCATCTAGATTTTTTGTTGGTTTTCTTACAGTTCTACCCATTGCTTTAATTTTAGAAAGAAAAAAAATTAATTATGAAATCAATTCTAATAAAAAATTATTTTTAAAATATTTATTTTTAATGGGTATATCATTATTTTTAGGCACTTACTTGCAGCAAGCCGCATTACAATACACGAATATAGCTAATGCAGCTTTTTTCACAGTTTTTTATGTTCCATTAGTTCCAATTTTATTATTTTTTATTTATTCTATTAAAGTCCATTGGAGTCTTTGGCCTTCAATAGGTTTATGTATAATAGGTGTTTACCTATTAAGTGATTTTTCAAACTCAGAAATTATGATAGGTGATACTTTAGTTATTCTATGCTCACTATTTTGGGCTTTACATATAATTTTCGCTGGAAAATTTATGGAGAAATTTAATATACCAATTTTTTATGCAGCATTACAAGCAGCTCTTGTTTTTGGTTTATCTCTTATATTTGCTTTTATTTTAGAGGAAGTAGTTATTACAAAAATTTTAACTGAGTATAGTTCAATATTATATGCAGGCGTCTTATCTGGAGGAATTGCTTTTACTTTACAAATGTTTGCACAAAAAAATATTGAAGAAGCTCCAGCAGCAATAATTTACTCTCTTGAAGGTGTCTTTGCAACAATTGCTGGATGGATTATTTTAAGTCAAGTTCTTAACATAAATAATATTATAGGATGTGTATTAATTCTTATTGCTGTAATATTTTCTCAAATTGCTCCAACGTCCAAAAAATCACAAGTAAATAATTGAAAAAAGAATAATACTTAAAACTATTCTATAAATAACAAAAAAACTCAAACTAAACATTTTAACATAAATAAGGAAATATTTAATTGTAAAATAAGAAAATAAAAATGAAGCTGAAGTAGAAAAAATAAATATAGCATCAAAATTTATTTGATCATCAATAACATCTTTAAATCCCAAAACACTTGCACCTGCTAAAGCTGGAATAGACAGATAAAAAGCTATCTTTGATGATTCAACTCTGTCAAATTTTAAAAATCTTGAAGCTGTAATTACTATACCTGATCTACTGACTCCTGGAATAATAGCTAAAATCTGAAATAACCCTATTATAATAATACTTTTAATATTTAATTCTGAAGAAATTTTATTTTTCAATTCAAACTTATCTGAAAAGTATAATAAAATTCCAAAAATCAAAGTTGTCCAAGCGACAACTTTTAAGTTTCTAAATTGATCAATTAAATTTGTGGAGTAAAAAATATAACCAACAATAACTAATGGTATAGACCCAAGAATTATTAGTAGAAATATATTTTTATTATTAATGATATTTATTAACTCTTTTCTAAAAAATAAAATAATTGCTAACAAAGAACCTAAATGCAGACTAATATCTAATTGTAGGTTGCTAACATTGAAGTCACTCAATCTTGATATAATTAAAAGATGTGCAGACGAGCTAACTGGAATAAACTCAGATATTCCTTGAATAATTGATAAAATTAGCGTCTCTACATATTTTGAAATCATTAGATCCAATACTTCATAATGAAATTGTAACCAAATTAAAGCAATTACATATTTGCATATCATCTATGCATAATAAGAAAAAACCGCTGATTTATTTAAGTTTTGTGAAATATTAGTCAATATTTATGACCTTGTAATTGTTTATTATTAAATTTTTATCGTATATACAGCGTCCACCATGTCAGAAAAAATGCTTAAGTTTGTTGATATAGGTCAACAAAATCCACCTAAAAGAGATATATCAGACCGAAAAGAGGATTTTGAGGAAATATATCAAGAATTTCTAAAAGATAGAGCTGTTCAGCAGTCAAGCAGATGTTCCCAATGTGGAGTACCATTTTGCCAAGTTCATTGTCCATTAAGTAACAATATACCAGATTGGCTTAAACTAACTGCTGAGGGAAGATATGAGGAAGCTTATCAATTATCACAAAGCACAAACAACATGCCAGAAGTTTGTGGAAGAATTTGCCCCCAGGATAGGCTGTGTGAAGGAAATTGTGTAATAGAGCAATCGGGTCATGGAACAGTAACTATTGGATCAATAGAAAAATATATCACAGAGAAAGCTTGGGAAAATGGTTGGGTTAAACCAATAGAAATAAATAGTGAAAAAAACAAGAGTGTAGGAATTATAGGTTCTGGTCCTGCTGGACTTGCTTGTGGAGAACAACTCAGAAAAAAAGGATACAAGGTAACTATATATGATCGTTACGACAGAGCTGGAGGGCTACTAATATATGGTATCCCAGGATTTAAATTAGAAAAGCATGTTGTTCAAAGAAGAATAAAACTTTTGGAAGAAAGCGGAATAAAATTTGTCTTAAACTTTGAAGTTGGAAAAGATTCCAGCTTAACGGAGTTAAGAGAAAAACATGATGCAATTTTAATAGCTACAGGAGTTTATAAAGCTAGAGAAGTTAATCTACCTGGTAACGATTTGAGTAATATTTTCCCTGCCATGGAATTTTTGACAGCATCAAATAAAAAAGGACTAGGTGATAAAGTTGAGTTGTTTGATAACGGAACTTTAAATGCTGAAGGCAAAGATGTTGTAGTAATTGGAGGTGGCGATACAGCAATGGACTGCTTAAGGACTTCGGTAAGACAGAATGCTAAATCTGTAAAATGTTTATATAGAAGAGATAGAGAAAATATGCCAGGATCAGCAAGAGAAGTTGGCAATGCAGAGGAAGAAGGTGTTGAATTCATTTGGTTAACAAGCCCTAAAGAGTTTAAGGGAACAAATAAAATTGAAAGTGTAGTTGTTAATAAAATGATATTGGGTGAGCCAGATGATAGCGGAAGAAGAAAACCAGTTGTTGAAGAAAATTCAGATTTTGAAATTAAAGCTGATCTTGTAATCAAAGCACTCGGATTTGATCCAGAAGATCTTCCAAAATTATTTAATGAAGAAAAATTACAAGTATCAAGATGGGGAACAATAAAAGCGGATTTTGATACAATGGAAACTAGTATAGAGGGAGTTTTTGCAGCCGGAGATATAGTTCGTGGAGCATCTTTAGTGGTTTGGGGTATAAAAGACGGAAGAGATGCCGCAACATCAATTGATAATTATTTAGAAAGTAAACAAAAACTTAGAGTTGCTTAATGAAGTTAAGAAATAAAAATTTAAAAATTTTAAAAAGTAATCATGTTTACTCGGAAGAAATGGAACATGATGCATGTGGTGTAGGTTTAGTAGCATCCACCGAAGGTCTAAAATCAAGAAAAGTCGTAGAATATGGAATCGATGCCTTAAAAGCTGTTTGGCATAGGGGTGCAATCGATGCAGACGGAAAAACTGGAGATGGTGCTGGAATCCATATTGAAATTCCTAAAGATTTCTTTGAGGAAAAAATTGAAGTCACTGGTCATAAACATGATAATTCTGAACTATGTGTGGGTATGATTTTCTTACCGAGAAATGATTATAGCGCTCAAGAGCAATGTAGAACTATTGTTGAAAGTGAACTAACAAAGAGAAATTTTAGTATCTATGGTTGGAGACAAGTTCCTGTTGATCCCTCTGTCTTAGGAGAAAAAGCTGAACAAACAAGACCTGAAATTACTCAAGTATTGTTCACATACAATGACAAAAAAGTTGTCAATAAATCTCTGGAACAAAAATTGTATGAAACTAGAAGAGTAATTGAAAAAGAAGCTCTCAATAATCAATTAAATAATTTTTATATATGTTCATTTAGTTCTAAATCTATCATTTACAAAGGAATGTTTTTAGCAGAAGCTTTGTCAGATTTTTATACTGACTTGAAAGATGAAAGATTTATATCTAGGTATGCAATATTTCACCAAAGATTTTCAACTAATACTGCGCCAAGTTGGGACTTAGCTCAACCATTTAGATCTATAGCGCATAATGGTGAAATAAATACTCTTAAAGGAAATGTTAATTGGATGAAGGTTCACGAAGAAGAGATGTTTAGTCCAGTTTTCGAAGATATAGAGAATCTTAAGCCTGTAATACCAGCTGGCAATTCCGACTCTGCATCATTAGATAATGTTTTTGAGTTATTAAATATTTCTGGACAGCCTGCTCCTCTAGCAAAATTAATGTTAATACCAGACGCTTGGTCAAAAAAAAATAAGGTATTAAAAAAAGATCATCAACAACTATTCAATTTTTTAAATAGTACCATGGAGCCTTGGGATGGGCCAGCTGCTATAGCTGCAACTGATAATGAATGGGTAATTGTTGCAACTGACAGAAATGGATTAAGACCACTTAGATATACAGTGACAAGAGACAAACTTCTTTTTGCAGGAAGTGAAACAGGAATGATAGATTTAAATGAGAAAAAAATTGTATCTAAAGGAAGATTAGGACCTGGAGAAATATTAGGAGTTAGAATAGAAAAAGGCAAAGTATATTCAAACGATGAAATAAAAAACTACCTTTCAAAAGAATATAAACATTACAACAATCAGATTATTGATCTTGATAAAAAATTGGAGGCAGAAACTGAAAAAGTAGAGCTGGAAGGCCAAAGTTTGAGGAATTTTCAACATTGTTTTGGATATAGCATAGAAGATTTAGAATTAATTCTTCATCCAATGGCAGAAGATGCTAAAGAAGCAACAGGCTCAATGGGTGATGACACGCCTTTAGCAGTTTTATCTGACAAATATAGACCATTATATCATTACTTTAGACAAAACTTTAGTCAGGTTACAAATCCACCAATTGACTCTCTAAGAGAAAATAAAGTTATGAGTTTAAAGACAAGATTTGGAAATCTTGGTAATATTTTAGATTTTAGTAAATTAACTAAAGACAATATTTATGTCTTAAATAGTCCGATATTATCAAATGCACAATTTGAAAAATTTTTAAAATTCTTTGGAAATAATAATAAAGTTTTAGATTGTACATTCAGCAAAGATGATGATTTAGAGACATCAATAAATTTACTCAAAGTTAAATCTGAGCAAGCTGTTAGAGAGGGAATTAAACAAATAATATTATCAGATAAAAATATTTCAGAAAATAGAATGCCAATGCCGATGCTTTTATGTATAGGGGCAATAAATACACATTTAGTTAAATTAGGTTTGAGAGGTTATGTTTCTATTAATGTTCAAACTGGAGATGCTTTAGATACTCACTCTTTTGCAACATTAATTGGTGTTGGTGCTACTACAGTGAACCCTTATTTAGCTTTTGATAGCTTATATCAAAGACATTCTAAGAAATTATTTGGAAATTTCACTTTTGATGAATGTGTTTCAAGATATATTAAATCAGTCAATCTCGGTCTTCTTAAAATAATGTCTAAAATGGGAATTTCTGTTTTAAGTTCTTATAGAGGCGGATGTAATTTTGAAACTGTGGGACTAAGCAGAACAATTGTGAAAGATTACTTTCCTGGGATGTTATCAAAGATTTCTGGAATTGGTTTAAAAGGAATAGAAAAGAAAATCAGAACTATACACAAAGAAGCATTTTTCAATAATTCAAATATTTTACCTATTGGAGGTATTTACAGATATAGAAAAAATGGTGAAACACATCAGTATCAAGGCAAACTTATTCATTTACTGCAAACTGCGGTTGGACAAGGATCTTATGAAATATATAAAAAATACATTAAAGGTATTTATAATCTAAATCCAATAAGTTTAAGAGATTTAGTAGATTTTAAATCTAAAAATCCCATCGATATATCTAATGTTGAGCCTGCATCTAATATATTAAAAAGATTTGGAAGTGGAAGTATGTCTCATGGAGCTTTATCTAAAGAAGCACATGAAACTCTTGCTGTTGGTATGAACAGAATTAAAGGCGCATCTTGTAGTGGTGAAGGTGGAGAAGATGAAAATAGATTTAAGATTATGGAGAATGGAGATAGTGCAAATTCAAGGGTTAAACAAATTGCATCAGCTAGATTTGGAGTAACCATTAATTATTTAAATAATTGTAATGAGATTGAAATCAAAATTGCACAGGGTGCTAAACCAGGTGAAGGTGGACAATTACCAGGTTTTAAAGTTACAGATGAAATTGCGAGATTGAGACACTCAACACCAGGGGTTACTTTAATATCACCTCCACCACATCATGATATTTACTCAATAGAAGATCTAGCTCAATTAATTTATGATTTAAAACAAATAAATCCTAAGGCTAGGGTTGGAGTTAAATTAGTTGCTTCCTCAGGAATTGGAACAATAGCTGCTGGAGTTGCAAAAGCTAAAGCAGATATAATTTTAATCTCAGGGCACTCAGGAGGTACAGGAGCCACTCCACAGACAAGCGTCAAATATGTTGGAGTTCCTTGGGAGATGGGATTAACAGAAGCAAATCAGGTATTGACTTTAAATAACTTGAGACATCAAGTGACGCTTAGAACTGACGGTGGAATAAAAACAGGAAGAGATGTTGTAATTGCAGCCATGATGGGAGCAGAAGAATTTGGCGTAGCAACAACTGCTTTAGTAGC
This sequence comes from uncultured Pelagibacteraceae bacterium, assembly GCA_902519255.1. Taxonomy (GTDB): domain Bacteria; phylum Pseudomonadota; class Alphaproteobacteria; order Pelagibacterales; family Pelagibacteraceae; genus Pelagibacter. The sequence continues at coordinate 99,727 of CABYIV010000002.1, read as the reverse complement.
GATGGGTTGTATAATGGTCAGACAATGTCATTCAAATACATGTCCAGTGGGTGTTTGCACACAAGATGATAAATTAAGAGAAAAATTTACTGGAACTCCTGAAAAAGTTGTAAATCTTTTTACATTTATAGCAGAGGAGGTAAGAGAAATACTTGCTGATCTTGGTTTCAAATCTTTAAATGAAGTAATCGGAAGAACTGACTTACTAAGGCAAGTAAGTAAAGGATCACCAAATTTGGATGATTTAGATTTAAATCCTCTTTTTGTTCAGGCAGACCCTGGAAAAAATAAAAGATATTGTGAAAAACCAGAAATTAATTCTGTTCCAGACACTTTAGACCAAAAATTATGGCCAGAAATAGAAAACAAAATAAATAAAAAAGAAAAAATAAATGATGAATTTGAAATTCAAAATACTGATAGAGCAGTTGGCACAAGAATTTCATATCATTTGTATAAAAAATTTGGAAATAATAATCTTGATGAAAATTCGATCGAATTAAATTTTAAAGGTTCAGCAGGTCAATCTTTCGGCGCATTTGCCATTAAAGGATTAAAACTAATTTTAAAAGGAGATGCAAATGACTATGTTGCTAAAGGACTATCAGGTGGGACTATTGTAATTAAATTACAAGATGAAAGTAACCTTGTTTCAAATGAAAATACTATTATAGGAAACACTGTTTTGTATGGAGCTACTTCAGGAAAATTATTAGCGGCAGGACAAGCAGGAGAGAGATTTGCTGTTAGAAATTCAGGCGCAACTGCAGTAGTAGAGGGTTGTGATTCAAATGGTTGTGAATACATGACAGGTGGAAACATTATTATATTAGGAGATATTGGTGATAATTTTGGAGCTGGCATGACAGGAGGTATGGCATTTATTTATGACCCTGAAAATCAATTTGATAAAAAAGTAAATCCTGAAAGTGTAGTTTGGCAAACTCCAGAAACTAAATTTTGGATTGAGCATCTAAGGAAATTAATTCAAGAGCATGCGATAGAAACAAATTCAACCATCTCGAAAAAAATTGTTGAGAATTTTGAAAATGAAATAAATAATTTTGTCCAAGTTTGTCCAAAAGAAATGTTAGATAAGTTAGAAAATCCTATATCAAACAAAAAATTAGTCGGTCAAGCTAGTTAGTATTTTTAATAATATTATCTAACTCTTTACATATAATATTTAAATTTTTTTTTGACGAGAGACTATGGTCACCCTTCTTAATTATATTTAATTTTTTTTTTGCTTTGCTGAAGATTTTTAAAACTTCTCTTGAGTATTTAATTGGTACCACTTCATCTTTTTGACCATGGACCATAGTAACAGGTATTTTCATCGAAATTTCAACATTCAAAACTTTATTTTGTTTTTTTCTTCCATCTTTAATTAATTGATTACTTATGAGATACTCATATCCTCCATTTTTAATTTTGCTAATCCCTTTTTTGATAATTTCACTCTTTGTCTTTTTTGAAAATTTTTTCCACATTATTCTTGTTAAAAATTCTGGAGCAGAGCCAATTCCCACAAAACCTTTAATCTGTTTTTTAATTGATTTAAATAATAATAAAGAAATCCAAGCACCCATACTAGAACCTATTAAAATTATATCATTTTTTTTAACTATTTTTTTAATAGTCAGTTTCGCATCATTTGCCCAAGTTGAAATATTCCCTTTTGTAAACTCACCTGAAGATTTTCCATATCCAGAATATTCTAGTGCTAAAAAACCCAATTTATTTTTTTTAGCATAGTTTAAAAATCTCTTAGGTTTATCTCCTTCTATATCGGATGCAAAACCTGGTAAAAATATAATATAAAGATTTTTCTTATAATAATTGCTTATATATCTTAGTTTTTTTGTTTTAGAAATTTTTAGAAATTTAAATTTTTTCATATAAAGTATTAAAATTGATTTGAAATATTATAACTCTACCATATGCATCCAAAATTGAAAGTTCTGCAAGTTATACCAAAACTTGGATACGGCGGCGCAGAAACAGGTTGTTATGATATCGCACACTATCTAAATGAAAATGATTGTAAGTCGTTTTTAATATGCAACGGTGGTGAATTAACAAAGTTTATAGATAAAAAAAAAGTTAAATATATAAGATTACCTGTTAATTCCAAAAACCCAATTTTAGTTCTTTTTAATTCAATAATTATCTCTTTAATAATTTTATTTTATGGAATTAATATTGTTCACGCAAGAAGTAGAGCGCCTGCATGGTCTTGTTTGCTAGCTACCAAAATCACACGACGTAAATTTGTAACTACATTTCATGGAACATATAATTTTAAAAGTAAATTAAAAAAATTATATAATTCTATAATGTTGAGATCAGATTTAATTATTGCTGGGTCTAATTTTATATTTTCACATATTAAAGAAAACTATTCTGAATACCTTAATGATAGAAAAAAATTCTTGGTGATATTTAGAGGCATTAATACTGATTATTTTGATCCATCAACTACTATAGAAGCAGAGGAAGATGAATTATCTAAATCATGGGGACTAAAAATTGAGAGAAAAACTGTTCTATTACCTGGAAGATTAACAGAATGGAAAGGCCAAGAAATGTTTTTAGATGCTATTAATAAAGTAAATATTAATTTAGGACACGAGGTATTTAATGTAATTATTCTTGGGAGCGATCAAGGAAGAGAACTTTACAAAAAAAAACTTATTAGGCTAGCTGAACAGTACAGATTAACTAACCAAGTAAAATTTATAGATCATTGTAAAAATATGCCACTAGCTTACAAAGTTTCAGACATCATAGTTTCCTCATCAATAGAACCAGAAGCCTTTGGAAGAATATCCGTTGAGGCTCAGGCAATGAAAAAACCAATTGTTGCAAGTAATATTGGGGGATCAAAAGAGACTATAAATGAAAATAAAACAGGATTTTTATTTGAAGCAAATAACTCCGATGATCTTTCAAAAAAATTAATAGAAATTATGAATTTAGATGAACAGACTATCAATCAAATGGGCGTAGAAGGTAGAAAAAATGTTGTTTCAAAATTTAATGTTGAAAAAATGTGTTTTTCTACTTATTCAGAGTATAAAAAATTAATAAACTAATGCCAAATATTACACTACCAAATGGAAAGAAACTAAACTTTGAAAAAAGTATAACAGGTACTGAGGTTGCTGAAAAAATTAGCAAGTCTTTAGGTAAGCAAGCTTTAGTAATGAGCATCAACGGTGAACTTAAAGATTTATATACTGTTATTGAAAATGATTGTTCTATTAAAATATTTACAGCTAAAGATCCAGAAGGTTTAGAAGTTATCAGACATGATACTGCACATATAATGGCTATGGCCGTTCAAGAACTTTACCCTGGCACACAGGTAACAATTGGGCCAGTTATAGAAAATGGATTTTACTATGATTTTGCAAGAAAAGAGCCTTTTACTAGCGATGACCTAAAAAAAATTGAAAAAAAAATGTCAGAGATAATAGATAAAGATGTAAAAACAAGAAAAGAAGTTTGGGAGAGAGATAAAGCAATAAGTCATTTTAAAAAAATTGGAGAAAAATATAAAGCTGAGATAATTGAGAGCATTCCTAAAAACGAAGAACTTACGGTTTATTATCATGGCGAAACATGGCATGATTTATGTAGAGGTCCTCATTTAGTTTCTTCTGGTAAAATAGGCAAAGCTTTTAAATTGACAAAAGTATCTGGAGCTTATTGGCGAGGTGACTCTAATAATGAAATGCTTCAAAGAATATATGGTACTGGTTGGGCAACTCAAAAAGAATTAGACCTTTATCTTCAGAGAATTGAGGAAGCAGAAAAAAGAGATCATAGAAAAATTGGAAAAGAGATGGATTTATTTCATTTTAGAGAAGAAAGTCCTGGATCTGTATTTTGGCACCAGAAAGGGTGGAATTTGTTCCAAAAACTAGTTTCTTATATGAGAATGAAACAAGATCACGATGGTTACAAAGAGATAAATACGCCAGAAATACTTGATAGATCTTTGTGGGAAAAATCTGGCCACTGGGAAAAATTTGGAGCTAATATGTATACTTCAACTACACCAGATGAAAAAGTATTTGCAATTAAACCCATGAATTGTCCTGGGTGTGTTCAAGTATTTAATCAAGGACTTAAAAGTTATAGAGACTTACCTTTAAAAATGTCAGAATTCGGAAAAGTTCACAGATATGAACCTTCAGGTGCATTGCATGGATTATTACGTGTAAGAGCCTTTACCCAAGATGATGCACATATTTTTTGTACAGAAGAGCAAATTACTGAAGAATGTTTGAGTGTTACAAATTTAATTTTAGAAATTTATAAAGATCTTGGGTTTGAAGATGTTATTTTAAAATATTCAGATAGACCAGATTTAAGAGTTGGAGACGATAAAGTTTGGGATAAGTCAGAGGCTGCATTGTTAGAAGCAATCAAAGCGACAAAGTTAGAGTACTCAATTAACAAAGGTGAGGGCGCATTTTATGGACCGAAAATTGAATTTGTTTTAAGAGATGCAATCGGTAGAGATTGGCAGTGTGGAACCTTGCAAGTAGATTTAAATTTACCAGGTAGATTAGGAGCTTCTTTTGTTGATAAAGATGGAACTAAAAAAGTACCTGTAATGTTACACAGAGCATTATTTGGATCTTTAGAAAGGTTCATAGGTATCCTTATAGAGAATTATGCAGGCAAGTTGCCATTTTGGATCTCACCTTTACAGGCTGTAGTTATTCCAATCTCTAGTGATTTTGACGAATATGCTAAAAGTGTAGCTAAAGAATTAAAACGGAGTGGTTTGATTGTCGAGGTGGATCTTAAAAATCATAATTTAAATTATAAAATAAGAGATCATTCTTTAACAAAAGTACCAATGTTGTTGATTTGTGGAAAAAAAGAAGTTGACTCCAACAGTGTAACTATTAGAAGATTGGACTCTAATAAACAAGAAAATATGGCTTTGAAAGAATTTATAAAAAAATATTTAGATCTAAATAAAGCCCCTTCAATCTAAGTGGCAGATTTTAAACAAAATTATTTTCAAAAAAGAACTAAAGCAAGAGGCCCAAGGTCTAACAACAGGATTACATCAAATGAAGTTCAAGTTATTGCAAGTGATGGAGAAAATTTAGGAATTTTAAATTTAAACGAAGCTATCAATAAAGCAAAAAATGAAGGATTAGATTTAATTGAAATTGCTCCGAATGCAAAACCGCCTGTCTGTAAAATTATGGATATGGGCAAATATAAATACGATGCACAAAAAAAAGCTAACAAGGCAAAAAAAAAACAAAAGAAAATTGAATTAAAAGAAATAAAATTAAGGCCAGTAACAGAAGTCCATGACTACACTTTCAAAATTAAAAATGCTCAGAAATTTTTGGCAAAAGGTGATAAAGTCAAATTTACAATAAGGTTTAAAGGGAGAGAGTTACAACATTCAAACCTTGGCAATGAATTAATGGATAAAATTAAGGCAGACATGGAGACTATTGGAAGAGTAGAGCTTCAGCCAAAATTTGATGGAAAGCAAATGATAATGGTAATCCAGCCTTTATAAGCCATATTTCTAGTTGTAAATTTAATTTAATATTTGTATAACCCCAAAAATTATGCCCAAGTTAAAAACAAAAAGTTCAGCTAAAAAAAGATTTAAAATTTCAGCTAAAGGTAAGGTTATTACCCCACAGGCTGGAAAAAGACATGGCATGATTAAAAGAACCAATTCACAAATTAGAAAACAAAGAGGCACAACTGTTTTATCTAAACAAGATGGTAAGATAGTAAAATCCTATATGCCTTACAGCTTAAGAGGATAAAATGGCAAGAGTTAAAAGAGGAGTTACAAGCAGAGCTAAACACAAAAAAGTTTTAAAAGCTGTTAAAGGTCAGTGGGGAAGAAGAAAAAATACTATAAGAGTTGCAAGACAAGCAATGGAAAAAGCTATGCAGTATGCTTATAGAGATAGAAGAAATAAAAAAAGGGATTTCAAATCGCTGTGGATTCAAAGGATTAATGCTGGTGTTAGATCCGAAGGTATAACATATTCAAAGTTTATTAATGGTTTAAGCAAATCAGGAATTAAATTAGATAGAAAAATTCTTGCAGAAATTGCTTACGATAACCCTGAAGCATTCAAAACTATAGTTAAAAAGGCTCGAGCAGCATTAAATTAATCAAGACTATTGTTTTTCTTTCTTTAACAAATATTCTATTAGAATGTCTGATATTAAAAAAATAAAAGATGATTATATCGATAAGCTTAATACAGAAAATAATATTGATAAAGTAAATAACATAAAATCTGAACTATTTGGAAAAAATGGAATTATATCCAACGAATTTAAAAAATTAAGTTCGATTTCTGTAGAGGAAAGAAAAAAATTAGCTTCAGATTTAAATAATATTAAAAACGAACTTCAAAACAAAATATCAATCAAAATTCAAGAAATAGAAACTAAAGAAATTAATTTTAAACTTGAGAAAGAAAAAATTGATGTAACTCTTCCAGAGAGAAATATTGAAATTGGTAAAATTCACCCAGTCTCTCAGGTGATAGATGAAATTTCATCTATATTTTCTGAAATTGGATTTAGTGTTGAGGAAGGCCCAGATGTTGAAAATGAATATAATAATTTTACAGCATTAAATACACCAGATAATCATCCAGCTAGAGATATGCATGATACTTTTTATCTTGATAATAATAAGGAATTACTTTTAAGAACACACACATCCCCAGTTCAGGTAAGAACTATGTTAAAAGGCAAGCCCCCTTTTAAAATTATTGCACCAGGAAGAACTTATAGATCAGATAGTGATCAAACTCATGCTCCAATGTTCCATCAAGTTGAAGGTCTACATATAGATAAGAATATAAATATGGGACATTTAAAAGGATGTTTAAATTATTTTATTAAGGAGTTTTTTGAAGTTGATAAAATTAAAATGAGATTTAGACCAAGTCATTTTCCATTTACAGAACCTTCAGCAGAAGTAGATATAGGATATGAAATTAAAAATGGAAAAATAGTAATTGGCGAAGGTAATAAATGGTTAGAAATTCTAGGCTGTGGAATGGTTCATCCAAATGTTTTAAAAAATGTAAAAGTTAATCCAAATAAATATCAAGGATATGCCTTCGGAATTGGTATAGACAGACTGGGAATGTTAAAATATGGAATTAATGATTTAAGAGCCTTTTTTGAGACTGATTATAGATGGTTAAGTCACTTTGGCTTTGATCCATTGGATGTTCCTTCAAATTATAGAGGACTGAGTAGATGAAGTTCACAGTTGACTGGTTAAAAAACCATCTTGATACAAACTTTAATAATAATCAAATAATAGATAAATTAACTAATATTGGTCTAGAAGTAGAAAGTTTTGAGAGTTCTACATCTGAGTTAGATACTTTTATCGTCGCAAAAATTATAAACGCCAAAACCCATCCAAATGCAGACAGATTGAAGTTATGTGATGTTGACATAGGTGGTGAAAAAACAATTGAAGTAGTATGTGGAGCTCCAAATGCAAAAAATGGTCTTTTGACAGTTTATGCACCTCCAGGATCGATTATTCCTAAAAATCAGATGAAATTATCTGTAAGTAAAATAAGAGGTGTAACATCATATGGAATGCTCTGTTCTGAATCAGAATTACAATTATCCAATGAAAGTGACGGAATAATAGAATTAAAAAACAATAAATATGCAAATAAAATTGGAGAAAAATATTTTAAAAACATTTCTGAAAAAATAATAGATTTATCAATTACTCCCAATAGACCAGATTGTTTAGGGGTTAGAGGAATTGCAAGAGATTTATCCGCTGCTGGTGCTGGTAAATTAAAAATTAATAAAAAATCCAATTTAAAATATAGAGGTAATCAAAATATAAATGTAACAATAAAAAAAGAAAAAGCCCAAGGATGCACAATATTTGGAAGTTGTTTAATAAAAGGTGTAACAAATATAGAGAGTCCAAAATGGCTAAAAGATAAAATTCTGTCTTTAGGCCAAAAACCAATATCTGCGATAGTCGATATTACTAATTATGTAATGTTCGATTTAAATAGACCATTACACGCTTATGATGCAGATAAAATAGATAATGAAATTATTGTTAGAAGTTCTTCTAAAGGAGAAAGCTTTGAAGCCTTGGATAATAAAAAATACATTTTAGAAAATGATATGTGCGTTATTTCTGACAGATCTGGAGTCCTTGGTCTTGGTGGCATAATTGGTGGGACAAGATCTGGAACAGAATATTCGACTAAAAACATATTATTAGAATCTGCTTATTTTTTACCACGTTCAATAAGAAAAACCTCTAAACAATTAAATATAGATACAGATGCAAAATTCAGATTCGAAAGAGGCATAGATCCTTTGTCAATTGAAGAAGGATTAATCAAAGCTTCTGAGCTAATAAAACAAATTTGTGGAGGCGAAATTAGTAATTTAGATGTTAAAAAAATTGAAAATTATAAAAAAACAATAATTAATTTTGACCCATTTCTTTTTGAAAAAACGACTGGATTTAATGTTGAAAATAAAGAATTAATTAAAATACTAGAAAAGCTAGGTTTTAATGTATCTAAGAATAAAAAAATTTTAAAGTTAGTAGTACCTTCTTGGAGACCAGACATAACTCAATCAATTGATATTGTTGAAGAAATAGTGAGAATAAAAGGCTACGAACATATTAATACTTCAGAACCTATTAAGACAAGATTAAAGCCAACACTTAATTATTATCAGAAATTATTTCATTTTTTACAAAGATCTATAGCATCAAAAGGTTATTTAGAAACTGTGACATGGTCATTTACTGACACTAAAATTAATCAATTGTTTAGAGAAAATGATGAAGAAATACCAATTGTAAATCCGATTAGTTCAGATCTAAATGTTTTAAGAAACTCTATTTTTCCAAATTTGATATTTTATTTAAAGAAAAATTTAGATAGAGGATTTAAAGATATTTCTTTATTTGAAATTGGTCCAGCGTTTAAAGGAAAAAATCCTGGAGATCAACTGACTGTTATTGGTGCTGTAAGAGCAGGAAAGATTTCAAGACTATCTTGGAATGATAAAGAGAGAATTGTAGACACATTTGACGTAAAAAAAGATGTAATACAAAGTCTTTGTGAAATAGGGATTAATAAAGATGATATTGTTATAGATGATAAAACTCCTTCTTACTATCACCCAGGAAAATCTGGAGGAGTATACCAAAATAAAAACGAAAAGAAAGCTTTAGCATATTTTGGTGAGATACATCCAAACATAATAAAAAAATTAGATATAAATACTGAAGGTTTAGTAATATTTGAAATTTGTCTTGATCACATAAAAGAGTCGAAACAAAAAATAAAAGATTCAAAATCTGAATATAAATTTTCTGATTTCCAAAAATCAGAGAGAGATTTTGCATTTATTATTAATAAAAATTTTAAATCTCAAGAATTAGTTAATATAATTAAATCTGCTGATAACAGATTAATTAAGTCAGTAAGAGTATTTGATGTATTTGAGGGAGAAAATATACCAGAGGGAAAAAAATCTATAGCTGTTAATGTAACTATTCAGTCAGAAGAAAAAACATTAAATGAAAATGACCTGGACAACATTAATAAACTAATTATCTCTTCAGTTGAGTCAAAGTCTGGCGCAAAAATTAGATCCTAAAAATGGGTAATACAATAGACAACATTAGGAATTTTGCAATTATAGCTCATATAGATCATGGTAAATCAACTATAGCTGACAGAATAATTCATAAATGTGGAGGTCTGAGTGATAGAGAAATGAAATCTCAAGTGCTTGACTCTATGGATATAGAAAGAGAGAGAGGGATAACAATTAAAGCACAAACAGTTAAATTAAATTATAAAGCTAAAAATGGCAAAAATTATATTTTAAATATTATAGACACCCCAGGACATGTAGATTTTAGTTATGAAGTTAGTAGAAGCCTTTATGCGTGTGAGGGCTCAATATTAATTGTAGATAGTACTCAAGGGGTAGAAGCTCAAACACTTGCAAATGTATATCAAGCACTTGATATAAATCATGAGATTATTCCAGTGTTAAATAAAATTGATCTACCGGCATCTGATCTTGAGAGAACAAATAATCAAATTGAAGATGTTATTGGCATAGACACATCTAATTCTGTTCCTTGCTCTGGAAAAACTGGACAAGGAATAGATGAAATTCTTGAGCAAATTATCAACTCTTTACCGGGACCTAAAGGTGAAAAAAATAGCAAATTAAAATGTTTATTAGTTGATAGCTGGTATGACACTTATCTTGGAGTGGTTATATTGGTTAGAATTATAGACGGAAAACTAAAAAAAAATATGAAAATAAAAATGATGTCTACAAATCAGGAATATATTGTAGAAAAAGTTGGTGTTTTTACACCTAAGGCAAAAGATGTGAGTGAACTTAACGCTGGAGAAATAGGTTTTATTACAACTGGAATTAAAATTTTATCAGAAACTAAAGTCGGAGATACTATATGCGATGCAGAAAATCCTCTACTAGATGCATTACCAGGTTTTAAACCAAGTAAGCCAGTGGTTTTTTGCGGTTTATTTCCTGTAGATAGTTCAGAATATCAAAAGTTAAAAGATGGACTTGCTAAATTACAATTAAATGACGCAAGTTTTTCTTATGAAGCAGAATCATCATCTGCCTTAGGACTTGGTTTTAGATGTGGATTTTTAGGTCTTTTACACCTTGAAATAATCACAGAAAGACTTGAAAGAGAATTTGATATAAATTTATTAACTACAACACCTGGTGTTGTTTATAAAGTTCACTTAAATAATGGTGAAATTATTGAGCTTCAAAATCCATCAAATTTACCAGATCCTACTTATATAAAATTTATTGAAGAACCATGGATTAAAGCCACAATTATCACTCCAGACCAATACTTGGGATCAATTATTAAGTTATGTCAAAATAAAAGAGGTATTCAAACTAATTTAAGTTATTCAGGAAATCGTGCAGTAATTAATTATGAGATACCCTTAAATGAAGTTGTATTTGATTTTAATGATCGTCTTAAATCTATGACAAGTGGATATGCTAGTTTTGATTATGAAATTATTGATCACAAAGAAGGACATCTAGTAAAAATGAATATACTTGTAAACTCAGAACCTGTTGATGCTCTTGCAATGATGATACATAAAGATTTTGCTCAAACTACAGGTAGAGAGGTCTGTGAAAAATTAAAAAACTTAATTCCAAGACACAACTTTATGATACCAATTCAAGCAGCTATTGGTGGTAAAATTATCGCTAGAGAAACCATCAAAGGTTTTAAAAAAGATGTGTTAACGAAAATTCACGGAGGTGGAGCGACAGATAGAAAAAGAAAACTGCTTGAAAAACAGAAAAAAGGTAAAGCTAGAGCAAAGCAATTTGGAAAAGTTGAGATACCTCAAGAAGCATTTATAGGTGTATTAAGGATAAACAAAGAGTAGGCATTTTGGAGAGGTGGCCGAGTGGTTGAAGGCGCACGCTTGGAAAGCGTGTATAGGGGAAACTCTATCATGGGTTCGAATCCCATTCTCTCCGCCATATTTTTGTTAGAAAATCGATATTTTTAAAGGATTTTACCAAAATAGAAAAAAAATCTAAAAAACATCAAATAAATGTTGGTATTCAACACTTATTTGAGCATTTGTGTCTCTACCATTTTTAAATTTTTTATAAAAATGTTATAAAAATTTCTTCCATATTAAAAATTAATGACAAAAAATAATTCAAACAATTACCAAGCTGACTCCATAAAAGTCCTAAAAGGTTTAGAAGCAGTAAGAAAAAGACCAGGTATGTATATCGGTGACACTGATGATGGGACCGGATTACATCATATGGTTTACGAAGTTGTAGATAATTCTATTGATGAAGCTCTAGCAGGATTTTGTAAAAAAATTGAAATTAGTATAAACGATGATAACTCTGTAACAGTGATTGATGACGGCAGAGGAATTCCTGTTGATATTCATAAAGGTGAAAAAAAATCAGCTGCCGAAGTTATAATGACCCAACTTCATGCTGGAGGTAAATTTGATCATAATTCCTATAAAGTTTCCGGAGGACTACACGGAGTGGGTGTATCAGTTGTTAATGCTCTTTCAGAGAGATTAAAACTTATAATTAATAGAGATAATAAAAAATATTATATAGAATTTAAAAATGGAGACGCAAAAACTTCATTAAAACAAGTTGGAAAATCAAAAACTAGCGGAACCGAAATTAATTTTGTTCCATCGAAAGATATATTTTCATCTATTAAATTTAGTTTTTCTATATTAGAAAAAAGAATGAGAGAATTGGCCTTTTTAAATAAGGGCATAAAAATAGTTTTAAGTGATTTAAGACAAAAAAAACCGAAAACATTAGAGTTTAAATTTGATGGAGGTATTACTGAATTTGTACAATTTATTGATGAAAAAAAAGAAAGCTTAAAAAATAAAAATGAAAATGATCTTTTTAAAAAACCTATATACATAGAGGGTTTAAAAAATAATATTGATGTTCAATGTTCCCTTAAATGGAATGCGGGGTATAGTGAAGATGTATTACCGTATACTAATAATATTTATCAAAAAGATGGAGGAACACATCTTCTTGGATTTCGAAGTGCATTAACAAGAGTAGTAAATAAATATGCAAATGAACAAAACTTATTAAAAAAAAATAAAGTTTCTTTATCAGGAGATGATGTTAAAGAAGGATTAACTTCAGTTCTTTCTATCAAAATTCCTGACCCTAAATTTTCATCTCAAACAAAAGATAAATTAGTCTCGTCAGAAGTTAGAAATATTGTAGAAACTATAATTAACGAGAAGTTGTCTACTTGGTTTGATCAAAATCCATCAATTTCAAAAATTATATTAACTAAAATTATCCAGGCTGCAGTTGCAAGAGATGTAGCTAGAAAGGCAAGAGAAAATGTACGAAGAAAAGGAGCTTTAGAATTAACGGGATTGCCTGGAAAATTAGCCGATTGTCAAAACTCAAAGCAAGATGGTACCGAACTATTTATTGTAGAAGGTGACTCAGCTGGTGGTTCAGCCAAACAAGGTAGAAACCGTGAAAATCAAGCAGTTTTGCCGCTAAGAGGAAAAATATTAAATACTTTTACAGATCTTAATGGAACGAAAAAGAATGGAAATTCAAATGATTTGAGAACTAAAAGCTTATCAAAGATGATTTCATCAAATGAAATAGTTACATTGATAAACGCACTCGGTCTTGATCCAAAAAATGAGGATATAGATCTCAAAGATTTAAGATATGGAAAAATAATAATAATGACAGATGCCGATGTTGATGGCTCACATATAAGAGCATTATTATTAACGTTTTTTAATAATAAGCCATTCGATAAATTAATTGAGTTTGGACATGTTTACCTTGCTCAGCCTCCTTTATTTAAAATTAATAAAGGAACTAAAAGCATATATATCAAAGATGAAAGTGAGCTTGAAAGTTATTTAATAAAAAATTCAAAGGATATTAAAAAATATAAAAAGAATTCTAAAGAATTTAATAATATTCTCCAAATTGAAAAGTCTAAACTTAACATTCAAAGATTTAAAGGACTCGGTGAAATGAACCCTGATGAGTTATGGAATACAACTTTAAATCCTGAAACAAGAAATTTGTTACAAGTTCAATATTCAAAGAATAGTAAAAAAGATCAAGATTTGATTCAAACCTTAATGGGTAACGATGTTTCTTCAAGAAAAGATTTTATTGTTGAAAATGCAATAAATGTTTCTAACTTAGATATTTAGATGGATTTAAAACAATCTGTCAAAGCAACATCATTGAATAAGTCTACTTATATAAATTTAAGATGGATTGGAATTTTAGGACAGTTTATAACTATAAACACAGTAAAGTTTATTTTTGGTTTTGAATTCGAATTCATTTTATCTAATCTAATAATTTTTATTGGAGCTTTGAGCAACTTCTACCTAATTTTTTTTTATAAAAAACCAATACTTTCAAATGTAACTTCTTTTAATTTTTTATCTTTAGATATCCTTCAACTGAGTGCTTTACTTTACTTATCTGGAGGTATTTTAAATCCTTTTTCAATATTTCTTTTGATACCAAGCGTATTTGCTGCATCCAATTTAAATATCAGAACAAATATTGCTTTAATTTTAATTACTCTAGCAACGATTATATTTTTAACTTTCTATCACTATGAACTACCTAAACCATTAGATGAATATAAAATTAGCTTGTATTATTACTATGCAATTCCTCTAGCATTAATAATTGCTTTATTTTTTTTGAACTATTTCGCATTTATTTTTGGACAAGAAACAAACCTTAGAAAAGATGCTTTGGATAAAATCCAAGAAGTAATTTCCAAAGAGCACGAACTTGTTTCACTTGGTGGACAAGCCGCAGCTGCAGCTCATTCATTTGGCACTCCTTTGTCTACCATTAAAATTATTTCTCACGATCTCTTTGATCAATTTAAAGACAATGATGATGTAAAAAAAGATCTCGAACTACTAATTAGTCAAGTTAACAGGTGTAATGATATTTTAAAAAAACTAACATTAAATCCTACAATAGAAGATGATTTTATTGACAAAAATAAAACGCTTTACGATTATATTAGCGAGATAGTTAACTCATTTAAGGAAATTTCAAATAAGAATTTTAATATTGATAAAGAGCAAGATTCCAACTCATTTGAAATATTAAAATCTGTTGAAATTGTTTATGGTTTGAGAAATTTCATTGGGAATGCTAACAAATTTTCAAATGAAAATATCTATATTGCCATCAAAAGCGACAGTCAAAAAACTGAAATAACAATTGAGGATGATGGCCCTGGTATACCAAAAGATATACTTAACAAGATTGGAGAGCCTTATATTAAGACACTTAAACCTAAGGATAATAAAAAAACTGGATTAGGCCTAGGGATTTTTATAGGCAAAACTTTGTTAGAAAAAAATTCTGCCAAAATAACAATTAGAAATTCAGAAACTAGAGGTGGAGCTGAAGTAAAAATAGAGTGGGAAAATAAAAATTTAAAAAAATTAGTGTAACTTTTTATTATTTTCAAACAAACCACTAAGCTGACCAATCATTACATCCCCTAACTCTTGAACATCAGCTATTTTTATCGCTTTTTTGTAATATCTCGAAACGTCGTGGCCTATGCCTATAGCAAGAATTTCGATATCACTTTTGTTTTCTATTGATTTTACAGTTTGCTTTAGATGTTTTTCTAAAAAATCACCCGAGTTAACAGATAATGTTGAGTCATCAACCGGAGCTCCATCTGAAATAACCATAAGAATTTTTCTTTCTTCTTTTCTTTTCTTAAGTCTGTTGAAAGCCCAAGTAATAGCTTCACCATCAATATTTTCTTTAAGCAAACCCTCTTTTAGCATTAAGCCTAAATTTTTTTTTGATTGTCTCCAGTGAGTATCAGCAGATTTATAAATTATATGTCTTAGGTCATTTAAACGTCCTGGATTTTTTAATTTTCCAAGTTTATTCCACTTTTCTCTACTCTTACCACCCTTCCAATTTTTTGTTGTGAAACCAAGAATTTCAACTTTAACCGAGCATCTTTCTAATGTTCTAGACAATATATCAGCACAAAGAGCGGCGATAGTAATTGGCCTCCCTCTCATAGATCCAGAATTATCTATTAGTAAAGTCACAACTGTATCTTTAAACTCTAAATCTTTCTCTTTTTTAAAAGAAAGGGAATTATATGGATCAATTATTATTCTTGGTAATTTTGAACTATCTAATAAACCTTCTTCAAGATCAAATTCCCAAGATCTACTTTGTTTTGCAAGTAACTGTCTTTGTAATTTATTTGCAAGTTTGGTAATTATGTCTTGGAAACTAGTTAGCTGTTGATCTAAATTTTTTCTTAATTTTGAAATTTCTTCAGAATTTTCCAATGTTTCTGCTTTTGCGGTCTCATCAAATTCTGAAGTATATATTTTATATTCTTTATTACTTATTCCTAAATTTTTTTTTTGAACAATATTTTCTATTTCATTATTTTCAGCATCATCATTTCCTAGTTGTTCATCAAGTCTAAATTCATTCATTTCGTCAGAACTATCAACTCCTTCATTAATACTGTCTTCCTCTTCTCTTTCTTGGGATTCTCCACTATCTGTTTTTTGATCATCTTTTGAATTATTGTTATCTTGCTCATCTTCTTTCTCCTCTTCCTTTTTGTTTTCTTCTTCAGATTCGAAGATTTCCATATTCTGAAGAATTTCTGATATTTTAGAATTGTATATGTCCTGATTCTCTGCATTTTCTTTTAAAAAGTCTATGTGTTTATCTAAAGACTTTTCAAAATCATCTTTCCAGTATGATAAAATTTTTTCAGCGCTTTCAGTTAAATTTACGTTCATTATTTTATTAAGCATGTAATATTCAAAAGCTTCAGAAACATTAGATTCCTCTTTCTTTTTTATATTTTCAGGTTTTGCCATACCAATCTTATTGTTATATTTGGCCATTAAATTTTTAGAAATTCCTCTCATCATTTGTGATCCTAAAAGTTCATATCTTATTTTTTCAGAAATTTTATACAGCGTATGGCAAGTAGGTGTTTTTGGAATATTTTGTTCCAATGTAGAATTATCAGAAAATTTTCTTTTTAGTGCCTCCGAATCTGCCTCAGCTCTTAATTTTATAAAGTTTTCTTTATCTTTTAAATTATCAAATTTAGAAATATTAAATTCTTTTAAATTTTTTTTGTCTTTTAATGGATGTGTTTCGCCTGAAATGGCTTTAATCGTTGAGTTTAAAGCTTGTTTAAATTGCTCTTTTATAAGATCATCTTTGTTCATTAAACCTGAATATTTATCATCGATTCTGGCAGTTCTTCTCCAAAACATCTTTGATAATATTCTGCGATTGTATTCTTTTCTACGTCATCACATTTATTTAAAAAAGTTACTCTGAACGCATAACCTACATCTTTAAATATTTCTGAATTTTCTGCCCAATGTAGCACCGTCCTGGGACTCATAACAGTTGAAATATCTCCAGCCATAAATCCTTTTCTAGTAAGTGTCGCAACTTTTATCATGTTTGCAACTTTCTCTTTACCTTTATTATTATCTAAAGATTTATTTTTTCCTAAAATAATTTCCATTTCTTTTTCCAAAGCTAAATAATTTAATGTTGTTACAATATTCCATCTATCCATTTGTCCCTGGTTTATTTGTTGTGTTCCATGATAAAGTCCAGTTGTGTCTCCTAAACCAACAGTATTAGAAGTTGCAAATAATCTGAAATATTTATTTTGCTTAATGACCTTATTCTTATCTAATAAAGTAAAATTTCCTTCAGCTTCTAAAACTCTTTGAATTACAAACATCACATCTGGTCTACCAGCATCATATTCATCAAATACTAAAGCTACTGGATTTTGTATCGACCAAGGAAGAATTCCCTCCTTGAATTCTGTCACTTGTTTTCCATCTTTGATTACTATTGAGTCTTTACCAATTAAATCTATTCTACTAACATGACTATCTAAGTTAATTCTTATACATGGCCAATTCAATCTGGCTGCAATTTGTTCAATATGCGTGGATTTACCTGTTCCATGATAACCTTGCACTAAGACTCTTTTATTAAATGAAAATCCAGAGAGGATTGCTAAAGTTGTATCTTTATCAAATTTATAAGTTTTATCTATATCTGGCACATAATCAGTTTTTTTTGAAAATGCGTCCACTTCCATATCAGAATCTATACCAAATGTTTGTTTAATCGATAATTTAATATCTGGGGTCTGTTCAATATTTGTTGTCAATTTTGTCCTTATAAGTATTTTTTAATTGGGTATAAGCTAAAGTTATCACTTTAAGCTTATCTTCAAATTTTTTATTGCCAGCATTCATATCAGGGTGAAATTTTTTCACAAGTCTTTTGAATTTTTCTTGTATTTTGGCCCATTTTAAACCAACTCCAACACCCAAAATTTCAAAGGCTTTAAGATCATTACTATTAAAATTAAACTTATTCATATGATTCAAATTACTAAAATCTTTAAATTTTCCATTTTCATCTTTTAAAGTATTATTCCACAATATTTTGAAAAAATTGTCTGAAGAGCTGAAACTCTGCGTTGGCTTATGCCATGTCATGTCAGACTTTAAAAAGTTGATTACTTGTTCGTCGCTCATACCTGAAAAATAATTCCAGCTTTTATTAAACTCTCTTACATGCTCTAGACATAGAAGCCTATATTCTTTGCTGTTATCCTTTTCTTTTGGAGCTTTGTAAAGTCCCTCCTCATTGCAATTATTCCATTCACAAATGTTTTTCATATAATATAATATCAAGTTTAATGGATATTAATCAACTTTCAAAAAAAATTGAAAATAAACTTTTGAATGACAGGTCTATAAAAAATGTAAAGATAATTGATAACACTTATAAGCATTTAAAACATAATTCACATCAGAAAGGCAAATATCATATTAAATTAGAAATAAATTCTGAAATATTGAAAAAAACGAATAGAATTCAGTCTAATAAAGTAATCTACAAAATTTTAAGCGAAGAATTGAAAACTGATATTCATTCTTTACAAATAAGCTTTACTTAATTCTTTTAATAAAAACTTGTTCAATTCACCAGATTTGGCTTGATAATTTAGGTTTAATTTTCCAAAATTCCTTATTAAAATTAAGTTTATATTGTCTGATTTATTTTTTTTGTCACTTTTCATAAAATCAATAATTGATGTAATTTTCCTTTTATTAAAAAGGTCTTTATATTTATTTTTAATTTCTATCTTTCTAATATGATTGTTTATTAATTCTGAATTTGAATTTGAAATAATTTTTTTTTCTTTACTAAAATTTACAGCATTCATTAAACCAAATATAACAGCTTCTCCATGATTTAATTTTTTTGAGTAACCAAGACTAGCCTCATATGCGTGAGCAAAAGTATGGCCAAGATTTAAAGATTTTCTTAAATTTTTTTCTTTTTCATCTTTTTCAATAATTTTTTTTTTTAATAAACAGCTATTTAAAATTGCATTAATTATAAAATTTCCTTTCAGATTTAAAATCTTATTAAAATTTTTATCTAAGAAAATAAAATTTTTTTTGCTATCAATTAAACTACTTTTTAATATTTCAGCATATCCACATATAATTTCTCTTTTGGGGAGGGTGCGTAGTAAATTAATATCTGAAATTACTAAATCTGGCTGATAAAAACTTCCTATAAGATTTTTTCCAAATTTATTATTAATACCTGTTTTACCACCTATAGAAGAATCGACTTGAGCTAATAAAGTTGAGGGTATATTAATAAATTTTATTCCTCTTTTAAATGTGCTGGCCGCATATCCAACTACATCTCCTGTAATTCCTCCACCAAATGAAATTATACAGTCTTCTCTATAAAAATTATTTTTAAATAAAACATTATGTATTTTATCGATACTTAAGTTACTTTTATTTTTCTCACTTGCACTAAAATTTAAAGTATAGATTTTTTGATTTTTTAAATTTCCTAAGAGCATTGTTCTAAATTTTTTTGGTATTTTACTATCAGTTACTATTAAACATTTTGAAAATGATAATTTATTTTTTTTTATAATATTTCTTAATTTTGAAATTATATTGGTACCAATATGAACTTCGTAATTTTTACTTTTAGTTTTAACCTTTATTATTTTTGGTTTCATATTTTTTTATAATTTTATTCGCTATTTCATTTTTATTTAGCTGATCACAATTAATTGTGAAGTCTGCCAAACTATATATTTTAGCTCTTTCATTTATTAGTCTCTCTAGATCTGTTTTACTTAATGTCATGGCTAGAGGTCTTTTTTTGCTACCATTTATTCTTTTAATTATTATATCTTTTTTCCAGTTCAACCAAAAACTAAAAGAACTTTTCTTACATTCTTTCCTAATATTGGTATTAATATATGCACCTCCACCTAGTGATAAAATTTGTTTTTCACCTTGTAAACATGATAATGTTATTTCTTCTTCACAATCACGGAAGTATTTTTCTCCCTTTTTTTTGAAAATTTCTGCAATTTTCATTTTTTCTTTTTCTTCAATTTTATTATCTATATCAATAAATTTAAGTTTGGTTTGTTTAGAAATCAATTTTCCTATTAATGTCTTTCCTGAGCCCATCATACCTACTAAAACTAGATTTTTATTTGATTCCATATATTTCTAAGTTGAAAAAACACAAATATGTCTTATTTTGATTTTACAAAATTATATGCTTTTAAAACATTATACTACAAAGGAATATAACATAATATGAAATTTGCAATTAAAGCTGGAATTATTTTTTTTATATTAATTTTGTCTATTGTTGTTTTGATTCAGATTGATTTCCCATCCCCCAACAAAAAAATTGAAGTGATTTTGCCTAATGAAAATTTTAAAACAATTAAGTAAAAAAATTTTCAAAATAACCTTAATTTTATTTTTTTATAATTGTTCTTATGCAAATGAACCAATCGATATCTGGAAAATTGAAAAAAAAGACATCATTAACAAAGAAAATTCAACCTCAAACATAAACGTAAGTAATAATCTAAATAATAATACAACATTATCAGTTCAATCTAGTTCCGAGATAGTGATAAATAAAGAAATCGACTCATCCGCTATAAAATTAGCTGGATTATATGATCCTGCGCAGAATGGCCTAAAAATTGACATGTGGTCGAACAGTGATGGTGAGTTAATTAAAAGTATATTAAATAAAAATTTAAATAGAAATTTATCTGAATTTTCAAAAAAAATATTAGATATAGCTTTACTAACAAATTCATATATTCCTACAAATAATATTACTGAAGAGGAATTTTTAGAGTTTAAATTTAATCATTTAATAAACAAAAAAGATTTTGAATTAATCAAAGAATTTTTAATTAATAACTCTGAAGTTTCAAATAAAAATAAATTGATAAAATTTTATTCAGAATATTTTCTTTCAAACTCTGAGGTAAAAAAAGCATGTGAAATATTTAATATTAGTGGTGCTATTACTGATAAGTACCTAAATAATTTTAAAATTTATTGTTTAATTCTAGAAGATAAAAAAGAACAAGCTCAACTACTTTTCGATTTGTCAAAAGAGTTGGATGAGATAGACACTTTTTTTGAAAATAAATTTAATATATTAATGGGTTACGCTAGTAAAGATGAAATAATTTCAGACGAAAATATTTTATATTTTCACTTATCTCATAAAACAAATAATGATTTTAATTATGAGCCAAAAATGGAATCACCTAGATATATCTGGAGTTATTTGTCATCATCAAATATTCTTAAAAATGCAAATTCCTTTGATATTGAAAATCCAGAAGATTTAAGATTATTAGAAAGAGCAACTCACGAAAATGTATTTGAGGAGAGAGAACTACTAGATACATATAAAAAATTTCAATTTAACATAACACAACTATTAAATGCCAAAGATTCTTATAAGCTACTTCCAGATTATGAGGGCAGAGCTTTATTATATCAAAGATTACTTTTATCTGTTGATGTCGAGCAAAGATTAAGTATGACGTCTGAACTATATAAATCTTTCCAAAAAAAAAAATTAGATAATGCGTTTGATAATGAAATTAAAGTAATATTAAAAAAAATAAAAAAAGATGATGTTCCCTCAAATTTTACTACCTTTTATGAAAATCATACCGACAACAAGTTAAAAAAGGAGAAAAAGATAAAATTTAATAATAAAAAAATACATCAGTCAAAATTATTAAATTACTTTTTAAATAAAACTAGTTTGCCTAAAGCTGAAAAGGAAACAAACGATATTTTAAAAAAAATTAAAAGAAACAAAAAATATGTTTTTTCAACAAAAGATATGATTCTTATTGAATCGCTTAAATCAGATGGCGTAAAAATAGATAAAAAATACGCAAACCTCTATGAATACAACTATCAATTTTCTTCTGATATAAAACAAATGCTATCAAATGGAGAGTTAGGCTTATTATTAATTAAAATAGTAGATATTGTTGGTGAAAGTAACCTTGAAGATCTAGATATAAATACTGTGAATTTATTAGTTTCAACTATGAATGAGCTAAAAAATGTAGATTTAAGGAACGAAATTCTAATAGAAGTCTTGCCTTTAAAAGTCTAAACAATAAATAAACTATGTCAGTAAAAGAGCTAATCACAGTACCTGATGATATCCTTAGAGAAAAATCTGAGCCTTTAAATAAAGTTGATGTTAATGAAAAAAAACTCATAAAAGATTTGTTTGAAACTATGTACCATCACAATGGTATAGGTTTGGCAGCTGTTCAAGTTGGAATACTTAAAAGAGTAGTTGTTTTAGATGTGTCAAAAAATGAAAATGAAAAAAAACCTTTATGTTTTATTAATCCACAAATAAAAACTTTAAGTGAAAAAATGTCTACATATGAGGAAGGTTGTTTATCAATACCTAATACCTTTATTGAGATAGAGAGACCAGAAATTTGTACCGTATCTTATATAGATGAAAATGGCGATAAGAAAGAAATGGAATGCGATGGATTACTCTCAACATGTTTACAACATGAAATAAATCACCTAGATGGAAAGCTAATAATTGATTATTTATCTAAAATCAAAAAAGATTTAATAATAAAAAAATTGTCTAAACAAAAAACTTCTAATAGAGTTGTTGTTTAAATGTCAAATATTGTATTCATGGGCACACCACAGTTTGCTGTGCCCATCCTTAAAAAAATTAATCAAAAATATAAAATTAACTGTGTATTTACTCAGCCTCCAAGTAAATCAAATAGAGGTCAAAAGTTTACGAAATCATCAATTCATATATGTGCAGAGGAACTTAATCTAGAAGTTAAAACTCCAAAAAAAATTGATGAAGAATTAGAATATCTTAAAAAATTAAATTTAGATCTTGTAATTGTTGTTGCATACGGACAATTAATTTCGAAAAAAATTCTTGATTTGAGTAAAAAAGGTTTTTTGAATATTCATGCTTCATTATTACCAAAATGGAGAGGGGCGGCACCAATTCAAAGATCGATTTTAAACAATGAAAAAAAAACTGGTATATCATTTATGAAAATTGATGAAAAATTAGATTCTGGACCAGTATGTAATAAATATTCAATAGATATTCTTGATCAAGACAACGCAGAAATTTTATCAGAAAAATTATCTTATTTGAGTACAGAAAAAATTTTAGAAAATGTGCAAAAAGTTTTAGACGGAGAGGCAATATTTAAAGAGCAAGATCATGCAAAAGCTACATATGCGAAGAAAATTCAAAAAATAGAGGGAAAGATAGATTGGAATAATAGTGCTCGTAAAATAATTGCTCAAATAAATGGATTATATCCAAAACCTGGTGCATGGTTTGAGCTTAACAACAAAAGATATAAAATATTAAAAGCCAAAATAAATAAGCAGTCAGCAACAATCGGTGAAGTAATCGACGAACAAATGACAATAGCGTGTGGTGAAAATTCAATAAATATTATTGAGATACAAAAAGAGGGCAAGAATCCTCAATTAATTAACGAATTTTTATTAGGGAATAAGGTTAGAAAAGGAACAATAATTGCAAGTGAATAGGTATCAGATTCTAATAGAATACGAAGGCACTTTATACAATGGTTGGCAAATTCAAAAAAAAGGTAAGTCAATCCAAGAAAATATTGAGATTGTCTTATCTAAATTATTAAAAGAAAAAATAAAAATTTATGGGTCTGGACGAACAGATACAGGAGTTCATGCTAAAGAGCAATCAGCACACTTTGATACTAAAAACAAAATTATTCAGAAAGATAAATTATTGAATTCACTAAACTTCTTTTTAAATAAAAAAAAAATATCTATTTTAAAAATAAAGAAAAAAAATAAACTTTTTCATTCAAGATATTCTGCAATAGAAAGACGGTATACTTACTTAATTAGAAATGATGCCTCTCCTTCAGTTATCAATTTTAACAGAGAGTGGCATATTAAAAAAAAAATTGATGTTGAATTAATGAAAAAAGGAGCAAAAAAATTAGTTGGAACTCATGATTTTTCAACTTTTAGAGCATCTAATTGTGCTGCAAAAAGTCCGGTAAGAACCATGAAAAAAGTAAAAATAACCAAAGTTAAAAGTGTTATAAAAATTCAATTTGTATCAGAATCATTTCTTAAGAGTCAAGTTAGATCCATGGTTGGTTCACTCAAATACCTAGGTGAAAATAAATGGAACTTAAAAAAATTTACCAGTGTATTTAAATCAAAATCTAGAAAAAATTGTGCTCCTCTTGCCCCTGCACATGGTTTATATCTTGAGAAAATTATTTATTAGATTTCTTTTTTTTTTTTATTCTCCATCTTGATCCCTCTCTAACTATATAACCACAACAATTTTTGGAGCCGCACTTACAAGGGAAATCCTTATAATTTTCATCAAAACTAAATCCATAATCATAAGTTAGTTCCTCATTTTTTTTTATATCTTTGATAGAACTAATCCATAATTTTAAACCTTTACCCTCAACTTCACAGTTTGGATTACATGAGTGGTTAATAAGTCTTGCAGTATTATAAGCAAAATCACCGTCTAAATCATACCTATTATTTAAGTTAAAAAGATAAATTGCTTTATCGTTATCAAATTTTGGATTATTTTCGGTTTGTTTTTTTGTAATTATTTTACCTGTGTAGTAAATAATCTTAGTTCCTTTTTTTATATTTTTAGATGCAAATAGTCCCCTGTTATCAATATTTGATGATTTTTGTTTATATAGTTTCATGATTATGTATTTTCCGATTCGATTAATGCATTTACATGATAATTAGCACTTTCAGCAAGTGCTTTCAGGTCGTATCCACCTTCTAATAAAGATACCACTTTTCCATTAGTAAATTTATTAGTGGCTTTTAGTGTTCTTCTTGTTATTTCATAAAAATCTTTGGATGAAAGTTCAAATTGAGCTAATGGATCATTCTTGTGAGCATCAAAGCCAGCAGAAAAAACTAGGAAATCAGGCTTATATTCAATTAACCTATCTAAAACTCTATCATAAGCATTAAAATACTCTTCAGAATTTGTGCCTGCAGGAAGAGGTATATTGAGAGAATTATTATACTTTCCCTTGTCTTTTTCTGAACCACCACCTGGATAAAATGGATATTGATGTGTTGATATATAAAGTGAATTTTTGTTGTCATACATTATATCATAATTTCCATTTCCCCAATGAACATCAAAATCTACACATGCAATTCTTTTATACTTATATTTTTTTATTAAATAATTAACTGCAACACCTGCATTAGAAATGCAACAAAAGCCCATTGATTTATTTTTTTCAGCATGATGTCCTGGTGGCCGTACAACACAAAAAGCATTTTTATATTTTTTATTTTCAATTCCATCTATTGCACTTATAGCTGATCCTGCGGCTTGAAATACTGCATCCTTACTTCCAGGAGATACAACTGTATCACCATCTAAAAAATTTAAGCCACTTTTAGGAAATGAATTTTTTAAATTATTAATGTAATCTTTAGAATGTGTCATATTAAGAATATCAATAGGAACAACATCTGGTTTATCCCAAAGCAGTTCTTTATTTTTTTTTAAAGTATCAATTATTGAAACTACTCTCTTTGGTTGCTCTGGATGACCATCACCTGTTATATGTTTTTCCGAAGACTCAGATGTTATGATTGCAGTTTTCAAGCGAAATAATTATGTAAGATGTTCTTATAAATCTTAGTTAACTTTTTTAAATCTGAGATCGATGTTCTCTCATTAATCATATGAATAGTATTATTTCTTAACCCCAACTCAAGTCGAGGTATTGAACCTAGAAATCTGCTGTCACTTGTGCCACCTCTACAATTTAATTTTGCATTATTCCCTGTAACTTTTTTTACAACTTTTTTTACCATATATATTTGTTTATTTGGCTCTGTGTAAAATGCTTCTCCACTTACTTTATAATCTATTTTGGTTTTGCAATTTTCTTTTTTTGCAACTGCATTAATAATTTTACTAAGTTTTTTTTTTAATGATAACGATTTATAAGTTGAATTAAATCTAACATTAAATTTAGCACTTACAGATTGTGGGACTACATTTTCAGATATATTATCCACATTAATTTTTGTAAATTCCAAATTGGATGGTGGCATATATTTTGTTCCTTTGTCTAGTGGAACACTTTTAAGTTTAGATATTATTTTAGCAAGAGCAGTACATGGATTTATATAAGTGCCATAAAATGCAGAATGTCCACTTTTTCCATACACTGTTATTGTTGCATTCATAGAACCTCTTCTTCCAATCCTTATTTCATCTCCAACTGATTTATTTGATGACGGCTCGCCTACTACTGAAAAGTCAATTTTTTCTTTTTTTTTCTTTAAATATTTCATAACGGCTGGACAACCATGACCTGTAGTTTCTTCATCAGCCGTAATTATTATTGATATAGAACCTTTAAATTTTTTATTTTTAATAAAATTACTTACAGCACTTATCCAACATGCCACACTACCCTTCATGTCCTGGGATCCTCTTCCATATAAATATCCTTTTTTTACTACTGCTTTAAATGGTGGAAATTCCCAATTATTGAGGTTAGCAACAACATCAGTGTGACCCAAATAATTAATATTAGGTTTTGATTTACCAAATTTTGCATATAAATTTAATGCGGGTTTAGCACCTGTACCTTTTGATTTTATTATATGACATTTAAAACCTATTGATGAGAGTTTCCTTGAAAGGAAATTCATAATACCTTTATCTTCTGTTTTAATTGTTTGAAATTTTATTAGCTCTTGAGCTAACTTAAGTTCATTATAAGTTTTCATTAATTTATTCTCTTAAAAGATCGTTTATTGAAGTCTTTGATCTTGTTTTTTCGTCTACTTGTTTGATTATTACCGCGCAGTATAATGAGGGAGCGTTTGAATTATTTTTATCTGGTAAAGAACCTGGAACAACAACAGAATATGGTGGAATTTTACCGTAGCTAATTTCTCCTGTTTTCCTGTTAACAATTTTTGTTGATTGTCCAATATACATTCCCATACTTAAAACAGAACCTTCGCCTACTATCACTCCTTCTACAACTTCGGACATTGCTCCTAAAAAAACATTGTCCTCAATGATTGTTGGTAATGCTTGTGCAGGCTCTAAAACTCCTCCAACCCCACTACCCGCAGAGATATGACAATTTTTTCCAATTTGAGAACAGCTCCCAGCTCTTGCAAAAGTATCTATCATTGTTCCCTCATCAATGTATGCTCCTATATTCACATAGCATGGCATTAAAACTGCATTTTTGCCTACAAAAGACCCTTTTCTAACTGGAGAATTAGGAACCATTCTGAAGCCTGCTTTTTCGTGGTCTTCCCTTGACCAACCTGCTGTTTTACCTTTTAAAAGATGCGCTTTGTCATACCAACTACTGTAGGGGCCATTTAAATTTTCCATTGGATACATTCTAAAACTTAACATAATTGCTTTTTTTATATATTGATGTGTTATCCACTCACCATTGATTTTTTCAGCTACTCTGACTTTACCACTATCTAAGTCTTCAATAATTTGATTAACAGTATTTTTTAAACTCTCATCCGAGTTTGGACTTACTTGGTCCCTATTTTCCCAAGCATCATTGATTATATTTTCTTTGCTCATAAATTTAAGAACTTTTTAATAACCTTATTTCTTTTAAAAATAAAGAGAGATTTTCAATTTTATAATCTATGTAATTTTTGTCAGACTCTTTTTTCCCCCAGTATTCATTATTGATAAGCCAGGCTGTTATTGTCCCTCGCTCTTTACCTATTGATAAATTTTTAGCTATATCTTCAATATAAAGTGTTTCTTTTGGATTGATCTTAAATTTATCAACCATAAGATCAAAGGCCTTGGCCTCAGGCTTAGGGTGATATTTTGCGTCTACTATATCAAATATATCTTTAAATTGGTCTTCAATACCAAGAGTTTTTACTATATTTTTTACGTGAGCTCTACTTCCATTTGTAAATACGAATTTATTTAAATTAAGATTTTCAAGCTCATTTCTTAAAATAAGATCTTTTTCCATAAATGAAAGATCAATATCATGAACATACTCCAAGAATTCTTCTGGTGGTATATCATGATGTATCATCAGTCCATTTAAACTTGTGTTGTATTTGTGAAAATAATCTCTTTGTAATTCTTTAGCTTTTACAAGATCTAAGTTGAGTTTATTCGAAATATATTTTGTCATCCTCTTACTAACTTGGCCAAAAACTGCTTCTAAGTCATTATATAAAACACCATCACAGTCGAATAAAATATTTTTAATATTTTTTAAATTATTCATTTTCTTATTAATGTTCCTGCACCCTTATCAGAAAATAATTCAAATAGTATTGAATGTGGTTTTCTCCCATCAACAATAACAACACCTCTAACACCATTAGATATTGCATCTAAACAAGTGTTTATTTTTGGTATCATGCCTCCAGAAATAATATTATTTTTTAACATTTCATTGGCTCTATTGAGATTAATTTCAGATATAAGTTTTTGATTTTCGTCAAGAACCCCTTCAACATCTGTCATTAAAAGAAGTCGTCTAGCACCGATCTCTTTTGCAATTGAGCCTGCTGCAACATCTGCATTAATATTATAAATTTTTCCATCATCACCCACTCCTAAAGGTACAACGATTGGTATTTGTTTATTGTTAATAAAATTCAATATTTTCTCTTTATTAATTTTTTTTGGTGTGCCCACATATCCCAATTCTTTACTTTCAGGAATAATATTAATTACATTATTTTCTTTAGGTGATATTGAACAAACATTTGTGTTTTTAGATTTTAATTCATGTAAAATCTCTAAATTAAGCTCTAGTAAAGCTTCTTCAATATATCTTATTGTTTTTTCGTCTGAAATCCTAAGTCCATTGATAAATCTTGTTTCAATATTTTTTTCGTCTAATTTTTTTTTAATATTCTTACCTCCACCATGGACGACTATTGCTGATAAACCAATTTTGTTTATTACTGAAATATCTTCTATGAACTGATTGAATAGCTTTTTATCTAATAAAACAGATCCACCACATTTAATTACTATAACCTCAGACTGATATTTATTTATATATTTTTCAACTTCATTAATATTAGGACCATCTTTTGGAATAATCTTATCTAATTCCATCAATTAAACTGTTTTAACTGAAGTTCTTTTCATAATTACATACTGTTGTGCCATTGTAAGCACGTTATTAATTGTCCAATATATAACTAATCCAGATGGAAATGGTGCAAGTATCACTGTTAAGAATACAGGAAAAAACATGAAAATTTTTTGCTGAATTGGATCTGGTGGTGTTGGATTAAGTTTTTGTTGCATCCACATTGTTACACCCATTGCTACTGGCCAAGCGCCAATAATTAAAAATGATGGAACATCATAAGGCAACAAACCAAATAGATTAAATAAACTCGTTGGATCTCTTTCGCTTAGATCATTTATCCAACCAAAAAAAGGCTGATGTCTCATTTCAATTGTAACAAACAACATTTTATAAATTGCAAAAAAGAATGGTATTTGAATTAAAATAGGCAAACACCCACTTACTGGATTAACCTTCTCTCTTTTGTAAAGAGCCATCATTTCTTGCTGTAACTTCATTTTATCTTCCTTATGAAGTTCTTTGAGCCTTACCATTTCGGGTTGAAGAACTTTCATTTTTGCCATTGATCTAAATGAGTAGTTAGCGAGAGGAAAAAAAAGTATTCGTATACAAGCAGTAATTAGTATTATTGCAATTCCATAGTTGCCAGTTAATTTAAAAAAATAATCGGATATTAAAAATATGGGTTTTGTTAAAAAATATAAGAAACCCCAATCAATCGCTAAATCAAATTTATTAATTTTTAGTTTTTCCGCATAACCATCAACAACATCCACTTCTTTTGCTGCAATAATCACCTTTACCTGATTAGTTTTACTTTCGTTAGCCCTGACTTCTGTTGCAGCAGTCTCTATGAAGTTAGCTTTAAATTTATTTTTATAATCGAAATCTGATCTAAAACTTTTATTACTTTCTGGGATTAAACTTGTTATCCAATATTTATCTGTAATACCCATCCATCCTTTATTAGCATTTACAGAGTACTTCTTATCTTTAATGTCATCGTAATCTTCCTCAACAAGATTATCATCAAAAACACCTAATAAACCTTCATGTAATATATAAAAATCAGTTACATCAGGAGCTAGGTTTCTAATAATCTGTCCGTAGGGATAAAAGTTATAAGTATTTTGAGTATTATTCGTAATTTTTTGGTTAACAGTAAATAAAAATTTATCATCTATACTTATTTCTTTCTCAAAAGTTATATTCTGCTCATTATTCCATACTAATTTAATTGGATTTTTTGGTGTTAGCAATTTATTGCCAACAACTTCCCACTTTGTATTTGAATTAGGAACTTTGATATCTTTATTATTTATAGCCCAACCTGTTTCTATATAATAACCATTTTCAGACTCTTTAGGATTAAGCAAAACTACATTTTCGTCAGAGTCTAAAGTTTCAGTGTATTTCTTAAAGATCAGGTCATCGATTAATGATCCCTCTAGAGAAATAGAACCTTTAATATTTTCATTTTCAAAAAGTATCCTTTCAACTTTGTTAATCGCCTCTGATCTAGAAATTTTATTATTCTCAATATTTTGCTCTATTTTTGGTGCTTCGTTTAGTTGAAGATTATTCTTATTTTGATCATTATTAGTTACCTGCTTTGGATCAGGACTTGGTGGAGCAAAAAATAATCCATAGAGAATTATTACTGCTGCACTTAATGAAATTGCTGCTATTACGTTTCTTGTGTCCATTATTTAATATTCTTTTTCTTTACTGGATCATACCCATGTCCTCCTCCTAAAAATTTTATAGGATGACAAGATAAAATTCTTTTAATACCTTTGTAACAACCTTTCAAAACACCATATTCATTTAAACTATGAATAAAATAATCTGAACAGGTTGGAAGATACCTACAATTATCACCCAGAACTGGTGAAATGAAAAATTTATAAAATTTAATTAAATATATAAATCCTTTTTTAATCATAACTATCTAATTTTTTTTAACTCACTAAAAATTTTTAATTTAATAAAATTGTACTCATCTTCTAAAACAGACTTTCTAGCAATTAATAAATAACTATAGTTAAGATTAATTTTAATTTTTTTTAAAGCCTCACTCATCATATTTCTTAATCTTCTTTTAATTTTATTTCTTATAACAGCTGTACCAATCTTTTTTTTTGTAATAAAACTTATATTAAAATATTTATTACTTTTATTTTCTAATCTCCTATAAAAAATTGTTGAATATCTATTTGAAATTTTTTTACCATTTAAAATAAATTTAAAATCCTCATTTTTAGATAAACTTTTTAATTTAACCTGCATTAAACAGTGAGTTTTTTTCTACCCTTACTTCTTCTTCGTCTAATTAATTTTCTTCCACCTTTAGTCTTCATTTTAGATCTAAAACCATGCCTTCTTTTTCTCACTTTTTTACTAGGTTGATATGTACGTTTCATATTAAGGCTTCTTTTTTGTTAAATTTCGGTAGTTATACAATTTAATGTATATAAGTACAGCGATTTTTAATAAATTAAAACAAAATGGAAAATGAAAATAAATTAAAAATTATTCTCGGTATAATATATCTTTCCATAGTTACTGGCTTTTTGTTGCTTTTTTTTAGCTATTTCTCGTTCGATGACTTTTCAAGTTTTGAACTTATAAAAAATAATAGAGATAAACTTAATAATATCAAAAATTCCAATCTTTTAATTGCTAGCATATTATTTTTTATTGGAGTGATTATTTGGGTATTGCTCTTAGGATTTGGTTCTCCAGTTTTTTTAATTGGAGGATTTGTATTTGGAAAATGGATAGGGACAATACTTATAGTATTTGGTTTATCTATTGGTGCAACACTTTTATATATTTGTGCAAATTATTTTTTCAAAGATTTAATTAAAAAAAAATTTTCATCAAAGTTTTCTAATCTTACTGAAAAATTCAAAAAAAATGAATTTACTTTTTTTCTGATATATAGAATTGTTGGTGGAATACCTTTTTTTATTTCAAACATTTTGCCAACATTATTTAATGTTAAGATTAGCAATTTCTTTTTCGGATCTGTTATTGGAATGACACCCCAGTTATTTGTTGGAGCCTCACTTGGCGCAGGGCTAAATAAAGTAATTGAAAACAATCAAGAACTTCCAAGCTTTTTTGATATAATTTTAACTCCAGATATTTTTGTACCAGTAATTGGTATGATAATCCTGGTTTTAGTTGGATTTATAATTAGAAAAAAATTCTACAAATAACTGGTGCCCTCACCCAGAATTGAACTGGAAACTCATCCTTACCATGGATGTGTTATACCATTTAACTATGAGGGCATTTTTTTAATTATAATTAGTGTATAAAATTGTTTTTTTCAAATAAATGCCTTAATTTTTTACGAAAATCGGGTATATCTAAAATAGGTAAATGATATGGGAATTCACTACGATTATAAATCTACAAGAGGAGCTAAGGCTATGGAGAAGCAAGCTAAAAGAGAAAAAAAGCTTGCTGAAAAAAGAGCAAAAAAAATAGCTAAACAAGGTGACCCCAAAACTCCAGAGGATAAAACGATACCAATCGATCAAATAATAACTTTGGATCACCTTACCAATCCAGACAAAAAATAATCAAGATGGATAGGAAGAAGGAAAAAAAAGCTAAACTCGAAGAAGCTTTGCGTAAAAACTTAAGAAAAAGAAAAATTTTTCAAAAAAAAAACAAAAAAAATAAATAAATGTCAGTGCAATCAGATAAATGGATTATCAAAATGGCTAAAGAAAAAGCAATGATTTCACCATTTGAAGATAAACAAATAAGGGAAGGAAAAATTTCATTTGGTGTTTCTTCATATGGGTACGATGCTAGAGTATCTAATGAGTTTAAAATATTTACTAATGTTAACTCTGAGATTGTAGACCCAAAAAATTTTAAACCAACAAATTTTGTAACAAAAGAATCCGATGAATGTATTATTCCACCAAATTCTTTTGTTCTAGCAAGAACTGTAGAATATTTTAAAATTCCTAGTGATGTCTTAGTTATTTGTTTAGGTAAGTCTACTTATGCTAGATGTGGAATAATTGTTAATGTAACACCTTTGGAGCCAGGATGGGAAGGCCATGTAACTCTTGAATTTTCTAACACCACTCCACTACCAGCTAAAATATATGCAAATGAGGGTGTGGCTCAATTTATATTTTTAAAAGGGAATGAGAAACCCGATGTTTCATATGCTGACAGAAATGGAAAATATATGGGTCAAAAAGGGGTAACACTTCCCAAAATTTAAAATGGACAAATTTAAAATTAATGGTCCCTCCAAGATCAGAGGAGAGGTCTCTATTTCTGGAAGTAAAAATGCCGCTCTCCCAATACTTGCTGCAACTTTACTCTTCGATAAAAGTGTAACAATTAAAAATCTTCCACGAGTTAAAGACATAGATACAATGCTTAATTTGCTAAAATCACTAGGAAAAAAAGTTAGCTTTAAAAATAATAAAAAAATCGCGACAATCTCAAAAGGAAAAAAAAATAATTTTTTTGCACCATATTCTCTAGTTAAAACAATGAGAGCAGGAATTTTAGTTCTTGGTCCTTTATTGGCAAAAAATAAAAAAGCAAAAGTTAGTAGCCCAGGTGGTTGCAGTATAGGAGTAAGACCAATAGATATACATTTAAAAGCTATATCAAAGTTAGGAGTTAAAATACAAATTGAAAAAGGATACGTTAATGCAAAAGCTCAGGAAGGGTTAGTTGGTTCAGAAATAAGATTGTCAAAAATATCTGTTGGAGCTACCGAAAATTCAATTCTTGCTGCTTGTCTTGCAAAAGGAGCAACAATAATTAGGAATTGTGCTATAGAGCCTGAGATCAAGGATCTGACAAATTTTCTTAAAACAGCTGGCGCCAAGATCAAATGGATTGGTAAAAGAACTTTAAAAATAGAAGGTGTTAAAACATTAAAAAGTATAACTTACTCAATCATGAATGATAGAATTGAAGCGGGCACTTTTTGTGTTGCTGCATGCTTGAATGGTGGAAAATTAAAAATTAAAAACTTCGAGCCGAAAATTATTAACACAGAGATAAATTTACTTAAGAAAATTGGTGCAAAGATAAAGACCACAAAAAATACAATTCAAATTAAGGGACCAAAAAAAATTAGAAGTTTGGATTTTTTAAAAACTGGAGAATATCCAAACTTCCCCACCGATTTGCAGGCTCAAATTATGGTATTATTAACTAGAGCAAATGGAAAAAGCACAATTGAAGAAAATATATTTGAAAACAGATTTATGCATGTTCCAGAATTAAAAAGATTAGGTGCAAAAATAAATATCAAAGGCAACAAGGCAATTATTGAAGGAACTAACAATCTAGAGGGAGCTGAGCTAATGTCTAGTGATTTAAGGGCATCAGTAGCTTTAGTTTTGGCAGCTTTTATTTCAAGAGGAACATCTATTATAAATAGAGTATATCATTTAGACCGAGGTTATGAAAAAATTGAAAATAAATTAAAAAAAATTGGAGTAAAAATAAAAAGAATATCTTAGTGAATAATTTTTTAAAGAAAGTAATCGCTCAATCTCCAGACGACTTACAAATTATATCAGCTATTTGCGCAGAGTCTAAAGTCAAAGTTTCTGATATAAAATATTTGCCATCTACAAAAATTTTTTTACTTTCTGTTTTAAGAATAGATAAGGAGGGAGATAGCAACAAACCTATTAATAGTGTTATAAAATTTGAATTTATTGAAAGTTCCAAGACTAAAAACATTAACCAGTCCAATGCAGATTTAACTTTAGAATTATTTGCAATTGATATTTTTAAAAAAAAAGAAAATTTTGAAATAGTTCTGTTATTTTCCAAAAATGGAATTATAACACTGTCCACAGAAGTTATTGATGTAACATTAGAAGACCAAAAAATTGAAAATGATAAAAGTAATTAGTTGTAGGAAAAAAAATTATAAAAGAGAATTAATATCTTTTTTGGATAAAAGGAGATCTGGAAAAGCAGTAGACACTTCGATAGTTCCAAAAATTTTAAAAGACATCAAAATTAATGGAAGAAAAGCACTTTTAAGGTATGAGAAAAAATTTAGTAAAAATACAGAGATAGTTCCTTCAAAAGATAAAGTAAACAAAGCAATTAATACATTGGAACCTAAGATTAAAAAAAGTATCGATTTAGCTTATAATAGAATTTTTAAGTTTCATTCACTACAAAAACCAAAAAATATTAAGCATGTAGATGATTTCAAAAATAAACTTGAATATAAGCATGTGCCACTACAGTCTGTAGGTATTTATGTACCAGCTAATTTACCATCTACATTATTAATGAATGCAGTGCCTGCAAAAATTTCAGGTGTAAAAAGAATTGTTTTGGCCAATCCAAAACTTAACGGAAAACTAAATCCTGCAGTTCTTTATGCAGCAAAAAAAGTTGGAATTAAGGAAATTTACTCAATGGGTGGTGCCCAAGCCATAGCAAGTTTAGCGTATATTCAAAAAGTGAATAAAATTGTTGGGCCTGGAAATATTTATGTTGCAAGAAGCAAACGTGAAGTCTTTGGTGATGTTGGGACAGAAGGAATGGTCGCTGGGCCTAGTGAAATTTGTGTTTTAGCAGATAGTAAAACTGATCTAAATCAAGTTATAACATCTATGATTGGACAAGCAGAACATGATGTAAACTCCCAGTGTATTTTAATTACGAAAGATAAAAAATTAGCAAACAAATTTAATATAGAAATAAAAGAAAGTATCAAAAAAGTTCAAAGGAAAAGAGTTGTTTTAAAAAGTTTAAAAAATAATGGATTAATTGTATTAGCCCAAAGTGATAAGCAAATAATAGAAGCAATTAATGAAGTTGCTCCAGAGCACTTAGAAATTAATGTGTCTAATCATAAAAAGTATTTAAATCAAATTCATAATGCAGGAAGTATTATGATTGGAAAGTATTCTCCAATGGCTGTCTCAGATTATAATGTTGGTTCAAACCATGTATTGCCAACTTTAGGATCTGCAAAATTTTCATCTGGACTAAATCTTAGTGAATTTTATAAAAAAATTAGCCATATAACTCTTACAAAAAAAGGTATTGAGAAATTAGGAGAATCCGCTACACATCTCGCTGAGTATGAAGAACTAGATAATCATGCTCAAAGTATTAAATCTAGAATGAGGAGATAATAATTTGAGTAAACAGGATACGTTGGAGTT
Organism: uncultured Pelagibacteraceae bacterium; assembly: GCA_902519255.1. Taxonomy (GTDB): domain Bacteria; phylum Pseudomonadota; class Alphaproteobacteria; order Pelagibacterales; family Pelagibacteraceae; genus Pelagibacter. Next base: position 63,283 of record CABYIV010000002.1, on the reverse strand, counting down.
TGAAGGTGTGGTAACAGATCTTCTTCCTAATGCTATGTTTAGAGTAAAACTAGACAATGGTCATAATGTTACTGCTCACACAGCAGGAAAACTTAGAAAAAATCGTATTCGTGTTTTACAAGGAGATAGAGTGAAATTGGAAGTATCTCCATACGATTTATCAAAGGGTCGTATAATTTTTAGATCTTAATATGGCTTCGTAGCTCAGTTGGTAGAGCAGAGCCCTGAAAAGGCTTGTGTCGCTGGTTCGAGTCCCGCCGAAGCCACCACTCCCATGTGGTATTAATATCCATCATTATGCTTGCATTCAAAATTAAAATCTAATACCTATCCATCAGCTATTTATAGCTAATTATATAATAACAAAGAAAGAGTAACTAAAGTATGAGTACATTAAAAGGCAAAGTAAAGTGGTTCAACGGTAAGAAGGGCTACGGTTTTATTGAAAGAGAAGACGGAGAAAAAGATTGTTTCGTTCATGCGAGCGCAGTTAGAGAAGCTGGGCTAAGATTTTTGAATGAAAACGATGCTATAGAATTCGAAATTCAAGACGGCGAAAAAGGTCCAAGCGCTGTAAATTTGAAAAAATTAGGTTAATAAAATTTAATTCATCAAAAACATTTGTATAGGAATAGTATATGTTAAAAAGCATAGCTATTCCTGTGCAAAACCTTTTCTTGCTTGCATTTAAAAAAAAAAATGCTAATTACACAGCGATGAATAAATTCGTTATTATTAAAAAAGAAACTCACAGACATCATTTTCATGCTGGCTGCAAGCTAGCTATTTAATTATTTATAAATTTAATTTTATCCACATTTAGTATAAAACAGTAGAAGGAGCACGGGTAGCTCAGTTGGTTAGAGCAGCGGTTTGTGGAACCGAAGGTCGACAGTTCGAATCTGTCCCCGTGTACCAAAAAATGAATAAAGAAAAAAAATTGTCTGCAAACACCCCTTCGGGTTTTGTTGATAGATACGGAAAAGAATTAGCGTTAAAAGAAAATTTAATTGCTAAGATTGAAGAAAATTTTTTAAAATTTGGTTTTTCCAAGCTAGAAACCCCAAGTTTTGAAATATCAGAAAATATAGGAAAATTTTTACCAGATGAAGATAGGCCAAGTTCTGGTGTATTTGGTTTTCAAGAAGAAAATAATAGTTGGATATCATTACGTTATGATTTAACTGCGCCATTAGCAAGATACGTATCTCAAAATTATTTAAATATCTCAAATCCTTTTAAAAGATATCAGATTGGTAATGTATGGCGAAATGAGAAACCCGGTCCTGGTAGATTTAGAGAGTTTACACAAGCCGATTGTGATATTGTTGGATCTAGCAATCCTTTAGCAGATGCTGAGATGTGCAATCTTTTAGCTGACACTTTATATTTCTGTGGCTTAGAAAAAAATCAATATCAAATCAAATTAAGTAATAGAAAATTAATTCAAGGACTTATAGAAAATTTAAAAATTTCAGAAAGCAAACAACAACTTACTGTTTTGAGAGCTATAGATAAACTTGATAGAGTTGGAACTGATGGTGTTAAACAATTGCTTACAACAGGACGTGAAGACAAATCTGGTGATAAAACTATTGGAGCAAACCTCTCTGATAATCAAGCTGAAGAAATAGTAAGTTTTATAAATATGAAATCTTTAGATGAAATTAAGTCAGCTATACCAAACAAATTAGTTGAAGATGGTGTTGATGAATTAAATAAAGTATTAGATGGAATAAGTTATTCATCTAATTTTGATCAAATAATTTTTTCTCCTGAAGTTATTAGAGGACTTGAATATTATGATGGCCCAATATTTGAGGCAAATTTAACATTTAAAGTTAAAAATCAAAAAAACCAAGAGGTGGAGTTTGGATCAGTTGGTGGAGGTGGAAGATATAATTCTTTAGTTTCACGGTTTAAAAAAGTAGACCTATCTGCAACAGGTGTATCTATAGGTCTTGATCGTTTGTTATACGCTTTAGTTCAGTTAAACAAAATTGAGGTAAAAAATAATTCACCAATAATAATATGTGTTTTAGATGAAAAATATCTCTCGAATTATTATGAATTGTTATCACAACTTAGAAATCAAAATATAAGATCCGAAATTTATCTAGGAGATTCAGGTTTGAAATCTCAATTAAAATATGCTGATAAAAGAAGTTCGCCAGCTGTAATTCTTTGTGGAGATGATGAATTTAAAAATAATAAAGTTACTATAAAAAAATTAGTCCCAAATTTAGAAGAAACATCAAGAAATTTATCTAGAGAAGAATGGAAAAAATCTGAAAATACTCAAATTACATTTGATAAGGAGAAGCTGATTGATGAAATCAAAAAACTTATCTGAAAATATTTTAAAAGTAATTAAGTCAAATGGATATAAATATATTGATCTTGATACAGTTATTGACACCAATTTAATATTGGAAAGGTCGGGAGAAAATTTCAAAAGATTTATATTTTCTTTCAATGATCAATTAGGAAATGAACTTTGTTTAAGACCTGATTTAACAATTGCATCTTGTGTTAGATATTTAAAAAATAATAAGAAAAATAGTGAAAAAATTTTCTATAGTGGTCAAGCATTTAGAAAAGGATTAAATAAAAAAGATTCTGTTATCAGAAATCAAATTGGTTTTGAAATATTAGGATCTTTTACTGAAAAAAAAGATGATAAAAAAATAATAGAAACTTCACTTAAAGCATTATCAAAAATTAAATATAAAAGCGGAAATTTAGTAATAGGTAACATAGAAATTTTTAGGCTTTTGTTAGATAAATTGGATTGTCCAGCAAGATGGAAATTAAGATTGCAACGTCATTTTTGGAGAGAAAAATATTTTAATGATTTATTAAAAAGATTGGAGACGAACTCTGATATCGATCCAACAATTGTAGAAATAGATAAAAAAAAATATTCTAAAATGATTAATGGAAATCAAAAAAAAGAAGTTGCTGGAAGATCAATAGAAGAAATATTATTAAGATTTGACACTAAAATTAAAGATCCAAGAAGAACAAAAAAAGGTAGTAATGTTGTAAAAATTTTAAAAGAGTACTTAAAAATTGAATGTCCTATTAATCAAGCATCTAAAAAGTTAAATTTATTTTTTAAAAAAAATAAAATTAATCTTAGAGTTCAGAATGATTATTTTCCAATAACTAAAAATAAAATTAATAAATTAAATGTTAGATTTAATTCTTCTTTTGGAAGACATCTCGAATATTACACTGGTTTGGTATTTAAGATCGATATTAAATCGAAATCTGAGAAATTAAATATTAGAGGTGGTAGATACGATTCTTTAATTAAAGATCTTGGCTTTAAAAAAAATATACCAGCTGTTGGAGCCGCTATTAACTTAGAAAAAATATGATAATTTGGTTAGCTTCATATCCTAAAAGTGGAAATACTTGGTTGAGATCTTTAATAGCAAATTACTATTTTTCAGAAACAGGTGATTTTAATTTTGAACTTTTAGAAAAAATAGACTCTTTTCCAAGCAACAAATATTTTAGAAAGTATTTAGATAAATTTAACCAGCCTCACGATACTTCAAAGTATTGGATAAAGGAGCAAGAAAAAATTAATCAATCCAAAGGTTTGAAATTTTTTAAAACCCATAATGCTCTTTGTAAAATAGATGGTAATCAATTTACTAATAAAGAAAATACGTTAGGCGTTATTTATATAATAAGAGACCCAAGAAATGTAATCTCTTCATTATCAAATCATTATCAAATTTCTGTCGATGAAGCTTTTCAATTTATGACAGATGAAAAAAGAGGAATTGTCTCTAAAGAACAAGAGAGATTTTTAGGATTTCAATCACTTTTTTCATGGAAGTTAAATCAGAAATCATGGGTAGATAATAAATTATATCCAGTTTTAACTGTAAGGTATGAAGATCTACAAAGTGATGCACTAAATACTTTTAAACAAGTTATTAACTTCATTCATAAAATTTCTAAATCAGATGAAAAATTTAATAAAGAAAAAGCATTAAAATGTATAAGAAATTGCAATTTTAATAATTTGAAAAAACTAGAGGACGAAAAAGGTTTTACAGAAGCAATTACAAAAAAAGGATCAGACGAAAAAATAAAATTTTTTAATTTAGGAAAAGATAATGATTATAGGAAATTACTTAATGAGAATTTAATAAACAAAATGAACAATTTATTTCAAGAAGAATTGGTAAAATATAAATATGAGTAACAACATCATTAAAATTGGAATTCCAAGTAAAGGTCGTTTACGGTCTGGAGTATTAAATATTTTTAAAAAAAAGAAATTAAAAATTCTATCTGAAAGAGGTGAAAGAGACTTATTTGGATTTATCAAAGGAAAAAAAAATATAGTTATTTATTATCTTCATGCTAGGGAGATAGTAGAACGTCTTGCAGATGGATCTTTAGATATTGGTTTTTCTGGATATGATTTATTAATGGAAAGCGAAATTAATATTCAAAAAAAGGTGATTGTAAAAAAAAAGTACAATTTTGGAGAGGCTACATTGGTAGTTGCAATTCCAGATGATTGGATAGATGTACAGACAATGCCTGATCTTGAAGAAATAGCTTTTGAATTTAAAGATAAAAAAAGAAAGAGATTACGTATAGCTACAAAATATCCTAATCTAACTAGAGAATTTATGTTCACAAGAGGAGTTACACAATTTAAATTGGTAAAGAGTCTTGGTGCTACAGAGATATATCCATTTACTGGATCATCAGAAATTATAACTGATATAACTTCAACAGGAGCAACCTTAAAAGCTAATAAATTAAGGATATTAAAAGATGGAATAATTCTTAAATCCCAAGCGTGTTTAATGACCCCAAAAAAAAATAAAGAGGTAGAACTCTTAAAAGTGTTTTAAATAAACTTTAAATATTATTAAGTAAGTGTAACATACGAATCATGGATATAATTTTAATAATTATTTTAGCTTCAATATTAATAGCGACTTTATCTATCCTTTATTTAAATATTAAATCAAATATAAAAAAAGAGGATGAAAACAAAGCTGATGAGATAGCTAATCTAAATGCTGAAATAATTAAATTAAAAGATAGTTTAAATACTACTATAAATACATCTTTAAGTTCGATGTCTTCATCTTTTAACAATCTTTCAACTGGTGTTACGAAAGATATGACTGCAGCTCTGACAAAAGTTGATGAGAAAGTTGCAGCTTTTAATTCCCAAGTTGAAAATTTAAATGAAAGTCAGAAAGGCATTAATAAAATTTTAGCTGGAGTTAAAAAGTATGGAACTTTAGCTGAGTTCAGCCTGGGCTCACTTATTAAGGATTTATTACCTTCTTCACAGTACCTTTCAAATGTTAAAATGAAGGAGGAAACTAGCGAAAATGTTGAATTTGCTATTAAACTTCAAGAGGGTGTATTGGTTCCGGTTGATAGCCATTTTCCTGTTGAGAGATTTAAAGCTATTCAAGATGCTCATCAAGAAGACGATAAAAAAGCTATTGCGGATGCAAGAACTAAACTTGCAAAAGCTTTCAAAGAAAAAGCCAAGAGTATAAATGAAAAATATATTGTCCCACCTAAAACCACTGATTTTGCAATTGTGTATGCGCCAACAGAGAGTTTGTTTTTAGAGTTAGCTAATTATCAAGATCCAAATACTAAAGAATTATTGAGCCAAGAATTAATGAAAAAATATAAAGTAACTGTTATGGGACCAAATAATTTATCTGGGTATCTACAATCATTACACATGGGTTTTCAAACATTAAAAGTTCAAAAACACGCAACAGAAATATATGATCATTTAAAAACAATAAGTACTAGATTTACAAAACACTTTGATGGAATTGTTAATCTCAGAAAAAAATTAGAAGAGGCAATGACAGCTGTTGATAAATTTGGAACAGATGCAAGATCTATTAAAAGAACATTAGAAAATATAAAAGATCCCGAGCAAATTGAAAAAGCTATTGAAACAGAAAATGTCGAGAAATTTGAGGATATTCCAAGACAAGCAAAAAATTAAATTAATTCTAATACAAAAAATTTAATGAAGTGGAATAATAAATTTAATTATCCCAAGTCTTCAAGATCAATTGAAGATGGATACAGAAAATATTTATTAGGAGAGAACAAACTACCAAGTGTTACTACTATTCTAAGTGCTACGAAGTCTGAAGAAGAGAAGGCAGCTCTTGCAAATTGGAAAGAGAGAGTAGGAGTTAAGGAAGCAAATAGAATTAAAACAGAGGCTTCATCGAGGGGTACTTCTATGCACTCTTATATTGAGGACTATTTAAGAGGAAGAATTAATGAGAGTTTTTTTGAGAGTAATGAACAATATAAAAACATGGCTAAAGAAATAATTCAAAAAGGAATTACTGGAAGACTTAACGAAGTATATGGAATGGAAGAAACTTTATATTATCCAGATCAATATGCTGGAACAGCTGACATGATAGCAGTATACGAAGGTAAAGATGTCATTGTAGATTTTAAACAGTCTAATAAACCGAAAAAAGTAGATTATATTCAAGATTATTTTTTACAATTAGGAGCATATACTTTAGCACATGATACTGTCCATGGAACTAAGATGAAAGCGGGTATAATATTATTATGTACTAAAGATATTTTATTCCAAGAATTTAAAATTGAGGGAGCTGAATTAGAAATGTATCAAAATTTATTTTTAGGTAGGGTTAAAATGTTTTACGAATTGAATAATATATCTTGACTTTAACTAACCAATCCATAAAAGAGTTATTAATACCTGAGCTAATCGTTTATATGCTAATGGTTAAGTCTTTAAAAAACTTTCCAAAAACCCATAAAATATTAGCTAATTTCAGGATAAAATTATGAATTTAGCAATTTGGGATATAGAATCATCGAGCGCAAGCACTGACTTTGGGAGCATCATTGAAATTGGCGGAGTTTTAGTTGATGAGAATTTTAAAGAGAAAGACAGATTTAATTTAAGATGCAGCTTACCTGAAGGAGAAATCTTTCAGGCCATGGCGCTTATTGTTAATAAGACATCAATAAAGCAATTAACTCAAACTAATCTTTCTCATTATCAAATGTTAGCAGAAGTTGAAAAAATATTTAAAAAGTGGAGTCCCGCAGTATTTCTTGGTTGGTCTAATATTGGATTTGATGATGAAATGATAAGAAAAGAGTTTTTTAAAGGGATTAGATATCCATATTTAACAAATGCCGCTCCGAACAAAAGACATGATGGTATTAATATTGCTCGTGCAGCTTATGCAATTGATCCTTCAATTTTAGAAGTAGAATTAAATGAAAAAAATAATGCAGTATTCAAATTAGAGTCATTAGCAAGAATGCAGGGCATAGATTCAACCGATGCCCATAGTGCTTTAAGTGATAGTATTATGACTGCCAAAGTCTTAAATATTGTTAAAAAAAAACAACCATATACTTGGGAGTCTTTTTTTAAAACTGCTAACAAATCTGACACTGAAACTATAATTAAGAAAGGGGAAATTATTACTCTAAATGAGTATTATTATGGTAAATCTAGACTTCATCTAGTTGCACCTCTTCATCAAAAATACTGTATGCATCCAATATATACCGGTTGGTATTATGCATTCGATTTAAGGATTGATATAGAACCTTTATTGAATTTATCAATAAATGAGCTAAAAGTTGAAATGAAAAAGTCTCCTAAGTTCTTAAGAACTATTAGATCTAACAAGGCTCCAATTATTGTAGATGCAAAGTACGGTATGCAAGTAGATCCTTATAGTGCTATGGATAAGTCATTAATCAATAAAAGAGCAGATATTGTTAAAAATAATGAGAAATTTTCTCAAAATATACTTCATGCATTAAGAGAAGTAGCTGAAGAAAAAGAACAGTCTAAAACACAAGAAGATATATATGCTGAAGAAAGTATTTACACGAAATTTACATCAAACAAAGATACCGCCTTATTTCCTGCATGGCATGCAGCATCATGGAAAGATAAACTTAAATTACTAGATAAATTTGAGGATGATCGTTTAGTAGGATTTGGAAAAAAAATCATATATCAAGAGGCACCAGAAGTTCTTCCCGAGAGCATGTTTAAAACAATAAAACGAGAAATTGCAAAGCGAATTTTGAGTGAAAAGAAAGAAAAATGGTGGACAATTCCTACACTTTATACAGAAATTGATACACTTAGAGAAAAATATACTAATGAAAATGACAATGAAAAGCTTGTTCTGCTAGACGAGTTTAATGAGTATGCAATGTCAATACAGAAGAAGTATGAAAATGTTTAATGTGGATAATTTTATTATTTCTCTTTTAACTATTGATAAAAAAATTTTTATTTATATATAAAACCTATGGCAACATTAAAAGTTACAGACGAAAAATTTGAAGAACAAGTTTTAAAAAACGAAAAACCAGTTTTAGTAGATTTTTGGGCCGAATGGTGTGGACCTTGTAAAATGGTAGGACCAATTTTAGAGGAAATTTCAGAGGAGATGGCGAACGACATAGTCATTGCAAAACATGACATAGACTCAGAGCCTAACATGCCTACTAAGTACGGTGTTCGTGGAATTCCTACAATGCTTTTATTTAAAGGTGGCGAATTAAAAGCAACTAAAGTTGGAGCTACACCTAAGAGCGATATTGTTGCTTTTATTAAAGAAAATATTTAATTCAAATTAAGTAGCTCACCAGCGAGATATAAAGACCCGGTTATCATTATCAAATCATCTTTACCTAGATTTATAGAGTCAAGAGCTTCTTCAATAGATTTTTTGTAACTAACATTAGAATATTTATTTAATTTTTCCTTTAAATCTTTTCCTTTGATAGCATTTGGTTGGTTAGGAATATCTATGGTTGTTATGGAAGATATATTATTAAATTTGCTTACATATTCTTCGTGATCTTTATTAGACATCATACCAAGAACTAAATGCTTTTTACAATTAATAGTATTTAAATAATCATTTAGGGCAACTGCACCAAGAGGATTATGTGAACCATCTAAATATAGTTTATTATACTTACAAATATTTTTTAGTTTTCCAGATTTAATTTCTTGTAGTCTTGCAATACTTTTTATCCTCGTAATGCCTTGTTTAATATTTTCATCTTTCACTCCTAGTTGTAAATTTCTTACTGTAGCAATAGCTGTCGCACAATTATCAATTTGAAAATTACCTAAAAGATTTGGTTTTGGTAATTTTAAACCACCATATTCATCTTCATAATAAATAAAACCATTCTCATTTAATAAATAATTAAAATCATCTTTATAAATGATTTTTTTTGATTGATTATTAATAATTGATTTTTTTATTAAATTTAATGTTTCATCTGAGCTTTGTTTGCTAACTACAATAGTAGAATTCACTAGGGATGAAGTTTTTTCATAAACAATTTTTTCAATATTCTTCTCGTTTTTTGGTAACCAATCTAAATGATCTAAACCTATTGAAGTAACAATGCTAGATAAATTAGTATCTATAATATTTGTTGCATCAAATCTATGAAATAGACCGCTTTCTAAAATATTTATTTTGTTTTTGAATTTACTTGCATAATAAAAATATGCTGCAGTTAATATTTCAAAATAAGTTATCTGTTCACCATCATTTATATTTTCTACCTCTATTAATAAATTAGATAAGTCATTGTCAGATAATTCTTCATCATTAAAGATAAATCTCTCATTTATTTTTTGAATATGTGGGCTTGTATATATATTGCAATTTATATTTGCAGTTTTTAAAATTGATCGTATTGCCTGTATCGTTGAATACTTACCATTTGTACCAACGACTGATATATATTTTAATCTTTTTTGTGGATCACCTAATTTCTCACAAAGTTTCTTAACTCTATTAAGGCTTAGATCAATTTCTCTAGGATGCAGCTTTTGCAAGCGGTTCAATATTGTCTGAAGTTTCATCAATTTGCTTTTCATTTACCGCATTATCTTTTTTTAACAATATTGATAATAGTAAGCTTATTTCTGTTTTTAAATCTTTTCGTTCAACAATTCTGTCTACAAATCCATGCTTTTCAACGAACTCAGAGGTTTGGAAGTCAGAACTAAGCTCCTCCTTAACTGTTGCTTGTATAACTCTTTTTCCCGCAAAGGCTATCAAACAACCTGGTTCAGCAAAATGAATGTCTCCTAACATTGCAAATGATGCTGTAATTCCACCAGCGGTAGGATCAGTAAAACAGACTAAATAGGGGAGATTATTTTTTTTAAGTTCATTAATAGCAAGAGTAGTTCTTGTCATATTTGCAAGCGCAATAGGAGACTCGAACATTCTTTGTCCACCACCACAAGGAAAGAAAACAAATGGTGTTTGATTATCAATAGCGTGTTGAACACCATAAATAATTGCTTCACCTTCTGCAGCTCCAACAGAACCACCAATAAACTCAAAATTTATTGCTCCAGCTGTCACTTCGATTCCATTTATTCTTCCTTTAGCAATCATCACAGCTGAATTTTGATTGGTTTTTTTTCGTGCAGATTTTAATCTGTCTTTATAAGATTTTGTATCTACCCATCCAAGAGGATCTTCTGCAGGAATTGGTGTATCAAGTATTTCGTAAGCATTTCTTCCAAAAATAATATCAAATCTTTGTCGACAATTAATTCTATGATGTTTACCACACGAGTTACAAACCCATAAATTTTCTTCAAGATCTTTTTTTAATATTGGGCCTTTGCAACAACTAGTCCAGTCTGAGTTTGCTATGTCCTCTTTTGATGGTCTTTTTTTTAAAACTTTTTTAATTTTCTCCCCAAAACTTAAAGCTTTTGTAATCCAGTTCATAGAATTTTACTTTTTAATTTTTTTACTAGTTTACTTACATTTGTGACAGGATTTTGTCTATGCCTTAAACTCTTGGTAATTTCCTTACAAATAGCGCTTCCAACAACTAATCCATCCGCAGATTTGAGTTTACCAATCGTTTTTTCTGTGATTCCAAAACCAATAACAATTTCTTTTTTTGGGTTAATTTTTTTTATTTTGTTGTAATTTTTAAGTATACTTTTTGGGGATACTTTTAGTTTACCACCTGTTGTGCTTAGCATTGAAATAAAATAATTCATAGGGTGAGAATCTCTTATAATTTTTTTAAGCCTCTGTTCTGAAGTAGTTGGTGATAAAAGCTGTATAAAATAGATAGATTCTTTTTTACATTTTTTAGCAAAATCCTTATTTTCAGGCCAGGGCAAGTCTACAACTATTAATCCATTTACACCTGAAGATTTACATTTACTTAAAAATCTATTTTCTCCGTATTGAAAAATCATATTATAATAACCCATCAATATAATTGGTTTATTTTTATTTAATTTTTTAAAGTCTTTTACAATTTTAAAAATATCATTCATTTTAATTCCATTTTTTATCGCTCTATATGCACTTGTTTGAATTTGACTACCATCTGCAACTGGAGTGTTGTGCGGTACACCTAATTCTAAAATATCCGCATTTTTTGAAATTGAATTTAATATATCTAATGATTGTTTTTTCGAGCTATCACCTGCAACAGTATAAGTTAATAGAGCAGCTCTATTTTCTTGTTTTGCTTTTTTAAAAGCTAGACTAATTGGGTTCAACATATTTTTTACCTAATCTTTTTATTAAAATTTCTCGATCTTTGTATGCATCACCACAACTATTAACTACCACTATAGTATCTTTGGTTAATTTTTTTGCTTCTTTTATTGCAATTGAAAAAGCATGACTTGGTTCAAGAGAAGGCCTTAATTTCTCGAATTTTGTTACAGTTTTATATGCGTTTAAAGCATCTTCATCGGTTGCTGCGGTATATCTTGCTCGTTTAGTATCTTTTAAAAAACAATGTAGTGGAGAAATTCCTGGATAATCAAGTCCAGCAGAAATTGACTCAGTTTCTTCTATCTGTCCATCCAAATCTTGATTAACATATTGAGCTGCACCATGAAGAATTCCAATTTTTGAACCATAAGTTAGAGGTGCTGCATGCTTTTTACTTTTTGCAGGTCCACCAGCTTCTACACCAATAAATTCACATTGTTTTTTATCATAATCCATAAATTCGTTCCAAAAACCAAAACTTGAGCTTCCGCCGCCAACACAGTTATAAAGTTTTAGCTTTTTTGGTATTGACCCAAACTCATCAATTAATTGCACTTTTAGTTCTCTTGAAATTTGGCTAGTACTCCATCCACAAATACGAACAAAGACGGCTGGTCCTACTGTACTGCCAACACACATTGCTGTCGTATCGCAATTAGCAACCCAGTATCGCATACATTCAGAAACAGCATCAACAAGTGTTTGACTTCCTGAGTATACAGGTATTACTTCAGCTCCATTTTTTTTCATAGCTTTTACATTGGGCTGTTGTCTTGCAATATCTTTTGCACCCATGAAAATTTTGCATTTTAATCCAAATTTTTTAGCGGCCATGCTTAACATTTTGCCTGCATAACCAGCGCCCGTATCCCCAATTATAAATTTTTTACCAGATCTTTTGGCAAGTAGACAATGTACGGTAGCATTGTATATTTTGTGTGCTCCTCCATTTGCGTCTGATACAACTTTAGACCAAATTTGAGCTCCGCCCACATGATTTGTTAGATTTTCTAACTTTATAAAACGAGTAGGAGAACCAACCCAATTTTTAAAATATTTATCTCTTTCAGCTATGAATCTTTTGTCATTTTTTAATTTATTGAATAGAATTTCTAGATCTTCTATTGGCTTTTTCAATGTTTCTGGAACGTAGTTACCTCCAAACTTTCCACCCCAAAAGCCAAGTTTGCTTGCCTGATCAATTAGTGGAATTTTTTTTTTAATTTTCATATGTTTGCAAACAAATTTAACAATCTATTAATTTTATTTATATCCTTTTTTCCATTAGCATCTTCTAGTGATCCACTAAGGTCTATTATAAAATCTTTGTCTCTAAAATTAGGAATATCCTCTATTTGTATATTTCCTGCAATCATTTTGTTCAATTTTTTAGGCACTTCATCTAGAAGACTATGATCAAAACTTTCAGATTTATGGTAACCTTTTGAGTCAAATAAAATTATTTCTGAGATCTCTAAATAATCTTTATATTTAATTACATCATATCTTTCAGATACAGTAATTGCTGTTATTATTTTAATTTTGTATTTTGATTTAATTTCTTTGGTTCTCTCAGGCGTAACGTCATATAGTTGATAATAATCAAAATTAAAATCCTTAATTTTTTCTAAAATTTCGTCATCGGGATCAACAAGCACTGAAATAAAATTTAATTTTTTTTTATCAACTTTAATTAATTCTTTTAACTTTTGAAATTCAACATACCTATTGCTTTTTTTATAATTTGTAATGAAACCTACATAATTTGGCGGATATGGATGATTTAAAATATAGTTTAAAGTTTTAGGATCTGAGATCCCACAAATTTTCAAACCTTTGATCATTGATTTAAGTGATCAATTAATGTTTGAACATTTTTTTTGATATTGCCTTTAGTAATGTCTCTTCCAATTACTAACCAATCTGCACCATTTCTATAAGCTTGTTTAGGAGATAAAGTTCTTTTTTGATCATTTATTTTTGAACTAAATCTTATTCCAGGAGTTATTATTTCTTTTTTAAATACTTTTTTTACTATTTTAGCTTCTTGAGCACTACATACTATAGCATCCAATTTTGCTTTAGTTGCTAATTTTGCTTGATGAAGAACTAATTCTTTTATATTTTTACTAAATCCGATTTCTTTAATAGCTTTATTATCTAATGAAGTTAATATTGTAACGCCAATTAGTTTTGTTTTACCTGCAGCTTTTTTTGCTTCTCTAAGAGCTTCAAACCCTGAATTAATATGTATAGTTATATAATCAAATTTCAAATCACTGACCGATTTAATAGCAGAGGAGCATGTGTTAGGAATATCCGAAAACTTAAAATCTCCAAAAGTAATTTGATTCTTTAGCTTCTTAATAAATCCCCTACCATTTTTAGAATTTAAAAACTCTAATCCAAATTTATAACCAATCTTTAACTTACTAGATTTTGTATATTTTAATATGCTGTTAATTCTTTTTGTACTTGTTGTATCACATGCAATAAATATTTTATTTTTATTCATTTATCTTTTTTGACCACATTTTTGAAAATTTAAATAAGATTGAATACTTTTGATTAACATAAACCTTTTCACTAGTTTTAGGATTTCTTGCAAATTTAGCCTTACGAAGTTTTGTTTCAATTGAGAATACATCTCTTAATTCTACTCTTTCATGTCTTTTTAGAGAATTTTTTATTTCAGAAATAGAAATTTCAATTAATTTTTTTAGGTCTTTTCTTAAGAAGTTTGGATAATTGTTAGCTAATATATTAATTATATCTGATTTTTTGGTAGACAATTAATCACTCATTATCTTTATCTTTTTTATCACTTAACTTTTCGGAAAGTGAGGAAAAAGGTAAATTTTTTCCACTTAAAGGACTTGAGAATTTTGAAACAGCTTCTTTGTTTTGTAATTCTTCTAGCAATTTAATACTTAAACTTACTTTTCTTTTATCAAAATTTAATTCTGCTATAGCTGCATCAATTCTTTCACCACCGACAAACCTCGAAGGTCTTGCGTCTGAGGAATTGACCGCAATATTTGCCTTTTTTATTTGAAACTCAATTTCACAATTTTCTGGTTTAACTATTAACCCCTTATTATCTGTAGATATTACTTGTACTGTGATTATATCATTAACCTTTTTTCCTTTAAACCAGTCAAAAGGATCTTTATCTAATTGTTTTAAACCAACTCTCACTTTTTGTTCATCTTTTTTAATTTCTAGTACTTTAATTTTTATATTGTCACCTTTTTTAAATTTTTTTAATTCTTGTTCAGGATCTCCAGTGTACGACAAATCGTTTGCATGTAAAAATCCGTCTATGTCGAATTCATTTAGTTTAACATATAAAGCATATTCATTTGTGCTGGATATTATTCCATCTACTTCACTACCTTCAGGATATTTATTTGATAATAATTCAAATGGGTTGTCTAATGTTAATTTATGTGAGATAGCAATTCTTCTTTTTTCCTTATCTATTTCTGTTATCACACATTCTATCATATCGCCTATTTTAAATAACTTCTTTGGAACGACATTTCTCTTTGTCCAACTCATTTCACTGCTATGTAAAAGTGTACTTAGACCAGGTTCTAACGAACAAAAACATCCGTACTCAGTGATTTTTTCTACCTTAACTTTATACTTATTACCTATTTTGTAGTTAGATATATGCTCAAACGGATCTGGTGAAAGTTGTTTAATCGAACATCCAATCTGTAGTTTTTCTTTATCTATAGAAATGACTTTTAGATCATGTTTTTCACCAATATTAAATATTTCATCTGGATGATTTACTCTTGAGTAAGACACTTCTTGAATATGAACTAATACATCTATTTCATTATTTACTTCAAAAAAGCATCCAAAGGATGAATAACCCTTAACAACTGCATCTTTGATGATGTCGCCTACTTTGAACTTTTCAATAATTTTCGCTTTGTCCTCTCTTTTGTTTGAAGATACTATTTGTCTTCTGGATACACATGCATTTCCTCTTAATTTATCCAATTTTATTATCGCAAATTTTTGTTCTACACCAATCAGATGATCAATGTTTTTTAATGGCTTGTCACTTATTTGAGACCCAGGGCAAAACATTAGGGATCCAGTATCAATATGTTCAACAATTACTCCACCCTTACATTTTGTAGTAATTTTTCCCATTATAGACTCATTATTTTCATAAGCCTTCTCAAGTTTATACCAACCTTCAATTTTTTGTGCTTTTATTGCAGAAACTATAACTTCTCCATTTCTGTCCTCAATTTTTTCGAGTAATACAGGTATAGTTTCACCAACTAATATTCTGTCTTTTAAACCAATCATTTTTAATTCATTTATGTCAACAATTGGTTCACTTTTTAAACCAGGAATGAAAATAAAAACAAATTTTTCTGTAATTTTTGTTATTTTACCGTTTATGATTTTTCCCTCTTCAATTTTATTTTTAGATAGTTGAGAATTAAGTAGTTTTTCGAATAACTGATTTTCAGGTGTTTGTAGATCTTTATAAATTTCCATTAAATTGCAATTTTTTGTCCATTATAGTTTTTATTTTCATAAAGCAGGCTTTCTTACTTAATTTAGTGGTATTAATCAAGATTGAATCTTTGGTTTTTTTAAGTGGGCTATATTTGCGATTTTTATCTAAATAGTCCCTATTTTTTAAGCTTTTTAAGACTTCCTTATATGATATTTTTTTTTTTAACTTTTTAAATTCTAAATGTCTTCTTTTAGCTCTTATTTTTAAATTTGCAGTAATATAAAATTTAAACATAGCCTTTTTCATTATCACTGAGGTTATATCTCTTCCATCTAAAACCGAGCCAACAAAATTTCTTGGCGGATTAAATGCACACTTTAATTGAAATTTTTTAATAATTTTCCTTATTTCAAAATTTTTTGCTATTATTGATGCTGAGACCGCGACATTGTCATTTAATAATTCTTTTTTATCAAGATCTTTAAATTTTAAATTTTTTATCTCTTTTTTTACTAATTTGTATGTAAAATTTTCTTTGTTATTTAGTCTAATTTTGCCAAATAGGCGGTATATTTTTCCTGTATCTAAATACAATAAATTATAGTGCTTAGCTATAAGTTTTGCCTGCGTACCAGCACCTGCAGCTGCCGGTGAATCAATTGCTACTGTAATAATTTTTTTTCTTTTTTTCAAATTATTTTACCACCTAACATTCTAATTTTTTTTAAGAAATTTGGAAAAGAAGTATTAATTGAATTTTTATCATGAATTATCCACTTTCCTCCAAAGGTCAAAGCTGCAATACACGACATCATAAATATTCTATGATCTTTCCGAAAATTTTTGACTGTATATTTGTTACTTAATTTTATATTTGGATTTCCAAAAATTTTAATATTATCTTTATTTCTTAAAAATTTTATTCCAATCATTTTCAAAAAATCTAAAGCAATATTTAATCTTGGACTTTCTTTTTTATTTAATTCTCCTAAATTTCGAAAAGTTGATACCCCTTTTGCTTTTGCAGCAACTAAAAAAATAACCAGAAATTCGTCTATTGCAGAACTATTTAAACTTTCAGGGCAATTTACTCCCACAAGTTTATTTTTGCTTTTAACAAAAATATCTGCAATTTCTTCTCCTCTATAGATTTTTTTATTTTTAAAAATTATTTTTGCTTTCATCATATTTAAAATTTTTATAATCCCTATCCTAGTTCTATTTACATTTACATTTTTTATTGTAATCTCTGACTTTTTTGAAAGCAGAGTCAAAACCAAAAGAAAAGAACACGAGCTTATATCTCCTGGCACGTTATAAGAAAATCCTCTAAAATTGGATGGTCCTTTTACACGAATAATATCATATTTTTTTTTTTTAGAGATATTTATAGGAATATTAAGATTTTTAAAAAATAACTCTGTATGATCTCTGGATTTTTTGGCTTTTATCTTTGTAATACCAGAAGTTTTTATTGCTGCAAACATTACAGAGCTTTTACACTGAGCACTTCCTAAGTTTTCAGTATAATTAATAGGTCTTAAATAATCAGATCCAATAATAGTAAGAGGTAACCCGTTATTTTTTGTTTTTATATTTACCCCAAAGTATTTTAAAGGTTCTGTTATTCTTGTAAAATCTCTTCTTGATAAACTTTCATCACCAGTTATTTTTACTTTTTTTTTTGCATTTACAAGTAAACCCGCAATCAATCTAGCAAGTGTTCCTGAATTTCCAGCATATATATTTTTTTCTCTTTCAATTTTAAATCCATTTATCCCAAATCCCTCTATTTCATAACAATTTTTATTTTTTTTATAATTGATGCCAAGTTTTTTTATTGCTTTTAAAGAGTGCAGAACATCTTCAGACTCTAATAAATTATATATTTTAGATTTACCGATTGCCTGAGATGCCAACAGGACACTTCTAATTGAAATACTTTTATCAGCACTCACCTCAATTTTTTCTTTGAAGGGTTTAATTAAACTTTTAATTTCTATATGATTTTTCATCGATGAATTAATTTATATTAAATTCATCCCCAAAATATTCTGTTTTAGCTGCCTGGTTACTAATAACTTCATTTGGACTGCCTGAAGCTATTACTTTACCATTAGATAAGATAATCGCCCTATCAACACAACTTAAAAGATCTCTTGCTTGATGATCACAAATAACAACCGATATTTCCTCTGTTGACTGTAAATTAAGGATTATTTCTTGTAACATTCTAATGGTCAAAATATCTAAGGCTGCAAATGGTTCATCTAATAATAATATTTTAGGATCATTTATTAATGCCATAGCAATAACAAGTTTTTTTTTTTGACCCCCTGAAAGATGTTTTGCTTTAATATTAAGAAGTGCTTCAAATTCAAATTGAGAAACAATTTTATTTATTTTTTGTTCTCTTAACTCTCTTTGTCTTATATGAATTTCTGCTACTAATTTTAAATTATCTAGCATACTCAGGTCGTGAATTAATCCACCGTATTGTGGTACCAAACCTAACTTAAATTTTGTAAATCTCTCATTAATTGGCAAATTAGTTACATTTATTCCTTGAATTACAACTTCTCCAAAATTTGGATTTTTGAGTCCCGTTATTAAATTAAAAATTGTTGATTTACCAACTCCATTAGGACCAAGCATACCCAAAATTTCTTGTTTTTTAACTTTAAGATTTAAGTTATTTAATATTTGTCTTTTGTTGTAAAAAACAGACGTATTTTTCAATTCGACAATTGTTTCTTCACTTTTAAAACTTTTAATTCTAAATTTTTTTATTAGTCCCATTTAATTTGTATTTATTTTAATATCGTTTCTTGAATTTATGTTTATATCTTTTGTTACGAGGTCTAAAGTCATAATTTGGGTTTTCATAATTGAGTTACTATCTTTAACAATAACATTACTATAAGCTACCGCAATATTATCACTAATTGTTATGTCTAAATTATCACAAGTTATTAATTTATCATCATATTTTACTATAACGTTGCTGTAAAATTTAGAATTTTGGTTTACATAGTTATAGTTTGCATAGTCAGAAGTTATGTAAATTGTTGACCTTTCGATTGATGATACAATTCCGTTAACAATCTCTAAATCTAATATACTTGAATTTTCTAAGTTTGTTTTGCCATACTGAGCTAAAATTTTAAAAATATCACCTTTTTCATTTGAAGTAATATATTCTATTTCTTTTGTTAGATTTTCCATCTTATCATTCTTAAGATTTTTATTTATTTTAATTTGATTGTTATTACTACTTGAATTCGTTTTTTTTGACGAATCTTCTTTTTTTTTAATATCTAAAACTTTATTGTTTCTGTCTTCTTCAAGACTTAATTCTTTTTTTTTAATTATTTCTTCCTCTGTTATTTGAATAGTTTCTAAAATTTCTTGATCAGTTATATTTTGATCAACTAAGTTTTTTTCATTTATTTTTACTAAATTTTCATCAATAATTTGATTTTTTATTGGACCGGAATAAAAATATATAAAATAAATTGACCCAACTATTAAAATAATCATAAAAAACAATGTAAGTTGCAACAAGGATCTTAGTGACATTAGTTGATATTAGATCTTAAAATATCGTGCATATGTATCAAACCTATTGTTTTCCTTATTTTTTTATCTTTATGCACACAAAGTGAAGTAATTTTTTTAGTGTTCATTATTGATAACGCAGCAGCTGCCAAAGTATCATCTCTAACAGATATTGGATTTTTCTTCATAACCTTTTGTAACATTAAATTTTCAAAATTATTATATTTTTGAGCTATTCTTTTAAGATCTCCATCTGTAATTATTCCCTTTGTATCACCTTTTTGGTTTTTAATTATTAGTACACCTAATTTTTTATTATTTATTATTTTAAGCGCTTGTTTCATTTTTATATATTCTTTTACAACGGGTAGCTTTTTTCCAGTTATCATGAGTTCACCTACTGTTTTTAATTTAATAGACAAAGATCCACCAGGGTGTATTTTTTTAAAATCAAACTTTGTAAATTTTTTATATCTCATACATGCAATAGCTATAGCGTCACCCAATGCTAATTGATTTGTTGTAGATGATGTGGGTACAATATTTTCTGGCCCAGCTTCTTTTATTCGTGGCATTAATAAAGATACATCTGAACTTTTAAACAAGATAGAATTTTTTTTTGAGGTAATACCAATTAATTTTATATTTTTATTTCTCGAGGTATATTGAATAATATTTTTAAGCTCATCACTTTCTCCACTATTACTTATTAATATTACAATATCTTTAGAAGTTATCTGCCCCATATCTCCATGACTTGCATCAGCAGCATCTAAAAAAAATGATGGCGTACCAGTTGAAGATAGAGTTGCAGCCCATTTTCTTGCAATTACTCCACTCTTTCCAACTCCAGATAAAATTACTTTTCCATCTTTGCAATTAAGTATTAGTTTAACAACTTTTGAAAAAGATTTTGATATATAACTTTTTAAACTTTTAAGTGCGTTAATTTCAAATTGAATTACTTCTTTGCCAATTTGTTGGTAATTTAAATTTTTTTTCATTTAGTGTGACCAAATATCTGATGTAAAAGATGCCAAGTCTAATTCAACCCTGCTATGTACAAATTTAATTGCATTATTATATAATTCGTCTCTTTTCTCTCTTATTAATATTTTTTTAAGATTTTCATAAATCTTGTGCAAATAGATGACATCTTTTGCACAATATTGGAGTTGTTTCTCAGAAAGTTCTCCACCAAAATCTGATGATTGAAGATTTTTATTTATATCAATACCGATGAATTCTTTTATTAAATCTTTGAGTCCATGTTTATCGCTATAGCTTCTAGCTATTTTACTCATTATTTTAGTACAATTAATATTTTCTACATTTATATTTAGATATTTTTTAATAAATAATAGATCAGCTCTAGCATAATGAAAGATTTTATTTATATCCTTATTAATCAATATTTTTTTTAAATTTGGTGCATTATATTTTGTACGATTAAGCTGCACAATATGCGCATCATTATTTCCTGTCGATATTTGTACCAAACAAAGCTTATCCCTCTCAACATTCAAGCCCATAAACTCACAATCTACTGATATATTGTCACTAAGTACTAATTGATCTGGCAAATCTTCTTTGTGTAATTTAATATCTATATTCATTTGACAGAATATATATATGAAAAAGAAAGAAATTCTACTTTTCGGTGCAACAGGACAGATTGGTAAAAACCTTATCAGAAAGTTATCTCAAAATAACTATAAAATTACAGCAGTTACTAGAAATATTCACCGTGCTGGATATATTTTAAAAACCCAGGCTAATCCTGGATATTTAAAATTAGTTGAATTAAAAAATTTTGATAATGAAAAAATAGAAAATTTGATGGGAAATTGCGACATATGCATTAATCTTATTGGAATTTTATACGAAAAAAAAAAAAATCATTTTAAAAATATCCATACTATTCTTCCCGACCTTCTATCTAAAAAAGCAAGTAAATATAAAATTAGCAAATTTATACATTTATCAGCCTTAGGTATAGAGGAGGCAAGTGACAGTGAGTATGCTAATAGTAAACTAGAAGGCGAAAAAAGGATTAAACTTAATTTTAAAAACTCTATAATTTTAAAACCTTCAATTGTTTACTCTGTAGATGATAAATTTACGACACATTTTATGACACTATTGAGTAGAATGCCAATAATGCCACTTTATTATGATGGATTGACTAAATTTAGACCAATACATGTCACTGATCTTGTCAAAATAATTTTCGAAATGGTAAATAATAACATGAACAATATAGTTGTAGAATGTATAGGCCCTGAAGAATTAACATTTAAAGACATAATAGAACAATTACTTAAATCTATTAATAGAAGTCGATTATTGATACCTTTACCTTTGTTTATTGCAAAAATTACTGCAAAAATATTACAAATTTTACCGAAACCATTATTGACAGAAGATCAATTAAAATTATTAAAGTATAATAATGTAAGTTCAGGAAACTATAAAACTAACTTCGATTTAGGTTTTAAAGCAGATAAAATATTTAATATTGAAATTAATAAATATAGTTATAACTGGAGATCTGGCGGGCAATATTCGAAAAATAACAAAATAGATAAAATTAAATGATAAATTATATTGTCATAGGAATCTGTATCTTGCTATTAGTTGCCGTTATCTATGTTTCAGCAAAACCAATTAACATGGGAATTGAAGCTAGGAGAAATTTAAAAAATAACATTGTAAATGAAGATCAAGATGAATTTGATGATGCAAATGACTCCGTAAGAGAAAATACAATATCCAAAATTTCTGAAGAGGTAATTAAGTTACGAAAATTAAAAGACGAGGGAGCTTTGACACAAGAAGAGTATGAGAAAGCAAAAAAAAAATTGCTTGACTAAGCCGACTTTATTTTCTTTTGAATAAACTTTGGCATCTCCTCATCTTTTTCAGATGCATCATCTTTTTTATTTTTAGGAGTAAAGACAATCATAAGGTGAAGCGGACAGTAGCTAAATTTTTCCACAGTTTTTCTCCCACAAAAACTTGAATCTTTATCGTTTGGATGGCCCTCCATGTATTTACATGTTTCTTCCGTCAATTCTTCAAGATTTAAATTCTTTGCAGGTTCAAAATTTTTATCAAGCAAAAGTGACTTAAATCTTCCTCTTTTACCTTTTAAATTAATTTGTTTTTCATCATTATTTTTTTGATAATTTTTTGAATTATTTGATACTGATCTAGTTTTAATTTTTGAGGATAAATTTAATCTATGCGCCTTTCCAATAACTGCATTTCTTGAAACACCACCGATAATTTCTGCAATTTGACTTGCAGTTTGACCTTTTCCCCAAAGCTCTTTTAATTTATTAACTTTTTCCTCTGTCCAACTCATTACATATACTATATTTAGTGTATAATTAATTTTATTCAACATGATGTTGCATAATATGAATTAAAACAAGTTTTTTTTAATATTTTTCAACAACTGAAATAGAATTATAACTTGTGGTTGTAAATTAAACTGTCATTTAAAACAAAAAAAATTATAATTAAATATGAGCGCATTAGCAGGCAACTATAAAAGAAAAAATTTATCATTTGCAAAAGGAAAAGGCAGTTTTTTGATAACTGTGGATGGAAAAAAATATTTAGATTTTGTCCAAGGAATTGCTGTAAATTCACTTGGTCATGCAAACAAAAATTTAATTAAAGCAATAGATAAACAATCAAAAAAACTTTGGCATGTGTCTAATGCTTTTAAAATACCTGAAGGAGAAAAATTAGCTAGCAGATTGGTTAAAAAAACTTTTGCAGACTCTGTTATTTTTCAGAATAGTGGCGCAGAGGCTACCGAAGCTGCGATTAAAGTTGCTAGAAGATATTTCTTTTCAATTGGAAAAGAAAATAAAAACAGAATAATTTGTATCAAAAATTCGTTTCACGGTAGAACAATCGCAGCAATTCATGCAAGTGGCTCAAAAAAAATGACACAAGGATTTGGCCCAAAAATTCCAGGTTTTGATCATTTTAAATTTGGTGATCACAAGAAACTAAAAAAGTTAATTAATAAAAATACTGCAGCTATTATGATTGAAACTGTCATTGGCGAGGGAGGTATTAAAGTAATTCCACACTGGTGTATACAGGCTTTAAGAAAATTATGTAACGAAAAAGGAATACTTTTAATACTAGATGAAGTTCAATGTGGTATTGGAAGATCTGGCAAATTTTTTGCTTTTGAATATGCAAATGTTAAACCTGATATAGTACCCATAGCAAAAGGAATTGGAGGCGGTTTTCCTATTGGTGCAGTTCTAATGACAAAGAAAGTTGCAAAAGCTATGGTACCAGGTACGCATGGTTCAACATTTGGTGGGAACCCACTTGCTATGGCAGTAGGTAATGCTGTTTTAGATCAAATAAACAGGAATTTATTAATTAATGTAAATAAAATGTCGAAATATTTTTTTCATGAACTTAATGAAATAAAAATTAAATATCCCAAGGTAATTAAAGAAGTTAGAGGAGTAGGATTATTAATTGGTTTGCAACTTTTTAAAGACCAAACTAAGTTTATAAAAAAATTAATGGAAAATAAATTATTAACTATTAGAGCAGCTGAAAATGTCATAAGAATTTTACCCCCATTAAATGTAAAAAAAAGAGAAATTGATATAGCTTTAAAAGTCATCAGTAAAGTTTGTAATGAATTAAAATGAAACATTTTATAAATTTAAAAGATATCCCCAGTAAAGATCTTAGAAAAATAATTGTTGATGCGAAACAAAGAAAAAAACAAAGAAAAAAATTAAATACTCTAGAGCCAGACAGGGGATCACCTCTTAGAGGTAAAATGCTAGTACAAATGTTTGAAAAAGCTAGTTCAAGAACAAGAATAAGCTTCTATTTGGCGATTAAACAGCTTGGTGGAGGAACATTGACACTTAGATCTAACGAACTTCATCTTGGACAAGGTGGTGAGACGATTGCTGATACCGCTAAAATTTTATCTAAATATGGTGATGGTTTCATGTTGAGAACTGATGATGATAGAAAAATTGAAGATTTTCAGAAGCATCTAACTATCCCAATAATAAACGGTTTAAGTCCATCATCTCATCCAACTCAAGTATTATCAGATATTTTTACTATTGAGGAAATAAAAAAAAAACCAATATCAAAATTAAAAATTTGTTGGATTGGAGATTCCAATAATGTTTTGGACAGCTTAATAGCTGCATCTGTTAAGTTTTCATTTAGATTAAGTATTGGGTGTCCAAAAAAATTTGCACCAGGCAAAATAGTTAAAAATTGGGTAAGAAAAAACAAGAAAAGAATCTTTATTTATCATGATCCAAAAAAAGCAGCCATGGATGCAGATGTAATTTTCTCTGACAAAGTAATATCTCTAAATGATAAAGTGAACAAAAAAAGAAAAATACAACAGTTTCAAAAATTTAAAATTAAAAAAGAGATATTTAAATATACAAAAAAAAATTGTATTTTTTTGCATTGTTTACCAAGAGGAGATGAAGTTGAAGAGAGTGTATTTTTAGGAAAAAATTCCCATGTTTGGCAACAGGCGTTGAACAGAGTTCATGTTCAAAAAAGTATACTATTGTATTGTTTTGGAAAACTAAGGTAAAGGTAGTGGATTATCTGAATTTTGATTAAGATACAAAATTACTGATGCCCTGTCTCTTTCTTTTCTTAATCCAGCGAATGCCATCTTAGTTCCTTTAATATAACTTTGCGGTTTTTTTAAATACCCATTCATCTCTTCAAATGTCCAATTTTTGTCATATGCCGCCATTGCTTTTGAATATTTATAATCTTGTTTTGATGCAACTTTTCTTCCTAATACACCATACAAAGCAGGTCCGATCTTATTTTCTCCTCCTTTATTTACTAAATGGCAAGCAGAACATTTTTTGAAAACTTTCTCTCCATGAGAAACATCTCCTAATGCAAGTAATGCAGATATATCAACTTTTTCCTCAATTTTTTTAGCTGTTGAATTTGAAATTTGGCTGCTTTCCTGAATATCTACTTTGTAAGCCGATTTATTTGGTTTATCTACGTGAAAAGCAATATCTGAAATTTTGCCAATTCCAATCACAAGAAGTGCTATAAGTAGTACAGCAGCAATAATTTTGTTTATTTCAAATGAATCCATTATTTTTTTTTAATATGGTCGTATAACATGTTAAACAAAATTTATAAGAAATTTAATTTATAAATTTGCGTCCCAAAGACGCATAAAATATGAATATATGAGTAATTCAATTATAATAATTCCCTCAAGATTAGCAGCAACAAGACTCCCTCAAAAGCCATTAATAAAAGTTAATAATAAAACTCTAATTATGCATGTATACGAAAAAGCTTTACAAAGCCAAATTGGAGAAGTTTATGTAGCAACATGTGACGAGGAAATCGCATCAGAAGTAAAAAAAAATGGGGGAAAATTTATAATGACAGACATAAATCACACCACTGGAACAGATAGAGTATTTGAAGCCTCTCAGAAATTAAATTTAAAAGATATAGATTTTATTATGAATGTCCAGAGCGATGAACCAATGATTAATCCTTTAGATATTAGAAATTTAAATAAATTATCAAAAGAAAATAACTTCAATATTTCAACATTAGCATTCGAGATTGAGAAAAAAGAAGATTATGATAATGAAAACATTGTAAAAGTTATTACAAAAAATAAGATATCTGATAATTCAGCAACAGAAGCTTTGAATTTTCATAGAGTTATTAAAGAAAATAGCTCTATCAACATTTATCATCATTTTGGAATATATCTATATAAGTATTCAGCTTTAAAAAAATTTGTAAATTTTGAAAAAACTGAGAATGAAACTAATGAAAAACTGGAGCAGCTTAGAGCTATTGATAATAATATGAAAATCAATGTGATATTGGCAAACTATTTTTCCAGTGGTATTGATACAAAAAAAGATCTAGAAGATTATATAAAATCTTTTAAAAAATAATATAATGAAGATAGTTTATCAGGGCATTGCAGGTAGTTATAGTGAGAGTTGCGCCAAATATCTGCATCCAACCATAGATACCATTCCATGTAAAACATTTGATGAATGTTTTGAAAGGGCAAGTAAAAACAGTAATATAAGAGCGATTATACCTGAATCAAACAAAACAACAGGAAATATTGGAGTAGAATATTTAATATTTAAATACAGATTAAACATTTATGAAGAAATCTTTTATCCAATTAATCATAATCTAATAGGCATTAAAGGTTCTAAATTAAAGGATATCAAGAATGTTTACTCTCATGCTCAAGCATTAAGTCAAGCTTCTGAATTTTTAAAAAAAAATAACTTATCAGGTAACGTAAGAGCAGATACAGCAGGATCTGCTAAATATATTTCAGAGGCAAAAGATAAAAGCAAGGCTGCAATAGCATCAAAACTAAGTGCTGAAATATATAATCTTGAAATTTTGAAAGAGAATATTCAAGACGATAATGAAAATTATACGAGATTCTTAGTAATGGGAAAAGATATCGTACAGCCTGAGATTGATAAAAATAAATATATCACTTCTCTTTTGTTTAAATTAAGAGAGAGACCTGCTGCTTTATATTCAGCTCTATCAGGGTTCGCAATTAATGGAGTGAATATGACTAAGCTTCAAAGTTTTCCTGAGAAAAATTCATTTTCATCGTTCTTCTTTTTATGTGATATTGATGGACATTTAGATGAAATAAAAATTAAAAATTCTTTAGAGGAATTGGCTTTTCACTGTGAAGACATGCACGTACTAGGTGTTTATAAGGCTCACAATTTCAGAGAAAAAAAATAATTAACTTTATTGTAGATTAGAAAAAATTATTGTTATAATACATTTGGAGGCCTTCCAGGTGGGATTACCATGAACTCCCCCAGACTTGAAAAAGAGCAAGGGTAATGAGTTATTTCCAGGTTGGTAGGTCTCCTATTATGACAAAAAAATCTCAAGTTCTGGCATTAAAATATAGGCCTCAAATATTTAAAGATTTGATTGGTCATGAGGAAATTGCCACTACAATTTATAATTCTATTAAAAATAACAATCCAGCTAATGCTTTTTTGTTTACTGGTATGAGGGGAATTGGAAAGACTACATTTGCAAGAATTGTTGCTAAAGCATTGAATTGTGAAAATTCAATTGAAGGTATGTGTGAAAAAAAATGCAATCAATGTGATCCCATAGCTAATTCTAATCATATTGATGTTCTTGAAATGGATGCAGCAAGCAAAACAGGCGTTGATGATGTCAGAGAACTAATAGAATTTTCTAGATATCCACCATCAGTAGCGAAGTTTAAAATTTTTATTGTTGATGAAGTACACATGTTAAGCAAGCAAGCATTTAATGCATTACTCAAGACATTGGAAGAACCTCCTAAATACTTAAAATTCATTTTTGCAACTACTGAAGTAAAAAAAATTCCTATTACTGTTATATCAAGGTGTCAAAGGTATGATTTATCAAGAATTAAGTCTGAAGAACTATTCAATTATTTAAAAAATGTAACAACAAAAGAAAAAAAGGATGTCGAAGATAATGCGATTAGATTAATAGTTAAATTATCAGAAGGCTCTGTAAGAGATGCATTGTCTTTGCTAGATAGAGCAATTATTTCGAACAATGAAAAATCTCTGACATTTGAAGATGCTCAAAAGATTTTTGGCTATGTCAATAAAAGTTCATATTTAGATTTGCTAGAAATAGTTTTTTTAGGAAATGAAAGTAAAATAATAAACTATTATAGAAAACTGTATAATTCAGGCATTGAACCTGAAACATTCTTAAATGACTTTTTAGAAATACTATATTATTTGAAGAACATATCACATATTGAAAATCAAGGAAATAATTTTACATTGAACGATAGTGATTATAAAAAAATAACCTCTTTATCAAAACAATTAGATCCAAATGTAATGTTATTATTTTGGGAATTTACTTTAAAAACTTTAAAAGAAATAAAAATAGTTGCTAACCAAAATTTATTAATTGAGATGTTCCTTATTCAATTAATTTATTTAAAAAAAAAAAATTTAATACAAAATAATGACCAAAATAAATTAAAAAATATTTCAATAAAAAATGTAGATGTGAAAAATACTACAAATAAGGAAGCGATTAATCAGATTAAAAATATAAAACAAGAAGACGAAAAAATTGAAAAGAAAAATACCTTAGAGATCAAAAATTTAGAAGATTTAATAGAAATATGTGTCCAGAAAAAAGAGATGAAACTAAAATACGAATTAGAAAATAATGTAAACTTAGTCTCTTTTTCAAATACCAATATAGAAATTTCTTTTAATGACAAATTAAATAAGAGTTTTGTAAAAGATTTATCTGAAAAATTATATGATTGGACCAAAAACCGTTGGCTGATTTCTTTTACAAAGGAAAAAGGTGAAATGAGTGAAAAAGAGAAAAAAAATATTTTAAAAAAGAAAAAAATATCAGAGTACAAAGGCTCAAGTGAATATAAAAAGTTGATACAGGCACTTCCTGATATTGAATTAATTGATATTGAAAAAAACGATGACTGATTTTAATAAAATTTTAGAAAAAGCAAAAGAAATAGAAAAAAAAATGAAAGAAAGTCAGGAGAACCTTAAAAAGATAGAAGTAAACGGTGTATCTGGAGGAGACGTGGTTAAAATTACACTTAACGGTGATGGGGAGATGACTAAAATTTTGTTAAGCGACAAAGTGTTGAAAGAAGATAAAGAGATAATTCAAGATTTAATCACTGCCGCTCATAATGATGCAAAAAATAAATTAAAATCAAAAACCTCTGAAGAAATATCAAAAGCAACTGGGGGATTAGGTGTACCTGGGTTTAAGTGGCCTATTTAATTAAATGCAAAATCTCCCTGAAATAGATAATTTAATTAAACTAATATCTAAATTACCGGGTCTTGGACCAAAGTCTGCAAAAAGAATAATTTTAAAAATGATCAATAATCGCCAAGAAATATTAAAACCTTTGGCTAATAATCTAAGTCAGGTAATAAAAAATATTGAACGTTGTAAAATATGTGGAACATTAAAACCTAATACAATTAATTGTGAATATAATAACTGTGTATTTGTAGATAAAAAATATGATAAAATTTGTGTAGTTGAGAATATTTCAGATCAATGGGCAATAGAGAGTTCATCTATTTTTCAAGGTTATTATCATATTTTAGGTGGCACGATTTCTGATACCGATAACAGCAACAATAGAGAAAATTTGCTAATTAATTCTTTAATTGAAAGAATAAAAAATGACAATATTGATGAAGTAATTTTAGCAACTAGCGCTACCGTTGAAGGACAAACTACTGCTTTTTATATTCAGGATAGTTTAAAAAATACAAATGTAAAAATTTCAAAATTAGCTCAAGGTTTACCAGTTGGAGGAGAAATAGAAACTTCAGATGATGGAACCCTTATATCTGCTTTTAAAAATAGAAGAGATTTATAAATTTAAATTAGCTTTTTTTGATCAATCTATTTAAATGTAATAGAGGTTCAGTATAACCTGATGGTTGTGACTTGCCATGGAAAATCAATTCACAAGCCGCCTTAAAGGAGATTGACTTGTCGTAATTTGGAGACATTTTTTGATATTTTGGATCTCCTTCATTTTGTTTATCAACTATCTTTGCCATTTTTTTTAGAATTTCTAAAACTTGTCTATTTGAGCAAATACCATGATGTAGCCAGTTAGCTATATGTTGTGAAGATATTCTTAGTGTTGCTCTATCCTCCATCAATCCAACATTATTTATATCTGGAACTTTAGAGCATCCTATTCCTTGGTCTACCCACCTTACTACATATCCTAAAATAGTCTGAGCTGAGTTACATAATTCATTTTTTATTTCTTCTTTGCCCCAATTAGGTCTATCTGCAATCGGTATCGTTAATAAATTATCAATGTAATTTATTTTATTATTATTTAATTTTTTATGTTTTTCAAAAATATTTAATTTATGATAGTGCATTGCATGTAAAGAGGCTGCGGTAGGTGAAGGAACCCATGCGCAATTTGCACCAGCTTCAAGATGTGATATTTTTTGATCTATCATATCTTTCATTTTATCTGGCATAGCCCACATACCCTTACCTATTTGTGCAACAC
Source organism: uncultured Pelagibacteraceae bacterium (assembly GCA_902519255.1). GTDB lineage: Bacteria > Pseudomonadota > Alphaproteobacteria > Pelagibacterales > Pelagibacteraceae > Pelagibacter. The sequence continues at coordinate 32,463 of CABYIV010000002.1, read as the reverse complement.
CTGAAAATCCACATTTTAAACCAACATCAACATTGTTATCTTCATATGCAGCTATCCATTTTGATTTTTTCATGTCACCTTTTTTTATCATTGGACCTGCTTCCATTGATGTGTGCATTTCATCTCCAGTTCTATCCAAAAAGCCAGTATTTATAAAAAAAACTCTACTCTTTAATGTTCTAATACATTCTTTTAAGTTTACAGATGTTCTTCTTTCTTCATCCATAATACCGCATTTAATTGTATTCTTTTCAAGTTTTAATACTTCTTCAACTCTTGTGAATATTTTATCTGTAAAAGCAGTCTCTTCAGGTCCATGCATTTTCGGTTTTACAATATATATAGATCCAGTTCTTGAGTTACCTTTTCTTTTTAAATCATGAATTGCTGCAGCAGTTGTAATAAATGCATCCATGATACCCTCTGGGACTTCAGAACCATCTTCTAAAATAATTGCTGAATTGGTCATTAAATGACCAACATTCCTAATTAAAAGTAAGCTTCTACCATGTAATTTTTCTTTTTTATTATCTTTTGAAATATAACTTCTATCTGGATTAAGTTTTCTTTCTAAAGTTTTTCCATCCTTTTCGAAGACAGATTTTAGAGTTCCTTTCATCAAACCTAACCAATTTTTGTAACATAAAATTTTATCTTCTGAGTCTACTGCTGCAACACTATCTTCATTATCACATATTGTAGATATTGCAGATTCTATAATTATGTCACTTATCCCTGCAGCATCTTGAACAGCACTAAATGCTTTTGGGTTAATTATTATCTCAATTTTTAAATTATTATTTTCTAAAATTATTGTTGTTGGATTATTAGGTTCTCCTCTGTATCCAATAAATTTATTTTTATCTAATAACTCAAACTCTTTATCATCTTTTAAAATTTTTAAGTCACTTCCCTTTATTTTAAATCCATTTATATCTTTCCAATGAATTTCATTGATAGAGAAGTGGTCATTTAGAAATTCACGTGCATATCTTATTACTTCTTGTCCTCTAAGTGGATCATACTTTTGACTTCCAGTTTCTTCTGACTCAATTAAATCTGTTCCATATAAACTATCGTAAAGACTTACCCATCTAGCATTAGCAGCATTTAATGTATATCTAGAGTTCATTATAGGAACTACAAGTTGAGGACCTGCGATGCTGGAAATCTCACTATCAAGGTTTTTGGTATCAATTTTAAAATCATTCCCTTCTTCTTTTAAATATCCAATTTCTTTTAAAAAATTCTTATATTCTTGATGACTAAATCCTCCATTTCTGTTTTTTTTTAACCATAAATCAATTTCAGATTGAAGAGTTTCACGGACTTCTAGCAACTTTTTATTGATTGGCGCAAGTTCATTTATACTTTTATCAAATCCATCCCAGAAATCTTTTTCGTTAACATCTAATCCTGCAAGAAGTTCATTTTTTACAAAATCAGCCAAATTCTTAGAAACAGATAAAGTATTTATTTTAATAAATGAATCACTCATAATTTTTAAAATTTAGAAACCGTTGTATATGATAATCAATAAATTATGTCATTACTTTATTTAAAAAAATGTTACTTTTCATCCGAAAAGAATATAATTTTTGAAATTTGATCATTTTATAGCCTAAAAATTATATATAATGAAGTAATGAAAAATTATTTAAATTTTGAGACAGATATAAAAAACTTAGAAACAGAGTTAGATAAATTAAAAGATCCGTATAATCAAGATGGCATTTCAGAAGTTGATACAAGTAAAATAACGGATTTACAAAATGAAATAGATAAAAAACTTAAAGATGTATATTCAAATTTAGATGCATGGCAGACAACATTGGTTGCAAGACACGAGGATAGACCTAAATCAAAATTTTTTATTGATAATTTATTTGATGAATTTATTTCACTTTCAGGGGATAGATTTTATGGAGAGGATAAATCTGTGATATGTGGTTTTGGTAAATTTCATTCTAAGTCAGTTTTAGTAATAGGACAGGAAAAAGGTGAAAATTTAGACTCAAGGATTGAGAGAAATTTTGGGATGATGAGACCAGAAGGGTACAGAAAAACAATAAGGTTAATGAATTTAGCTAATAAATTCAAAATACCAATAATTAACTTTGTTGATACTCCAGGTGCTTATCCTGGAGTTGGTGCTGAAGAAAGAGGACAGGCAGAAGCAATTGCAAAGTCTATTGAATGTTCTATGCAACTGACTGTTCCAACTTTATCTATAATTATAGGCGAAGGAGGCTCCGGTGGTGCTATTGCACTAGCTTCTTCAAGTAAAGTCTTGATGTTAGAGAATGCAATATATTCAGTAATATCTCCAGAGGGATGTGCAACTATACTTTGGCGAGATCCAACAAAGACTTTAGAAGCTGCAAAAGCAATGAAGCTGTCAGCAAAAGATCTTTTAAAACTAGAAATTATCGATGAAATAATACCCGAACCTTTAGGGGGTGCGCATCGAGATAAAGATCTCATTCTAGATAATGTACGTAATGCTATTGATAGAAACTTAAGTAAATTTCTAACATTAAATGAGGAAGAAATATTAAATCAAAGAAAGAATAAGTTTTTAGATATTGGAAGAAATAAAGGTTTCAGTACCAATGCAACGCATCAAGATAAACTTACCATTAAACATAATCTCCTTCAAAATTTGATTTCGAATATTAAATTGAATAAAAAATTATTTATTTCAACTACATCAATTCTTCTATTGTTAATTTTATTAAAAGTGATTTTTTAATTTATAAGGCACCGCAGCAGTGTTTATATTTTTTCCCAGATCCACACGGGCAAGGTTCATTTCTTCCAATTTTACTTTTTGCAATTGATTTTAACTTTTCTTTAACTTTGTTTTGAGAATTATCTTCCTCTTCTTTTTGTATTATTTTTAAATTTAAAAGCATTGTGACAAGATCAGTTTTTAATTTTCCCAGTAAATTTTCAAATAATAGAAAAGCTTCTTTTTTGTACTCCACTAAAGGATCTCTTTGTCCATAAGATCTTAAGCCAATTACTTGTCTTAATTGCTCTAGATATTGAATATGTGATTTCCAATTTTGATCTATAATTTGTACCAATATTCTTTTTTCAATTTCTTTTCCTTGTTCAATGCCTAATAAATTATTTCTTTCATCTCTGTTATTTATAAATTTATCCTTTATTTTTTTTTCCATTGTTTTGTGATCTGAATTTAAAATTTCACCCAACTCATCATCAGTTATTGATTTACCTAAAGTCTGCTTTAAAGCTTTTGGAAATTCTTTAGAATTAGGAGATTTTTCATGTAATATTTTTTGTCTTTTTAAATTTTCTAAAACTTCTTCAAGGAAAATATCTGAATAATTCTCATCTTCTTTACCTTCTATTACATTTTTTCGTTGTTCAAAAATTACATGTCTTTGGTCATTAAGAACATTGTCAAATTTAATAAGCGTTTTTCTTATATCAAAGTTTCTTGCTTCAACTTTTTGTTGGGCTCTTTCAATCGCTTTATTTATCCAAGGATGATCAATGCTTTCACCATCTTTAAGACCAAGCTTTTCTAGCATTGAATTCATGGTTTCTGAGCCAAACAATCTCATCAAGTCATCTTCTAAACTTACAAAAAATATTGAACTTCCTTCATCTCCCTGTCTTCCAGATCGTCCTCTTGCTTGATTATCAACTCTTCTACTTTCCATTCTTTCTGTTCCAATAACAAATAACCCCCCCTTTTTTTTTACATCCTCTTTTTCAGATTGATCTTGTCCACCTAACTTAATATCAACACCTCTTCCCGATATACTTGTTGTAATAATTACTGAATTTGTTTTGCCAGCATTTGCAATAATTTCTGCTTCTTTCTCATGATTTTTAGCATTTAAAACAATATGTTGAATTTTCTCTTTTTCTAACAAATTCGAGTAATACTCAGATTTATTTATGCTAGAAGTGAAAACCAACAGTGGTTGTCCAATTTCATTACATTCTTTTATTTTTTGAATGATTGCATTGTCTTTTTCTAAACCTGTTCTAAAGATTTGGTCATTAAGATCGTTTCTTATCATTTCTTTATTGGTAGGTATCTGTAAAACAGGCAAGTTATAAATTTCAAAAAATTCTGCAGACTCTGTTTGTGCTGTTCCTGTACAACCTGCTAATTTATCGTACAACTTAAAAAAATTTTGATAGGTTATTGATGCCAGAGTTTGATTTTCAGCTTTAACTTCTATTTTTTCTTTAGCCTCTAAACTCTGATGAAGTCCATCACCAAATCTTCTACCTGGCAGTTGCCTGCCTGTTTGCTCATCAATTATAATTATTTCGTTATCTTTAACTATATAATCTCGTCCATTCTCAAATAAATAATTTGCCCTTAATGCTTGGTTTACATGATGAACTAAATGTAAATTTTCTGGGTCATAAAAATTGTTATTTTTTAAAATACCAGCATCAGAAAATATTTTTTCAACATTATCTATTCCCTCATTTGTTAAGAGTATATTTTTTTCTTTTTCATCTAAGTCAAAGTCTGTTTGTTTCAAATTTTTAATTAATTTATCTACAGCAATATATTGCATAGTTTTATCCTCTGCTGCACCAGAAATAACCAAAGGAGTTCTTGCCTCATCTATTAAACAAGAGTCAATCTCATCAACTATCGCAAAGTTATGCTTCCTCAAGACCATCTCATTTTTTGAATATTTCATGTTGTCTCTTAAAAAATCAAAGCCTAATTCACTGTTAGTGGCATAAGTTATATCTTTATTATAATTTTCTTGGCGTTCCTCATCTGACTGGTTTGAGTTTATATATCCACAGCTCAAACCCAAAAAATTGTAAATTTTACCCATATTTATACTATCTCTTTTTGCGAGGTAATCATTTACAGTAACTATATGAACACCTTTTTTTTCTAATGCGTTAAGGTATGCAGCAAGAACTATAGTAAGTGTTTTGCCTTCACCCGTTTTCATCTCTGCAATCTTATTCTCATGTAACGCAATACCTCCAATTAGCTGAACATCAAAGTGTCTCTCATTGTTAGTTCTTTTCGAAGCTTCTCTTACCAATGCGAATGCTTCTGGTAATAAATCGTTTAATTTTTCTCCTTCTTTTAATCTAGAGATAAATTCATTTGTTCTTAAAGGAAATTCATTATCCTCAAATTTACTAACCTTACTTTCTTTAAGATTAATCTCTTCTACAATTTTTTGAATTCTGTCTAATTCCTTTTGATTGCCGCTTTTAATAAATTTACTAATAATGTTTAAAGGATTAAGCATATTTTTGATGTTTTAATAGTTATAAATTATATAGTTATTTATTTAAAAAATTAAATAGCATGGATTTTGGTATAAACAACTTTTTTGATAAGAAACACAAGGACTCTAAAATAGGACATTTTCAAGATCTTGAACATATTGATGGATTATCTATCTCAACAATTAGCTGTGGTCTTTATAACAAAAAAAGAGACGACTTAGTTTTATTTTATTTTAGGGATGGAGCAAGTTATGCAAATGTATATACAAAGTCTAGTTTAGTATCTGAAAATATAAAATGGAATAAAAAAATAAAAGATAAAAAAATTTATGGCATTTTAATCAACACAAGAAACGCAAATGCCCTAACAGGAAATGATGGCTATAACTCTCTTAAAAAAATTTCGTTAAATTTGTCAAAATTATTAACATCAAAACAAATAGAAGATGAGGAAAAGCCAAGAGAAATTAGACCAAACCAATTACTATTTGCTTGCACAGGCACCATAGGGGAAAAATTTCCTGAAAATGAAATTTTAAGTAACACTAAAAACTTAGTTGATAAAATAAAATACAATCAAAATAAATTAATTTGGATCAAAGCAGCTCTTGGGATTATGACAACAGACACTAAACCAAAATTATCAATGGCAGAATGCAAGATAGCTGGTTCCGATGTAAAAATATATGGAGTTGCAAAAGGATCAGGAATGATCTTTCCAAATATGGCTACAACTTTAGGATTTATTTTTACTGATGCCAATATTTCTTCATCAATTTTGAAACAGATACTTAATCTAAATATTAAGACTACTTTTAATGCTATAACATGCGATGGGGATACTAGTACAAATGACATGGTTTCAATATTTTCAACAGGCAAAGCAAACAACAAAGAGATAAAAAGTTTTAAAGATCCAAAATTAAAGCAATTCATAAGTAGCGTTCATCAGGTCATGTTAAACTTAGCAAAAAGAGTTGCGAGTGATGGAGAGGGAGCAACAAAATTTGTTACCATCAAATGCATTAATAGCAAAACCGAGAAAGATGCAAAAAATATTTGTTTCTCAATAGCTAACTCACCATTAGTTAAAACAGCAATATTTGGAGAAGATCCTAATTGGGGTAGAATTGCGATGGCAATCGGAAAAAGTGGTGTAACTGTTAAACAAGAAAAATTATCTATATTAATGGGATCTAATATGATCCTTAAAGATGGAAAATTAGATAAAAATTATAACGAAAATATCCTTAGTGATTATATGAAAAATGAGAATATAGAGATAACAATTGATCTATCTATTGGAAGTAAAAAATTTACAGCGTATACTATGGATTTATCTAAGGAATATATTGAAATTAATTCTGATTACAGATCTTAGGTATTGAAATCCTATAAAATGTAATTAAGTCATTTCAATGATTAAGTATTTATTAAATTGTAAAAATTGCAGTCTTGAGTTTGAAAGTTGGTTTGCTAGCTCAAAAGAATTTGATAAATTAAAAAAATTAAAACTTCTTAGTTGTCAGCAGTGTAATTCTCAAAAGATTGAAAAGTCTTTGATGAAACCAAATTTAGCTAATTCTACTTTCAAACAAGATAAAGCTTATAAGAATTATAAAAATGTTAAAAAAAAATTAAGAGAATATCAAAAATTTGTAAAAGAAAACTTTGAATATGTTGGAGAAAATTTTGCTTATGAGGCTAGATCTATTCATTATAGCAAAAAAAAGAATAAAAAAAATATTTTTGGCAAAGCATCAATTGAAGATGTTAAGGAACTAAAAGAAGAAGGTATAGAGACGTCAACTATTCCATGGATTGAAGATAAGGAAAATTAACTCTTTTTGTACTTTGTTATATAATTTACTGATTTGTCATTTGAAAGTTTCCACTTATTTAAAATTGGGTTAAATTTAACACCATCAATACATTTTAATTTGAGTGAATTTTTATTGCAGATATCTTCTAGATTTTCAGGTTTTACAAATTTATTCCAATCATGTGTTCCGATTGGAAGCCATCTTAAAATATATTCAGCTCCTATTATTGCAAATACATAAGATTTTAATGTTTGGTTTAAGGTGGCAATAAACATTAAACCATTGTTTTTTAAAAATTTTGTACTTTGATTTATAAATTCAGGAATATTTTCGACATGTTCAACTATTTCCATATTAAGAACTACATCAAATTTTTTTTCATAATTAAAATTCTCTGGAGACTTATCATGATATTCAATTTTTAAATTGCTTTTTTTTAAATGATGTTTTGCAATATCAATATTTTTTTTGGATGCATCAATACCTACAACTTCTCCCCCAAGTCTTGCTAAAGGCTCAGATAATAAACCTCCTCCGCATCCAATATCGAGAATACTTATTCCCTTTAGCGGTTTGTGGTTAGATGAAATGTTAAAATCTTTAATAATATTGTCTTTTATATATTCTATTCTAATTGGATTAAATTTGTGAAGTGGTTTAAATTTTCCTTTAGGATCCCACCATTCTTCTGCGATTTTGTTAAATTTTTCTACTTCTTCCTTGTTTATAGTATTATTGCTCATTCTTTATTGACATTATAAATAAGATGTATTTTATCAATATTATAAGGCTTGTAAATAAAACTACCAATGAAAATTATTGTATTAAAATTTGGCGGTACTTCAGTTGGGTCAATTCAAAGAATTAAAAAAGTATCAAAAATAATTAAATCTTACTCAAAAAAATATAGGGTAATAGTTTTATCATCAGCAATGAGCGGTACTACCAATAAGTTGATCAATATGTCAAAAAAAATCAGTGAAAATTTTCCTGATAATGAATATGATACTCTAGTTTCTGCTGGTGAGCAGATTTCGTGTTCGTTGTTAGCAGGCCATCTAGTAGCAAATGGTTTAAATTCTAGATCTTGGATGGCTTGGCAAATACCAATTGTGACAGAGGGTAAACACAAATATTCAAGAATTAAACATATAAATAAAACTAAAATTTTAAAATTTTTAAAATCTGGAGGAATCCCTATTATTGCTGGATTTCAGGGTGTGGATAAAAATTCAAATATTACAACTATTGGCAGGGGTGGTTCAGATTCAAGTGCAATTATGGTTGCAAAGTTTTTTAAAGCTGATCGATGTGTCATTTACACAGATGTTGAGGGAGTATATACAACAGATCCAAATAAACTTAGTTCTGCAAAAAAAATTAAAAATATATCTTATGAAGAAATGTTAGAAATGGCCTCATTAGGATCAAAAGTAATGCAACCAGATTCTATACAAGATGCAAGATTAAATAGGATAAATATTGAGGTAAAATCGTCATTTATAAACAAATCTGGCACATTAATTACAAAAAGAAAAAATATTATTAATAATAAAATTATCACAGGAATTTCTTCCACAGATAATGATGCAAAAGTAACTTTATTAGGAGTTAAAGATAGACCAGGCATAGCAGCATCGATATTTAAACCACTTTCACAAAATTCGATAAACGTAGATATGGTAGTTCAAAATATATCTGCTGATGGAAAGCAAACAGATCTTACATTTACAATCAAGTCAAATGATTTGAATAAAACAAAGAAAATAATAAACAAAAATAAAAATATTGTTTTTAAAAAATTAATTTTTGATAAAAATGTATCGAAAGTATCAATAATAGGCGTTGGAATGATTACTACTCCAGGGGTTACATTTAGAATGTTTCAAGCACTTGCAAAAAAAAATATAAATATACAAGTTATTTCAACTTCAGAAATTAAAATATCAGTATTAATAAAAAGCACAAATGTTTTAAAAGCTGTAAAATGTTTGCATAAAGAATTTAAGTTAGAAAAATGACATCTGAAATTAGACCATTTAGAAAAATTAATAGAAAAAAGACCAAAGAGATAAGTGTTGGTAAAATTAAGGTTGGTGGAAATAATCCAATCACTGTTCAGACAATGACTAATACATTGACAACTGACCATAAATCTACAATAGAACAAATTCATAAAGTTACTGAAGCTGGTGCAGATATTGTCAGAGTGTCGTGCCCTGATAGTAAGTCAACAGAAGCTTTAAAAACAATAATCAAACATGTTGATATTCCTTTAGTTGCAGATATTCATTTTCATTATAAGAGAGCAATTGAAGCTGCAGAGAATGGTGCAAATTGTCTTAGAATAAATCCTGGAAATATAGGAGATACAAAAAGAGTTGCAGAAGTTGTTTCCGCCGCAAAAAATAACAACTGTTCGATTAGAATTGGTGTAAATGCAGGATCGCTAGAAAAAGATATACTTGAGAAATATAAAGAGCCATGTCCTGAAGCCTTAGTTGAGAGTGCACTGAGGAATATTAAAATAATCGAAGATATGGATTTTACAAATTTTAAAATAAGCGTAAAATCTTCAGACGTATTTTTATCTATTGCTGCATACAAATTATTGTCAGATAAAACTGATTATCCACTCCACTTAGGAATTACAGAAGCTGGCAGCTATTTGCCTGGTAGCATTAAAACCTCGATAGGATTTGGAAATTTATTGCTTGATGGTATCGGAGATACTATAAGAGTATCACTTTCTGACGATCCTCTTGAAGAGGTAAAAGTTGGAAATGAAATTTTAAAATCTCTAAACTTAAGAAACAGGGGTGTAAAAATTATTTCATGCCCATCTTGTGCAAGACAAGCTTTCCCAGTAATTGAAACAGTAAAAAAATTAGAAGAAAGATTATCACACATAAAGAAACCAATAACACTGTCGATTATAGGATGTGTAGTTAATGGTCCGGGTGAGGCAAAACAAACTGAAATAGGAATTACCGGTGGTGGAAAAGATAATCATATGTTGTATTTAAATGGTTTAGAAACAGAAAAAGTAATGACAAAAGATATGATAAATAAAATTGTTACTTTAGTTGAAGAAAAAGTCTCAAATATATAAATAAAACTAATGCTTCCACAGGATAAGGTTCAAAATTTAATCAATAGACATCTTCAACTTGAAAAGGAACTTTCTTCAGGTGAGATTGATAAAAATAAGTACGCAGAAGTCTCAAAAGAATATTCAGATCTAAATGAGATAGTAGAAAAAGCAAAACAATATTTGAGCTATGATAAAGATATTGAAGATTTAAATAATATAATAAATGATAAAGATTCTGATAATGAAATGAAAGAATTTGCAAACAGTGAGATTGAAAATTTAAAAAATAATTATTTAATAATCGAAAAAAAATTAAAAATGTTTTTACTACCAAAAGATCTTGCTGATAGTAAAAATGCGATCATTGAGATTAGAGCTGGCACTGGCGGTTTAGAGGCAAGTCTATTTGCATCAGATTTATACAAAATGTATGAAAAAGTATGTCAAAAAAAAAAATGGAGTTTAGAAATTATTTCAATTTCAAAAAGTGATGCTGGAGGTCTAAAGGAAGTGGTTGCACTAATAAAGGGTAAAAACATATATTCTTCTCTAAAATATGAAAGTGGTGTTCATAGAGTACAACGAGTTCCAGATACTGAAACTCAAGGAAGAGTTCATACTTCAGCTGCTACTGTTGCTGTATTACCTGAGGCTGAAGATTTAGATATTAAATTAGAGGAAAAGGATTTAAGAATTGATGTATTTAGAAGTAGTGGTCCTGGTGGACAAAGTGTTAATACAACAGACTCAGCTGTAAGGATAACCCATATTCCTACAGGCATAGTTGTAAGTCAACAAGATGAAAAATCTCAAATAAGAAATAAAGAGAAAGGTTTGAAAATTTTAAAATCTAGAATTTATGATTTTGAAAGACAAAAAATAGACTCAGAGAGGTCAAGAGATAGAAAAAATAAGATAGGTACAGGAGATAGATCAGAAAGAATAAGAACCTATAATTTTCCCCAAGGAAGAGTTACAGATCATAGAATAAATTTAACCTTACACAAATTGGAAGAATTTATGGAGGGAGAAATTTTTGATGAAATGATTGAGAATTTAAATTTACAAGCTCAACAATATGAACTTAATAAAATCAATTAATGATTTACTTAGATGCTATTAATTTTGGGAGCAAAATACTTAAACAAAATGATATAATTAGTTATAGTCTAGATAGCGAATTAATATTAGCTAATATTTTAAATTCTACGAGAGAGAAAATTTTAACGAGTCTAGATAAAAAAATAGCTAAACAAACTTTTAATAAGTTTAAAAAACAAATAAATAGACGAAAATTAAATGAGCCAGTTGCTTATATTATAAATAAAAAATTTTTTTGGAAATACGAATTTTATGTTAATAAAAACGTATTGATACCAAGACCAGATACAGAGATAATAATTGAAGAGGTCTTAAAAATAACAAAAGAAAAAACCACAAAAAAGTTGCTAGATGTTGGAACAGGATCAGGATGTTTAATTATATCCATTTTGAATGAAAGACCAAATTTTTATGGAAAAGCTATAGATATAAGTAAAAAAGCCTTAAATGTAGCAAAATATAATGCAAAAATGCATCACTTAGAGAATAAAATAAGTTTCATAAATATCGATATTGACAAGTTTAATGATAATAAATATGATTTAATTATATCTAATCCTCCATACATTAATCGTAATAATTTAATGAGATTAGAAGATAATGTTAAGCTTTTTGAACCACATTTAGCTCTTGAAGCTGGTGTTGATGGATTAAGAGAAATAAAAAAAGTTATAAAAAAAAGTAAAAATTTGCTTAAGAAAAATGGAAAATTGATATTTGAAATAGGAATTAATCAACTGAATAAATCAAAAAACATATTAACTAAAAATGGGTTTTATATAAACAAAGTATCTAAAGATATAAGTTCTATTCCTAGAGTAATAGTCTGTACTAAATTATAATAATGAATAATTACCGAAATAATAATAGAAAAAATAGATTTAAATCTAATAATGATAGAAATTTCAGAAAAAGATCTTTAAATGGATTAAAAAATCAAACTGATTTCACATCAAACTCAGATTTCAGACATAGAAATCCTGGTCGCAATAATCAAAACGCTGCAAAACTAGTTGATAAATATAATAATTTAGCAAGAGAAGCCTCATCAGCTGGAGACAAAATTTTATCAGAAAACTATTTGCAACATGCAGACCATTTCTCAAGAATACTAAGTATGCAAGAAATTAATAAAATATCTCAAGACAATAATAACGTCATCGAACAAAATTTCCAAAAAAATACTGAAAAAATGAATTTAGACAAGGCTGAAAATAACACAGATGTGGAGCTTGCAAAATCAGACTAGTTTAATTTTACTATTAAATTAGATTTTAGTACATCAATTTTAATTTTATCAACCTCAAATTTTTTTCTCTCTTCACCTTTAAGAATTTTTCCTGATGGCAATTTTAGTTTTTGTGAATTAATTTTTTTACCATTTTCAATTACTTCATAATGCAAATGTGGGCCTGTTGACATACCTGTAGATCCTACATAACCAATAATCTGACCTTGTTTAACTCTAACACCTCTTTTAATATTTCTCCCAAATTTTGACATATGAGCATAAACTGTTTGATATTTACTGTTATGTCTAATTTTTACACAATTTCCTCCGCCGCCGCACCATCCAGCCTTAGTTACCTTTCCATCTCCTGAAGCCATAATTGGAGTACCTGTTGGTGCTGCAAAATCCGTCCCAGTATGCATCTTTGTATATCCTAAAATTGGATGCTTTCTTTTACCGTATGAAGAAGAGAGTCTAGCACCATTTATTGGAGTTTTCATTAAAGTTTTTCTTATACTTTTTCCATTTTCATCAAAATAATCAATTTTATTTTTTTCATACTCAAATTTGTAAAGTTGTAGATCTTTATTTTGAAGATTTAAATTTGCAAAAATTATTTCTCCGGTATCAACAACTTTGTCATTTTCGTTAACGAATTCTTCATATATAATTTGAAAACTATCATCTTTCCAAATATCTCTTTGAAAATCTACTTGAAAACCGTAGAGTCTTGCAAACTCAATTATAATATTAGGTTTTATTCCTAAATTTATTGCACTACTATATAAACTATTAGAGATCACAGTTTCTTTATAAACAGTTTTTTTAGTAAAATTTTTTTTTATTTTTTTTGATAAAAACTTTTTTTCTACTTCAGATTTAGTAAAAAGAATTTCATTTTTTTTATCAGTTTCAATTTTGAACTCAGAGATTTTTTGAGAGGCCAAATTATCAAACTTAAAAGTAAAATTTTGATTAATTCTTAATATTTTTAAGGATTTTTCATTTAAAATTGTATTTAGTAATAATTTTTTTTCATCTATATCAATGTTTAATTTATTTAAAATACTTTCATATGTATCTCCTGACATAGATTTGTAGATTATAATCTCATATCTAGGTTCTAGGTTTTCTGTTATTTCTTTAATAGTTTTTTTTAAGTATATATTATCTAAACTTGATTTAACTTGATCTTGTTGTTTCTCTTTATCTAACGAATAAACAGATGAAATAATGATCCCCATGATGGCGATAACTATCAACCAGAAAAAAATCGAGTACTCTTTGTATGTGTTTATTTTTAAGAATTTCACTAGTAACCTCAAAAAACCCTTGATTTATATGGCATTTTGTAACATTTTTAATTAATCTAATATCTTGATTTATTAATAATATTATTTATAAGCGTTCCACTCAACATTTAAAAAATGTTATTTATTGGGTTAAAACCTAATTAGCTATTTAATTTGTTAATATTTTAAGAAGAGAAGTGTGGACGGTTAAGGTTACCAAAATTTGTCGTACACACTTCAAAATCACATAAATATTATTCTTAGTATTTATGTTGAAGCTAGTGTGCGCCGTTTTTAAACTTGAGAGTTTGATCATGGCTCAGAACGTACGCTGGCGGCACGCCTTATACATGCAAGTCGAACGAAGTAGCAATACTTAGTGGCAGACGGGTGAGTAACATGTAGGTATCTTCCCTTTGGTGAGGAATAACACGAGGAAACTTGTGCTAATACCTCATAAGTCTTTACGGAGAAAGCTTTATGCGCCGAAGGATGAGCCTGCATTTGATTAGTTTGTTGGTGGGGTAATGGCCTACCAAGACTTTGATCAATAGCTGATCTGAGAGGATGATCAGCCACATTGGGACTGAGACACGGCCCAAACTCCTACGGGAGGCAGCAGTAGGGAATATTGCACAATGGAGGAAACTCTGATGCAGCGATGCCGCGTGAGTGAAGAAGGCCTTTGGGTTGTAAAGCTCTTTCGTCGGGGAAGAAAATGACTGTACCCGAATAAGAAGGTCCGGCTAACTTCGTGCCAGCAGCCGCGGTAATACGAAGGGACCTAGCGTAGTTCGGAATTACTGGGCTTAAAGAGTTCGTAGGTTGTTAAAAAAGTTGGTGGTGAAATCCCAGAGCTTAACTCTGGAACTGCCATCAAAACTTTTTAGCTAGAGTATGATAGAGGAAAGCAGAATTTCTAGTGTAGAGGTGAAATTCGTAGATATTAGAAAGAATACCGATTGCGAAGGCAGCTTTCTGGATCATTACTGACACTGAGGAACGAAAGCATGGGTAGCGAAGAGGATTAGATACCCTCGTAGTCCATGCCGTAAACGATGTGTGTTAGACGTTGGAAATTTATTTTCAGTGTCGCAGCGAAAGCATTAAACACACCGCCTGGGGAGTACGACCGCAAGGTTAAAACTCAAATGAATTGACGGGGA
>CABYIV010000002.1:0-12500 GCA_902519255.1 uncultured Pelagibacteraceae bacterium | reverse complement strand
AGCAAATCAAATAGGCAATAGATATAAAACAAAGATATAATATAATGATGAACAGTTATTGTATTAAATGAGTGTATTGAAAATAAAAAATTCAAATTATCAAATAGTAAATTTTTGTTAAAAATGTATATGAAAAGTGTTAAAAAATTTAAAATTAAACAAAAGTAAATCAGAATACTAATCTTTTTTAAATCTATCATTCCATAAGCCAAGATTTTATTGTCTTGATCCAGATTATTGAGATAAATTTGTACATAACGTTTTGAAAAAGATAAAATTAAGAAAAGCGACGAAAAAAATAATAAAAATATTAAGCTTATTTCAATGTTAAAAATATCACCACCATATAAAATTCTTTGAATATAGAAATTAGTTAAGAAAATAACGTCTAAATATTTAATTTTTTTTACATAAAAATTGTATAAATAGAAAGAAAATAGATAAATAATTAAATTAATAGAAAAGTACTGAGTTCTAGAAATTAAAAAGAAGAAAATAAATATAGAAATATTTAATAAAATAACAGATTTTATAGAAATTTTAAAATCATTAAAAACATTTTTTTTTGTTATATTAAAGGAATCTATTTCTCTGTCAAAAAAATCATTAGTAAGGTAAATAATATTTGTCAGAAAAAAAAAAATTATTAGGGGTATAAAGATATTCCAAATATCAAAATTTTTTAAACTTACGTTTGAAATAAGTATAGGCAAAAAAATTATAATATTTTTTAATTGAGACTTAATTTTGATCAATTTTAATAATTTAAACATTTTTTTTATAATCAATCTCAAAAAAATTTCTAATATTTCTGAGAGCAATTGACATAATAATACCTTGTGGATTTTTTAATAAACTGTTGTTTATAAGTGATGAGTCATTAACATATAATTTTTCAGTGGTTTTCAACTTACCGAAAGAGTTTGTTATTGAGCTTTTACTTTCACCCATTCCTATACCACCTAAAATATGTACAGATGAAAGTTTTAAATCCTTTATATTGTTTATTTTATTTATCTCATTAATGTAATTATCTTTTCTTAAAAGTGGCAAACCCTTTTTTAATATAATAATACTCTTTGCACCACCCTCGAAAAGTATTTTTGACAAATTAAGTAAAGCATTTTTAATGTTATCCAGTTCTGTGTCAGGGATTTTATATTTTAAAACTTTATATTTTTTTAAAATATTTATTATTGATCCAGATCCTATTGAAAAAGTTGCATGATAAATCGATAAATTTAAATAGTTTTTTTTTATATATTCATATTTTTCTTTATTATCTAAAAAGTTGTTCAAAAGAAATTGAGGACTACTCGAAGCATTCCCAAGGATATATTTCGGATAAAACTCTGTTACTTGAAATTGATGAACGTCACAATTTAAATCTTGCACTTTTTTCCCATAATCAGCAATTATTTTTACCATTGGATGAAATTTAAAATCTATTTGATCATTTTTTTTTATGATATTACTTTTTAAAAGAATTTCGTTTGTATAAAGCGAACCACAACATAAAAATAAATACTTACAATAAAAAGTTATTATTTTTCTTCTTCTTATCACCCTTATTTTCCACCTATCATTTACTTTTTCTATATAATCTACAAAACTTCCAGTTAGTATATCTCCCCCTTTTTTTAAGTAATCTTTTAAATAAGTATTTTTCATTGATAGTTTTACTTCTTTGTTTTTATCAATTTTTTTTAATTTCTTAATTTTTTCAATTTTGAAATTTAGTTTATTGCTACCAATAATAAAATTTTCTGGGTTTACTTCATTACTAAAATTTTGATTTTCAGATACATTCAAAAAATTTTGAATTTCTTTATCAAATTTAACCATCTGATTGTAATCAAAATTTTTGGTTTGATATTTTTTCGTCCAATCATCGATAAATTTTTCATCAATGTTATGAAACAAACCACTATTTATTTCACTTCCACCACCCAGTGTTTTGCCTGATGAAAAATTTATTTGTAGTCCTGAGATTGAGGAATTTACACCTGCATCTCTCCATTTTTCTAAAAATTCTGATCCTGGATGTTTTGAGACTGGAATTTTTGCGTCTTCACCTTCCTCCAAAATCATGACATTATTTGAATATTTTATTATTTCACTAGCTGTGATACTTCCACCAGGTCCCGAACCAATTACAATGAATTCGTAATCTTTATTTGAGCTTACATTTAAACTTTTTTTATTTATTTTCTCATCGTTGTAATGATGAAGAAAGATTAGAGCGCATATTAACTCTTTTATTTTACTGCCAATAACAGGAAAAAAAAGAATTATTTCAAAAACATTTTTTAATTGTTTGTTTTTTAATTTATATATTTGTTTAAAAAAAATAATTCTTGAAATAAAGAATGTAACTCCAAAAAAAATATTTAAAATTGTTCTTATTGTATAATTTATTCGTAAATAATGGATATAAATTAAATTTGAGTTAATCTTATTTTTAGGTAAATATTTTTCTCCCAAATATAGTATTAATTTTTTTAAGTTTTTTTGAAAACTTGAAATTTTCATAATATAAAGTTTTTTTAATCATTTACTACAATATATATATATTTATGCATCTTTAATATATAATTTTGTATTTTAAAAAAAATCAAATTTTTTTAATTTAAATGAAGAATATTTTTTCAACAAGTTACTTATCTTATCTCTCCCTAATTTTATTATATTTTTTATACATTTCTTTAAATGAATTTATGCCAGTTCCTCAAGAAAGTCATTTCTTTGTCTCAAGAATTGATAGAGGTGACTTTAAAATTGATAGTTCGTACCAAGCATATTATCTTTTACAAACTCCAATTTATTTCTTCTTAAAACACGTCTATTCAAATCCAACTTTATTTATTTTGTTGTCTTATTTTTTTGATTTTTCTATTTACTTATTAGTATTTTTGTTAACTTATAAATTGACAAACAATTATGTAGTTTCTCTATTAACAATTTTCATTTTTTCTCCACTTTCTTTGATTTTTTTGGATACTGCTTTCCAAATAAATACTAATTTTTTTTCATCTAAAAATGTTTCGTTAACGTGGGGTAGAATTATATTATCTTCAAGAATTTTATTTGCTATTTGTTATTTATTTTCAATATATTTTTTTATAAGAAAAAAGTATTTAGGTTTTTTTCTCTTCTTTTTCTTTTCCTTCTTATGTCATCCTAATAATTCTCTGACTATATCTTCTATTTTTTTAACATATTTATTTTTTTCGTCAGTCTTAAAGAAAAAAGAAATAAAATTATTTATTTATACTTTGTCAATTACAATTCTTGGAATTCTTCCAGGATTATATCGGATGAGCAAAATTCAACGCCCTGGAGATGAGAATAATCATGAAATATGGTTTTCAAATTCATTAAGAGATGAAGTCGATGATTTTTCTACTATTTGGAATATATTATCTAACACAGTTGAATTATTATTATTTATTTTTGTATTTATCTTATTAACTTATTTTTATTTTAAAAAAAAAAATGATAAAGTATTAAAAACTCTTTATTTTCTTATTTGTTCTACAATTTTTGTTTTTCTCAGTTTCTTCTTGTTAGAATTGTTTATTATAATATTTGATACAGGTTTTTTTTTAATGAATATAATCGGACCGTTTTCAGCAGGAGTAAAAGTGTTACCACAATCCTACTTTTTATTTCTATTTGCATTTGCGGTTATTTTAAAAGATTATATATTTCCTCAAAAATATATTCCGTTAGCACTAATTTTATTATTAATTTTTGTAAACTTTTTTGTATATTTAAGTAATTTTTTTAATAGTAACAACAATCTTTATAGCCAATTTAAATACATAGAAGGATCATATAAAATAAAAAACATTAATTCCCCTTACGAATTGTTGCAACTAAAAAACAATATATCTAGTATTCCCAATCCATCATATCCAATTATTTATAAAATTGACAACTTGCTATTAGATAAAAGTGAGAAAAATAATAATATTTTTAAAATTTATAAAGAAAATAGAAATATTAAAAAGGAAATTATGAATGGTCTTTATAGAGACTTTGAAAATTATGAAATTTTAGTAGATGCCATCAGACAAAACATTCCTAAAAAATCAAAAATTATTATACCTCCTTATTTTTCATCACTAAGAGATACTTTAGTTGATTATACTATATTTTTTCAAGAAAAACATGACGGAAATCTAATGTTTGGAAGCAAGAAAATATTTGATATTTTTTATGAAAGAATGAAAATGCTTAAAATCGATTATAAGAATATTCCTACAGAAGGTAGCAGGCTAAACTACTCATATATGAGAAAAATTTTTATGAATTTAAATGAATATGATTTTGAAGCGATTAGCAAATTGTATGAAAATTTTGACTATTTAATTACTGAAGAGAAACATTTATTAAGTTTTCAAATATTATACAGTGACGAAAACTTTAAAATATACAAAATCAATTAATTTTTTAATGCATTATTCTTTATTATGCCCTCATAAAAAATTATTTAGTAAATTTATTCAAAATAAATGCAATAAATTATTTAACGCAAAATTTTCAAATATATCGCAAACTGATTTTGATAAAATATATTACAAGTTTAATATTATTTTATTGAGACATCAATTAAAATTAAAATATAAAAAAAATTGTAATATAAAATATATTATTTCGCCAACTACAGGCTTAAATCATATAGACAAAAAATACTTTAAAGATAAAAATATAAAAATTATATCCTTAAAAAATGAGTTGGGTATTCTTAATAAAGTTAATTCAACTGCAGAACATACTATTTATTTATTACTTAAAATTATAAGAGATAATTTCAAATCAAATAAAAAAAATTTTTTTGAGAAAAAATATATAAACATTACGGAGATAAATAATAAAAAAGTTGGTATAATAGGATATGGCAGACTAGGAAAAAAAGTTAATAAAATACTAAAGTCATTTGGAGCTAAAACTTATATATTTGATAATTCTAAAAAAATTAAAAAGACAATCACTCTTAGAAAGTTGTTAAAACTTAGCGATATAATTACCATTCATATTCCATTAAATAATTTAAATAAAAATTTTATGGATAAAAAAAAATTTGAACTTTTAAAAAATAATTGTATTATTATTAATACTTCCAGAGGTGAAATTATAGATCAAAAAAATTTAATCAAGTATTTAAAATTAAAAAATTTTAAATATGGAGCAGATGTTTTACAGAATGAGAATAATTTAAAAAAGAACAATTCAAGCAGAAGATTAATTGAAATTATGAAAAAAAATAAATCAGTATATATTACCCCTCATGTGGGTGGACTATCAAAAGAATCTGTTGAAACAACAGACAAATTTATATTAAATAAATTTCTAAAAAGTTATGAAAAAAAATAAAGTCCTATTTATTTCTGAGTTATGCCAAAATCATAATGGTAATTTCGAAACAATTAAAAAGATGGCATATCAGTGTGCAAAAAATGGGTCAAAAATAATTAAACTACAAAATATTTTTGTAAAAGATTTATCTTTTAGAACAAGATTTGAAAATGGTTTTTTTTCTGGTTCTAAAACATTAGTTATTAAAAGACCATTTAAGGATGAGTATAAAAGATTAAAAAAACTTGAAATTCCTTATAAGGATCTAGAGAAATTTGTTAGATATTGTGAAAGCTTGGATGTAATACCATCAATTACATGTTTTAATAGAGGCAGTGTGCAGCGATTACATGAATTAGGTTTCAAGCACTTAAAAATCGCAAGTTATGATTGTAGTTCATTTCAACTTATAAGAGATGTCTCTAAAAAATTTAAATCACTTACTATCTCGACAGGAGCAACATTTGATAATGAAATTGAAAAAACTGTAAAAATATTAAAAAGAAAAAAAATAAAATACAATTTATTACATTGTGTAACCATTTATCCAACTCCCCTTAGAGATTTAAATTTGAATAGAATTAAATACTTAAGAGATTTATCTAAAAATCATGCTGGTTTCTCAGATCACACCATAGGACAAGGAAATAAAAAAAATCTTGCTTGTAAATTAGCTATTTATAATGGAGCCAAGATTTTAGAGAGACATATCACAATAAAAGATCCTTCAGATACAAGAGATGGTAAAGTTTCTATTAATCCAGAAGATATTAAAGAAGTTCTTTCATTTTCAAAATTAGGTCAAAATGATCAGAAAAAATATATCTTAGAAAAATATAAAATTAGTCCAAACTCATTTTTAGGTAGAAAAAAAAGAGATTTAACCCATGCTGAATTACTTAATAGAGATTATTATAAAGGAAGATTCACAACGTATATAAATAACAGATGTATTGATAATTGGGATGAAGTTGATTTGTGAGAAATATAAACGAAAATATAGTATTTGTTAACGATAATGAAGATATTAATGAATTAATAAATAAGTTTAAAAATAAAAAAAAAACTATAGCTCTTTGTATAAATAAAAAAAAAGTAGTTTTAGGAATTATAACTGTTGGTGACTTAAGGAGAGCAATATCAAAATATAAAGATTTTAAAACAAAATTATCACAAATTTATAATAAACTTTTTTTTTACGTTTACGACAGTACCCCAATTCATGAATTAAGCTACAGAGTAGCAGAATTTAAAAAGCAACATAAAAAATATAAACTAAATACAATAATAATTTTAGATAGAAAAAAAAATTTTGTTGAAGCAATTGATGAAGATAAAATTTATGATGACTTAAAATATAAGAATATATGTGTAGTTGGATTAGGTTATGTTGGATTACCATTATTGGCACATATAGCATCCAAAAATTGTTACTGTACTGGATATGATAAAAAAGATGTAATCAAAAATTTAAAAGAAAATAAGATAAAATTTTACGAAAAAAATTTAAAATCTGTTTTATTAAGTCAAAAAAAAAATAAAACAATATCTTTATATTCTGATATCAGAAAGGTTAAGGCCGAAATATATATAGTTTGTATAGGATCTTATTTGAATAGAGGACAACTTGATAACAAAGTATTCTATAAAGTTTTAAATGAGCTAATTAAATTTAAATTTAAAGAAAATGATCTTTTAATAATAAGAGGTACTGTTAATGTTGGTTTCAGCCGTGAAGTTGCAAATTATATAAAAAAAAAGACAAAGGGTTTAATAGTTGGTAAAAATTTTTTCTTATCATTTTTACCAGAAAGATTAGTTCAGGGAGATGCATTAAATGAGCTATCAAATATACCTCAAATAATATCTGGTTATTCTGAGCAATGTAAAAACCATACATTAAAATTTTGCACTAAAGTATTTCCTAACAATATTATTTCTGAGAGCTTAGAGGAGGCAGAAATTATAAAACTGGCTTCAAATTCATTTAGGGATTTAACTTTTTCATTTTCTAATGAATTATTTAGAATATGCTCTCAGTTCAACCTGGATGTAAAAGAGCTAGTTTCCAAAGCAAATCAAGGATATGAGAGAAATAATATTCCACTGGCTAGCCCTGGTGTTGGTGGAAGTTGTTTAATAAAAGATCCTATACTATTTAAATTTATCAATTCTAATAAAAACGGCTATAAGCTAGGAGATATATCTAGAAAAATTAACGATGATGCTCTTTTATTAATTTTCAAAACTTTAAAACAATTACGTTATAAATATTTTAAGAAAAAAATGAAGATTTTGATAGTTGGACTTGCTTTTAAGGGTGAGCCAGAGACATCTGATTTAAGGGGCTCGATGTCTATAAAACTAATTAAAATTTTGAAGAAATATAATATAGACTATGAAAGTTTCGACAAAGTTTTAGATAAATCGACAGATATAAAGTATGACAAAAAATTCTTAAAAAAAATTAATAAAATAAAGCAAATCTCTAAATACGATATTATACTACTAATGAATAATAATATAAACAATTCATCATATATAGATCGAATTATAAAACCTGTTAGCAACAAAAAAAAGTTTATATTTGATTGTTGGAACATATTCTCATCAAAAAAAGCAGAGTCGCTTGGGTATAAATATATAGGTCTTGGAAAAATTTATTGAAAAAAAACATATTAGTATTGCCTTGTAATAATGGTTTGGGTCACGTTGTAAGGTGTGTAATCTTATCTAATGAATTGTGTAAAAACCACAATGTTCATTTAGTCCTAGATAAAAGTAAAAAAAAATCGTTTAAAATTAATAAAAAAATTAAAATAATTAATCTTAAGCTTAATTCAGATTTAGCTGCAAAAAAAAATTATAATTTAGAAAAAAGATTTGAAATATTTTACAAAAAAAAATTCGATTTAGTATTAAGTGATAATTTAATTGAACCAATATTTAGTGATTTGAAAGTGATATTATTTTGCAATTTCTTTTGGCATGATATTTTTAAGAGTCACGATATAAAGAAATTAGCAATCAAAACAGTTCAGCAAAAAAAAATACCTATATTAAGAAATTATTTAATACATTATAAAAAATATAAAAACTCAATATTTATTCCATTTTATGGAAAATTTAATAAAAAATTAAATATAAAAAAAGAAAATTTATTAATATCTTTTGGTACATCAAACTTAAAAAATAAAATCAAACTTAAAAAGTTAATACTCAAAAATATATATCAATTTAAATTCAAAAAAATTTATGTTGATAAAGATATATATTTTTTTTTGCGCAAAAGACTTAAAAATTTAAGACAAAAAAATTCTATCTATTTAGCCAAATATGACAAAAAAATGTTTAACAGTGTAACAACAGCAATTGTTAAGCCGGGTTTGGGAATAGTTCGAGATTGTCTTTCTGAGTCTATAAAGATTGTTGTTCCAAAGATTAATTTTAATGATGAGTTTAAAAACACTTCAAAAATTCTCTTTCAAAATAAATTAGCAATAATAAAAAATAGTTTTTATGAAAGTATTAAGTATTGCTCAAAATATGTAAGTAATGATGAAGAAAAAGTAAAGTATTATAAAAGATGTAAAAACTTAAAATGGAATGGAGAAATATTTGCAAAAAAATATATTATAAAATTTTTAAGTAAGATTTGATTTTTTTAATCAATAAATTAATCGAATATAATATTGCCTATTGAGTCTTACTGATTATACTCAATCCAATGTTGAATAGTAAAAAAATATTAGCCATAATACCAGCTAGAGGTGGCTCAAAAAAAATAAAAAATAAAAATATTGTAAAAATAAAAAAAAAACCTTTACTAGGATATACAATTGAACAAGCTTTAAAATCAAAATATATTGATGAAATCTGCTTATCATCAGACTCTATTAAAATTATAAATATAGCAAAATCTTTCGGATTAAATGTTTTTTTTAAAAGACCAAAAATATTATCAACGGATGATGCATTAACTAAGGATGTTGTTAAGCACGCTTTAGAGAAATCAAAAAAATATTTTAAAAAAAAATTTGATTATTTCATCCTTTTACAACCAACTTGTCCTCTAAGAAAAAGTTTTCACATAGACCAATCAATCAAAAAATTAATAAATTCAAAACATAATTCATTAATAAGTATCTGTGATGTTGATGGATATCATCCAAATAGAATGAAAGTAATTAAAAAAAATTTATTGTTTAATTATAGTAAAAAAAAAAGTGAAGATATGAGACCAAGGCAAAAGTTGCCAAAAGTTTTTATAAGAAATGGAGCTATATATTTGACAAAAGTTAGTTTTTTTGAAAAGAAAAAAGTTATTTCTGATAAAACGAGTATTCCATATTTGATGGAACAAGATACTTCAATTAACATTGACGGTCCTCTTGATTTAGAATTAGCTAAAATCTTATTGTCTTAGTATGAAATTGTTATCGAAAGATGATCTAAAATATAAAAAAATAGTAATTATTAATAATCTATTAAATAAAAAACCAATTTATCAAATAAAAAATAAAATAAAAAAATTACATAGCAATAGTCTCATTATATTTTTGAAAGAAGTAGATGATAAAATCTTAAAAGAGAACATGAATTGTAAAATATTTTCATGGTCGATTTTCAATAATTCAATTAAAAAAAGGTGCGATTCTCATTGGAAATCAAAAAAATATTCAAGTAATAATCAAATAATAAAAAGTAAACTTATGATTAAATTTTTAAGTGGGCTTTTTAAAGTTAAGAAAAATCAACTAAAAAACGCTGTAGATAAAGAAAACATGATTTTGCTACAAGAGAAATTTGAATTATTTAATATAAATAAAGAATTAGCAAAATATAACAAAAACATTACAATCTTAAATAATATTTCCTCAATCACAACAATTTTTGAAAATATTAGATTGACTTTATTTTATTTATTTTACCCTTTCTATTCTTTATTTTTTTTTAAAATAAAAAAAAATTCTCAAAATTTACAAATTGCTTTAAGAGCATATAATTCTGGAATTAAATTAGACAACAACGATATAAGACTTGATTGGATTGTTAATAATAAAAAATTTAAAAAAAAATCAGTATTATTTTTAGACGATAAAATAAGCGATAATTTTAAACAACAGATAAATAACAACAATTATCCATCAATTGAAACTCAAACAAAGAAACCTTATTACTTATTAAATAACAAACATTTAATAAAATTTTATCCAAGATTATTTTTTTATATCATTTTAAATTTCTTAAATTTTCTACTTTTAGACAGTTACAATAAAAAAGTAATTATTAATGGTTTAAAAAACTACATATTATGGACAAATATTAGTACTCTGTTTAATTTAAAAATTTACATTAGCTATCATGACAATTCTGTAAGCAGCATTTATAGAAATATTATTTTAAAGAAAAATAATTGTAAAACAATTTCTTATAAACACTCACATTCAGAATTGGTTCATGACGAAAAAAATTATTTTAGTATAGATTTTATAAATAGTTATTTTGATAAGGAATACCATTGGTCAAAAATAGGAATTTTAACTGCAAAGAGGGTATTATCTAAGTCAGATAAGCTTCATATCATATTACCTTTCTGTAAATTATTAAATGAAAAAAAAAAAAAAATTTCTAAAAAAAAGAATTTTTTTTATGTTTCATTTTTTAGTTCTCAGATTGGAACCTCATATGCTTTCAATAATCCCAAAGAACATCTTTTATTTTTAAAATTTATGTTGTTTATTATTGAAAAAAATAAAAATGTTTTTATTTTATTTAAACCTAAATATAAAATTGACTTTTTAAAAAAAAATTATCCAGAGCACTTTATTATAATTAAAAATCTTATTAAAAGTAATAGATTTTCTATAAAAAAAAAAATAAAAGCATCAGATATGATAAACCAAAGTTCCTTATCAGTTTCTATGTCGTTTTCAAGCCCAACTATAGAAGCATTATCTTTGATGAAGCCATCGTTCTTTGTTAGTTTTCAAAATAATTTTAAAATGAATAGTTTTCGTAAAATGCAATTTTTTTATTCAAAAAATTTAGAAGAGTCTATCAAAAATTTTAATTTTTGGAAAAACCATATAATCAAAAAAAAAAATAAAAAATTACTAAATAATTATTTTAAAAAGATATTTGGAAATAAATATTATAACTTAGAAAAAATACTAGAAGACTTATCAAAAAATCTGGATTAACGATGATTATAATTTTTATTTTCTAAATTAAATATTCTGTCACAAATTTTAAGATCTTTTTCATCATGAGAAATTATAATAATAGTAGTTTTTTCCTTAATTCTATTTAGTTGATCCATAAAATTTAATTTTGACTCTTTATCTAAATTTTCAAAAGGTTCATCAAGTATGATCAACTTTTTTTTGTCGTTCATTTGATAAAAACACCTCGCAATATGGACTTTTTTTTGCTGACCCCCTGAAAGATTTTTGTTATTAGCGCCTATAACTGTGTTTTCTTTGTTTTCTAAACTATCTAGAAATCCTGAAAGATTTGAAACTTTTATAGCAAATTCATACTTTTTTTTTTCATAATCATTTGATTTATCACCAATTAAAATATTTGTTAGTATACTATCTTCAAATAGATAGTGTTTCTGTGACATAAAAAGAATTTTATTTTGCCATTCGTTTATATTTTCTTTAATGTTAATCTCATCTACCAAAACCTCACCTTTTATTGGGTCTATCATCCCCACAATGATGTCTAATAATGTTGATTTACCACTACCATTTTTACCAACAATACCAATACATTCCCCAAATTTTATCTCAAAATTTAGATCGTTAAATAATATATCTCTATCTAAATATTTAAAATTAATATTTTTTAATGATATTTTTTTTTTAAATTCAATTTTATTTGTACCCTTGAAATTATTATTTTCATCTTCAACTGTTTCATTAAATATTTCTGATATAAGTTTTGTCGATCTGTTTCTGAAACTTATGTTATGATGATAAACAAAAATTTTTGAAATTGATGGAAATGATCGAATAATTGCAGCTAAAAATATACCTAAAGAGCTAATTATTGTTGAATTATCGTAAGCTAGTATATATTTAGAATAATATAATGATATCAGCAAAATCAATACTAAAAATAATTCAAGAAAA
>CABYIV010000001.1 GCA_902519255.1 uncultured Pelagibacteraceae bacterium | reverse complement strand
TTTTTCAAAAAGAAGTTGCAAATAGAATTTTAGCTGAAGAAAATACTAAAGAATATGGTAGATTGTCAGTAATTACATCTTGGAAACTGAATAGATCAAAGATAATTGATATTGATCCAAATTCTTTTCACCCTATACCAAAAGTTTGGAGCACTTTGATAGTTTTAACACCAAAATTTAAAATTGAGAATATTAATAAAGCAAGAAATTTAGAACATATAACAAATATTTTTTTTAATCATAGACGCAAAATGATTAAAAAACCAATGAAACAAGTTTTTGATAATTTTGAAGAAATCGCAACCCAACTTAAAATTGATTTGAATTTAAGACCTCAGAATATTGAGAAAGATAAATACTTTGAAATTTGTAAACTATACGAAAATTTAAATTAGTAATTTCTTTATGTGATTATTTATTAGATTGCGGTTATATTGTATTTTATTTTTACTTTTTATTGCAGTCATTATTTTATTATAACATTTTTTTAAGTCATCATTAATCACAACGTAGTCATATTCTCTCCATTTCGATAAGTCTTTTTTGAAACCTTTCATTCTTTTTTTAACAGTTTTCATATTTTTTTTTTCTCTTTTAATTAGCCTATTCAATAATTCATTTTTTGACGGGGGTAGTATAAAAATTGTTATTATTTTATATTTTAGCTTTTTATTTCTTATTTGCCTACTACCCTGCCAATCGATATCAAATACAATATTTTTACCTTTCTGAATTGTATCTGTAACTAACTTTTTTGATGAACCATAGTAATTATCAAAAACTTTTGCATGCTCTAAAAATTCTCCATTTTTGATAAGTTTTTTAAAATTATTTTTTGATATAAAAAAATAATCTTTACCATTTTTTTCGTTTAATCTAGGCAATCTTGTAGTATGTGAGATAGAAACTTGAAAGTTTTTATTTTTTGAAATTTTCTTTACAAGTGTAGTTTTCCCAGCACCAGAAGGTGAAGAGAGTATGATCATTCCACCTTTAAGAAAGCTGGACATTAATTATAAAATTTAGTTTGCTTTATTTTCAATAAATTTAACAGCGTCGCCAACAGTGAGAATTTTTTCTGCATCACTATCTGAAATTTCGGAGCCAAATTCTTCTTCAAAAGCCATCACTAATTCTACCGTATCTAAGCTATCTGCACCCAGATCATCGATGAAGCTAGACTCTTCGGTTACTTTAGCTTCGTCTATGCCTAAGTGATCAGCAACTATTTTTTTTACTTTATTTGAAATATCTTCTGACATTTTTTCCTTATCTATTAAAATCGTTAATAAGTATTTATATTATTTTGTCAACTAAAATACATGCCTCCATTCACATGAATAGTTTCACCTGTAATGTAGTCTGATAAGCTTGATGACAGAAAAAGAGCAACATTCGCTACATCTTCGGGATCACCAAATCTATCTAGTGCAATTTTCTCTTCTAATTGCTGTTTGAAAGTTTCACTAATTTTATCTGTCATTTCAGATTTAATAAAGCCCGGGGAAATACAATTAATTTTGATATTTTTTTTTCCATACTCTAAAGCCATACTTTTAGACATTCCGACTATTCCAGCTTTAGAAGCAGCATAGTTTGCTTGTCCTATATTACCAGTATGACCAACAACAGATGTTATATTTATTATTTTGCCATTTTTTTGTTTAAGCATTTTTTTAATAACATTTTTTGAAAGCAAAAAAGTAGAGGTTAAATTTAAATTAATTACTTTTAGCCATTCATCCTCTTTCATTCTAATTGTAAGATTATCACGAGTAATTCCTGCATTATTAATTAAAACATCAATTTTATTTTGAAAATGATTACCACAATCATTTATAAACTTTTCAACTGAAGGATGGTCACTTATATCAAATTTTTTTATTAAGATATTTTTATATTTCTCTTTTATTTTGCTTAATTTTTCTTCATTAGTACCGGTTGCAATAATATTTGCATTGCTGACATATAATTTATCGAGTATTGCTCCACCTAATCCACCTGTTGCACCAGTCAAAATTATGTTTAAATTTTTTAATTCAATCATTTAAAATATTTTTTAAGTCAGAAAGATTATTTACCTGTTTTAATCTAACATTTCTATCTATTCTTTTTATCAATCCAGATAGAACTTTTCCAGGACCAATTTCAACAAAATTAGTGACTTCATTTTTAATCATTATATTAATCGTTTCCCTCCATCTTACAGGGTTTTCAATTTGTTTTATTAAAAGATGTCTAATGTCTTCAGAATTATTTTGCGGAGAGGCAGTAACATTTGAAATTATACTTACCACAGGATCATTAAAATCTGTATCAAGAATAATTTTTCTCATTTTCTCAGTGGCATTTTTCATCAATGGGCTATGAAATGGGGCGCTAACGGGAATTTGGATAAACTTAATATTTTGTTTTTTTAATTCTTCTCCAAATACTATGAGTGACCTAATTTTACCACTCACTACTACTTGACCATTAGAGTTATCATTGGCGATATAGCACTCAAGTTCATTGCTAATATCATTAATAATTTTATTTATTTTACTAATGTCTGTACCTAAGACTGCATACATGCCACCTTCACCTTTTGGAACAGCTTCTTGCATAGCTTTACCTCTATGATTTAAAAGATTAATAGTTTGCTTAAAATTAATTGTATCAGCACAACAAAGTGCAGAAAATTCACCTAAAGAATGTCCAGCAAAATACTTTGCATTTTTTAAATTAAAATTAGTCTCTTTCTCAATTACTTTAAATATTGAGTAACTCACTAAAAAAATTGCAGCTTGTGTATTTTCAGTTTGATCTAAATTTTCTTTTGGTCCTTCTAATATAATTTTACTTATTTTTTTATTTAGGAGTTCGTCTGCAATGGAGAAATATTCCTTTACGTAATTAAAATTTTTATAAAATTCTTTACCCATACCTACTATTTGTGAGCCTTGGCCTGGAAATATTACTGAGAACATAAAAACGTCAAAAAATTTAGTGTTTTTTAGTATTGTATTTAAAAATTTATAATAGTATATCCTCAATTTTTCTAGGAAAAACTTTATGAACTTTTATGAACACACTCTAATAGCAAGACAAGATACCTCTCCGAGTCAGATAAAACAGCTTCAAGAAAAATATACTAAAATAATTGAGGGGAACGATGGTAATATTGTAAAATTTGAAAGCTGGGGATTAATGAATCTTTCATATTTAATTAAAAAAAATAAAAAAGGCAATTATTTACACTTTAAAATTGAAGGCAATGGCAAAACTATAGAGGAATTAGAAAAAATAGAAAAAATTGACAAAAACTTATTAAGATATTTAACTGTAAAAGTAAAAAAATTTGATCTTGATACTGATTATTTTGCCAAGAAAGATGAAAGCATAAATAAATAATTTTATGAAAAAAAGAAATATAAAGAAAAAAAATACACAGAATAACTTTTCTAAACTAAGTGTATTTCAAAACCAAAAATATAAGTTTAAAAAAAAATGTCCCCTTTCAGGTAAAGGAGCTCCGATAATCGACTACAAAAATATAAAACTTTTAAAAAGATATGTTTCTGAAAATGGTAAAATTTTACCATCAAGAATTACTTCAGTAAGTCAAAAAAAACAAAGGGACTTATCTTTATCAATTAAAAGAGCTAGAAATCTAGCATTAATATAAAATGAAAGTAATATTATTAGAAAATGTTAGAAAAGTGGGATCAATAGGTGAGATAATTGATGTTAAAAGAGGTTTTGCAAGAAACTACTTATTAGCACATAAAAAAGCACTATTTGCATCAAAAGAAAATATTAAAGAAGTTGAAAAAATTAAATCTGATTTAAATAAAAAAGACTTAGATAAAAAAAATGAAGCTAAAATTACAGATGAAAAACTGAAAAATAAAGAATATACAATAAAAAAATTATCAACAGAAAATAAAGAACTATACGGATCCGTAAAACCATCAGAGATTTCTAAAATTTTAGGAGAAATTGAAAAAATTCAAATTAATCCATCATTGATTCAACCATTAAAAGAAATAAAATCTCTAGGTTCATTTGATGTAATTCTAAATCTTCATTCAGAAATACAAACTCAAATAAAAGTTAAAGTTGTAGCCCAAGAAGAAAAATAAAATTATACATTTTTTTCCCCAACTTTAAATTTGTTTTGTTATTTAGAGTTAAAATTAATAATCTTAATTATGTCACAATCATTAAATTTGATAAAGAGCAAATCTGAAGAATTGCCTAACAATATTGAAGCAGAACAATCAGTTATAGGGTCGGTATTATTAAATAATGAAATATTTGATGAAGTAAGTTTAGTCATATCCAGCAAAAATTTTTATGACCCAATACACAAAAAAATTTTTGAGGCATTAGAAAAATTAATTTATGGAGGCCTTCTAGCTAATCCAATAACATTAAAAAACTATTTTGAAAAAGAAAAAGATGAATTGAATATTCCAGAATATTTAGTTAAAATTACCAAATTCTCAACGTCTTCAAGACAAGCAATAGAATATTCCAAATTAATTTTTGACTTATTTGTAAAAAGAGAACTAATAAAAATTTCTGGCGAAGTAATTGATCAAGCAAAATTAAATGATTTAGAAACAGACGGTAAAGCGATTATTGAAAACTATGAAAAATTATTATTTGATCTTGCAGAGAAAGGTTCCTTTAGCTCATCATTGATAAAATTTGATGAGGCGATGAGACAAACTATTGAAATGGCATCAAATGCCTATAAAAATGAGGAAGGCATAGTTGGGGTTCCAACAGGATTAAAAGATTTAGATGACAGGCTAGGTGGACTACATAAGTCAGATCTTGTAATCATTGCAGGAAGACCTTCTATGGGCAAAACTGCTTTAGCAACTAATATTGCATTTAATGCAGCTAGAAAAATTCAAGAAACTGGGGATAAAAGTTCTATTGCTTTTTTTTCATTAGAAATGTCATCAGAACAACTTTCAACTAGAATCTTAGCAGAACAATCAAGAATTAAATCAAATGATATAAGAAGAGGTAAAATTTCTGAGGAACAATTTGATAAATTCATAGAAACTTCGAAAGATATATCTGAGCTCCCTTTATATATTGATGAAACACCAGCAATAACAATAGCTGCACTGAGCAATAGAGCAAGAAGAATCAAACGATTGTATGGTCTCGACATGGTTGTTATTGATTATATTCAATTGATGAGAGCCTCTAATTCCAATAATGGCAGGGTTCAGGAAATATCTGAAATCACTCAAGGATTAAAAGCTTTAGCTAAAGAATTAGCTGTTCCAGTTTTAGCTCTTTCTCAATTATCAAGGGCTGTAGAACAAAGAGATGATAAAAAACCTCAATTATCAGACTTAAGAGAGTCAGGTTCAATCGAACAAGATGCTGATGTTGTAATGTTTGTTTACAGGGAGGCATATTATTTGCAAGGAAAAGAGCCTAGACCTGCCACAGTAGAGCATGCTGAGTGGCAAGCAAAAATGAATGAGGTTTCACATTTAGCAGAATTAATAATTCAAAAACAAAGGCATGGGCCAACTGGGAATGTTATGCTTGAATTTGAAGCAATGTTTACCAAATTTAAAGATATTCAAAATAATTAAATTAAATTATAAAGCTAATATTTAATGTTAGCTAAATTCTATCAAAATATTGTATTAAATAAACCAGGCTTGATTTTAGTTTTATTATTAAGTTGCTTGTTTTTTTTTGGATATTTTTCAAAAAACTTTAGACTTGATGCATCATCAGAAACTTTATTAATAGAAGGTGATCCTGATTTAAAATATTTAAATGAAATAAACGAAAGATATGGTGCGAAAGAATTTTTAGTTCTTACTTACACGCCAAAAGGGGGAATGATAGAAGAAAATTCTATCAAAAATCTTATTAAATTAAAAAAAGAAATTCAAAAACTTAATTGGGTGCATAGTGTAATCACACTATTAGATATTCCTTTACTTAACAGCTCTGATGAACCGCTTATAGAGAGACTACAAAACTACTCCACACTTAGCTCGGATGGTATTGATAAAGAAAGAGGGTTTAATGAAATATTGAATAGCCCAGTTTTCAGGAATTTTGTAATAAGTGAAGATGGTAAAACATCTGGCATTATAGTTTATTTAAAGTCCAAAGATAAAATACAAGACTTTAAAAGTAAAAAAGACGAAGAGATATATAAAGATGAATTAAAAAAACAAAATCATCAAAATATTTTAGAGATAAGGCAAGTAATAAAAAATTTTAGTTCAACAAGCAAAATTCATTTAGGTGGAATACCTATGATTGCTGATGACATGATGACTTTTATTAAAAATGACATAATTGTTTTTGGACTTGGAGTTTTTTTATTTATTGTTGCAACTCTTTGGTATGTATTTAGAAGATTGATATGGATAATTGTACCTATAAGCAGTTGTTTTTTTTCAGTTATAATAATGACAGGACTTCTTGGTCTCTTAGGATGGAAAGTTACAGTTATATCATCAAATTTTATAGCTTTAATGTTGATACTAACTATGGCTATGAATATTCATATTAGTACAAGATATCTTCAGCTTTCAAAACAATTTCCGAAGTTAAATAAATTTAAAATTATTTCTTTAACAACTAGCAAAATGTTTTGGCCTATTTTATATACAGCTTTGACAACTATTTTTGCTTTCTTGTCCTTAGTGTTTAGTGAAATAAAACCAATAATAGATTTTGGATTTATGATGACTTTTGGTCTAATAATTTCATTTCTTATTACTTTTAGTTTATTGCCAACATTAATTAATTTATTTAATTTTAATAAAGTTGCTTTAAAAGAGGAAAAAGGTACCGTAATTACTAATTTTTTCAGTAAAGTTTCAGTTTCAAATAAAAATACAATATTTGGAACAACCTTAATAATTATATTTTTAAGTATATTAGGAATCTCAAAGCTCGAAGTAGAAAATAGTTTTATAAATTATTTTGATAAAAATACAGAAATTTATAAAGGAATGAAACTTATCGATGAAAAATTAGGTGGTACAACGCCACTTGAAGTTATTTTAAAATTTCCAAAACAAGATGATGTTAAACAAAAATCTGAAGATGAAGAAGACGATTGGGGTGATGAAGATGAGAATGATGAAAAATATTGGTTTACTAAAGATAAAATTGAGAAGATAAAAAAGGTCCATAGCTATTTAGACTCTTTGGAGCCAATTGGAAAAGTGCTTTCTTTTTCCTCAATTATTGACGTTGCTACACAATTAAATAACAATAAAGAGTTAGGTTCTTTAGAAATGGGTGTATTGTACACCAAGATACCAGATAATATAAAAAAAGAAATTGTAGATCCATATATCTCCATAAAAGATTCAGAAGCTAGGATAAGTTTGCGAATAAAAGACTCTTTAGATAATTTAAGGAGAAATGATTTACTCATTAAAATAAACTCTGACCTTAAAAATAAATTAGATTTAAAAGATGATGAATTTAAATTAGGTGGTGTATTAATTCTTTTCAACAATCTTTTACAAAGTTTATTCAAATCTCAAATTTTAACACTTGGATTTGTAATGCTTGGAATATTTGTAATGTTTGTTATTCTTTTCAAAAATTTAAAATTAGCTTTAATAGGTGTTGTGCCAAATTTTATAGCAGCCTTTTTTATATTAGGTTTAATTGGATTATTGGGAATTCCTCTTGATATGATGACAATAACAATTGCTGCAATAACAATAGGTATCGCGGTAGATAATAGTATTCATTATATTTACAGATTTAAAGAGGAGTATGCAAAATTAAAAAATTATAATAAGACATTAAAACTGTGTCATTCAACAGTTGGAAAAGCTATTTTAAATACTTCAATTACAATAGTTTTTGGATTTTCAATTTTAGTAATGTCAAATTTTATACCAACAATTTACTTTGGTGTATTCACGGGGATTGCTATGTTGCTTGCAATGGTTTCGGTTTTAACACTTTTGCCTTCTTTATTGCTTAAAATTAAACCATTCAATTAATGATTGAGACTATTCAGGATTTTTTAATACAAGTAACATTATTTGATTATATTTTTTTTGTATTAACCATTTATTTTTTAATTCAAGGATCTAGAAAAGGTTTTGTTTTAAGTTTATTGTCAGCTGCCAAATGGGTTTTGGCATATATTTTAACAATTTATTTATTTCCGAAAGTAAAACCATATTTTGAAGGTATTTTAGATAGTGAATATGTTCTTGATATAATTGTAGGCGTTATATTATTTATATTAATAATATTTCTTATTCTTTTAGCAAATAAAGCAATAAGTAAA
Source organism: uncultured Pelagibacteraceae bacterium (assembly GCA_902519255.1). Taxonomy (GTDB): domain Bacteria; phylum Pseudomonadota; class Alphaproteobacteria; order Pelagibacterales; family Pelagibacteraceae; genus Pelagibacter. The sequence continues at coordinate 414,861 of CABYIV010000001.1, read as the reverse complement.
GTTATTACTTACACAGGATTAGGTTCAGTCGATAAGGTTTTTGGCTTTTTTTTTGGAATCGCTAAGAGCTATATTTTAATTGTTTGTTTGTTCACAGCTATTGACGTTATCTATGATAGCAAAAAATGGCCATTAAATTTAAAAGATTCACTAACATTTCCTTGGGTTGAAAAAGGTAGTATCTATCTTATAAAGGTATTTCCAAATCAAAAACAATATGAAGATGCTAAAGAAAAAGTTCAAGATGTATAATCCTAAATTAAAAGAGGAATGTGCGGTCTTTGGTATAAGCAATACACCAGAAGCATCAACCTTAACTGCTTTAGGACTTCATGCGTTACAACATAGGGGTCAGGAAGGTTGTGGAATTGTATCATTTGACGGTGAAAAATATCACTCTGAAAAAAGATTTGGCCTTGTTGGAGACAACTTCAATGATGAAAAAGTCTTAAAAAATTTACCTGGAAATTACGCTATAGGTCACAATAGATATTCTACAACAGGAGGAACTGCTTTAAGAAATGTACAACCATTCTTTGCTGATACTAATTCAGGTGGAATTGGAGTTGCGCATAATGGAAATCTAACGAATGCAATAACACTTAGAAATAAAATGGTTGAAGAGGGCTCAATCTTTTACACAACATCAGACACAGAAACGATAGTAAAACTTATAGCGAAATCAAAAAGACCAAAGACAATCGATAAAGTTATTGATGCTCTGTTTCAAATTCAAGGAGGGTATGCATTGGTTATGATGACACAAAATACACTTATTGGTGTAAGAGATCCTTATGGAATTAGACCTTTGGTTATCGGAAAACTAAAAAATTCTTATGTTTTTGCATCTGAAACATGTGCATTTGATATTATTGGCGCAAAGTTTGTTAGAGAAGTTGAAAATGGTGAAATTGTTTATGTAGAAAATGATGAATTAAAAAGTATTAAGCCGTTTCCTCAAAAAAAAGTGAGGCCATGTGTTTTTGAATATATTTATTTTTCAAGACCAGATAGTATTTTGAATGGCAAAACAGCCTATGAATATCGTAAAAGATTTGGAGCAGAATTAGCAAAAGAAGATAATTTAGATGCTGACCTAGTTGTACCAGTGCCAGATTCTGGTAATGCAGCTGCATTGGGTTACGCTGAGGAAAAAAAAATAAATTTTGATTTAGGTTTAATTAGAAATCATTATGTTGGTCGAACTTTTATAGAGCCTTCACAGCAGATTAGAAGTTTAGGAGTTAAATTAAAATTAAATGCAAATGTTTCAGTTATAAAAAATAAGAAAATTATTTTAGTAGATGACTCTCTTGTAAGAGGAACTACATCATCAAAGATTGTAAAAATGCTGTATGATAATGGTGCTAAAGAGATACATGTTAGGATAGCTAGTCCAGAAATAAAATACCCAGATTTTTATGGAGTTGATACACCTACAAAAAAAGAACTATTAGCAGCAAATAAATCAGTAGATGAAATAAAAGAATTTATAAAAGCAAAATCACTTAAATTTATAACGTTAGATGGTTTGTATCGAGGAATGGGTTTTGAGAAGAGAAACGATGCTTATCCTCAGTTAACTGATCATCATTTTACTGGTGATTATCCAGTAAAAATAATTGATGAACTTGGAGAAGATAAAGTTACACAATTATCATTATTAAGTACTGGGTCGAGTAATTAATGAAAAAAGTAAATTTTACTGAAATGAAAAATGGTTCAAAAGAAGATTATGAATTATTAGAAAAGTATGAAAAAAATTTTGAGCGTAAAACTGCAGATAGACTACTTAAATATCTTGCAAGTCAAACGACAACTCTTGAAGGCTATCAAATAACTAGATTAGAACATTCTTTACAAGCAGCAACAAGAGCGTACAAGAATGGAGAAAGTGAAGAGATGGTTGTAGCAACTTTACTTCATGACATAGGAGATGACTTAGCGCCTATGAATCATTCTCAATATGCGGCTTCAATAATAAGACCATATGTTTCAGAAAAAACATATTGGATAATACTTCATCATGGACTTTTTCAAACCTATTATAGTGCTCATCATTTAGGAGGTGATAGAAACGCTAGAGATAAATTCAGGGATCACAAATACTATCAAGATACAGTTGATTTTTGTGAAAAATACGACCAGTCTTCTTTTGATCCTAATTACAAATCTATGTCTCTAGAAGATTTTAAACCAATGGTGAAAAAGATATTTGATAGAAAACCTTTTTATCATCACTAATTTTTTAAAAGAAAATATGACTAATAAACTTAGGGAAGAGAAAAGTCCGTATTTAAAGCAACATAAAGATAATCCAGTAAATTGGTTTGCATGGAATAAAGAAAGTTTAGAACAAGCAAAAAAAGAAAAAAAACCAATATTTCTAAGTGTTGGGTATGCAAGCTGTCATTGGTGTCATGTGATGGCGCATGAAAGTTTTGAAAATGATGAAACAGCAAAGATAATGAATGAAAGATTTATAAACATCAAAGTTGATAGGGAAGAAAGACCAGATTTAGATTATGTTTTTCAAAGAAGTTTATCTATTCTCACGGGAACACAGGGGGGGTGGCCTTTATCGATGTTTCTTGATGAAAATGGAGTTCCTTTCACTGGTGGAACTTATTTCCCTCCAAAAGAAATGCATGGAAGACCAGATTTTCAAAAAGTTCTAAATAATGTTTCTGAGGTATATAATAAGAATAGACAAAAAATTCTTGATCAAGCTCCTCAAATGCAGGAAATATTTAGTAAAATTAATCAAAGATCAGCAGTCTTAAATCAACCATTAGAACCATTTTTAGAAAAAATTATAACACACCTTGATAAAGATAACGGAAGTTTCAAAGGAGCACCTAAGTTTCCACAATTTTATTTATTTGATGCAATGTTTTATTTTTATTTAAAAACGGGAAAAGAGGAATACTTTAAGCCTGTTGATACTTTACTCTATAATATTTCTTCAAAAGGAATGTATGATCATTTAGCTGGTGGTATAGCAAGATATACTGTTGATGAAAATTGGATTATCCCACACTTTGAAAAAATGCTTTACGATAATATTCAATATATAGGATTGTTAAATAAGTTCTTTCAAAAAACTAATAATCTTTATTATAAAGGAAAGTTAGAGCAAACCATAAATTTTATTAATTCAGAATTTAAAAATGATTTTGGTCTTTATGGGTCTGCATATGATGCCGATAGCGATGGTGTTGAAGGAAAATATTATGTATGGAATTATGCAGAACTAAAAAATACTCTGGGTCCTAAATTTAATTTATTTGCAAAAAAATATAATTTAACTGAAGAGGGAAATTTTGAAGGTAATAATATTTTAATAGAAACTAATAATAACCTTTCCGATCATGAAATTAAAGAAATCTCAAATACAGAAAAAACGTTATTAGATCAGAGAAACAAACGTACTAAACCATTATTTGATGATAAATCTCAAACTGATCAAAATTGTTTTTTATTAGAAACACTTCTTCTTTCATCGCTAGTAACTGATAATGAAGAACTAAAACAAAATACTCTTGTTAGTATAAAAAAATTGGAAAAATATTTGTCAGACAAAATTTTCCATTGCTATCAAGACACGGAGATTGACGCTTTTTTGGAAGATTACGTATACTATGCTAGTCTTTTGATAACTATTTATGAATTAGATGGTGACGTTAAATACATCGAAAAAGCAAAAGATATATTAATAAAAACTTGGGAATGTTTCTTTGATAAAAAATCAGGATTAATGCAAAAAAATAAAATATTAGATAATGACCTTTTTGTTCAGCCAGTAGATCTAAATGATAATAATATACCGAATGGAAATAGTGTGTATTTAAACTTATGCAACAAGTTATATATAATAACTAGTGATAAAATATGGTTTGGAAAAATTGATATATTAAAGAAAAGTTTTCACCAAGTTTTAAACTCAAACTTTGCACAAATGTTTAGTTTTGTTAAATCATTGGATATTTGTAATGAAAGTATATCTTTTGCAATTCATGGAAAGCAAAATTTAGATCCTGATATAAAAAAGTATTTACAAAAAAAATTTTTTACCAGGGCTACATTTAAATATCTAGATAATAAGGAAAAAGATGCAAAAATTGTTATATGTAAAAATCAAACTTGCTCTAACAAATTAAGTAATATAAAGGAAATCGAAGATTATCTAAAAAGAAATAATATAAGCTAATGATAGAAACAAAGGAACAAATAATAGACCATTTTAAGTCAGGCTCAAAGGATAAATCTAATTTAAAGATTGGAGTTGAGCATGAAAAATTTATTTTTGATAAAAAAACAAATATAAGAATTGATTATACCAAAATCAAGAAAATGTTTGAAAATTTATATGAGTTTGGCTGGAAACCTATTTTTGAGGAAAAAAATCCAATAGCGTTAACAAAGAATGGTAAAAGTATTACTTTAGAGCCTGGTAATCAAATAGAGCTATCTGGAGCAAAATTAAATAATATTCATGAAGCTTGTGCTGAATCTCATGAATATTTATTTGAGTTAAATCAGGTAATTGAAAAATTAGATTTTAAAATAGTAAGCGCTGGATATGATCCTATATCTAAACTTGAGGATATACCTAATAATCCAAAAAAAAGGTATGAGGTTATGACGAAAGATATGCCTGTTGGAGGAAAACTAAGTTTGGATATGATGTATAAAACCGCAGGTACGCAATTAAACTTGGATTATACCTCAGAAGAAGATTTTATAAAAAAATTTAAGTTAGCAAATAATTTAGTTCCAATATCTATTGGACTTTTTGCAAATTCCTCTATAGCTGAAAAAAGTAATAGTGGATACTTATCTTACAGATCTAAAGTTTGGCAAGAAACATCTAGAGGTGGATTGCCTGAGTTTTTTTTAAAAGATGTAAATTTTGAAAAATATGCTGATTATATTATTAATTATCCAATCTTATTTTTACAAAGTGAAGGTAATTATATATCTGGAAAAAAATATTTATTTAAAAACTTTATGAATGGAGAAATTAAAGAAATTGGTAATAAAATTCCTAGTACTAATGATCTTGATACACATTTAGGAACAATATTTACAGAGAACAGATTAAAACGATATATCGAATTAAGATCAATGGATGCTTGCGGATGGGAGTGTTTATGTGCTGGTCCTGCCCTTTTCACTGGATTGCTTTATGGAAATCTGGATGAGGCTTTAGATTTAATTAAAAATTGGGAAGCTAATGAAGTGCTTTCAGCTTATAAAAATGCCCCTAAAAGTGGGTTAAAAACCAATTTGATGGGCAAGGATATTTCGTATTGGGCAGAGAGACTTATAGACATATCAAAATCAGGATTAAAAAAGAGAGACTTTTTAAATAGAAAAAAATTAGGTGAAGCAAAGTTTTTAGATCACTTAGAAAAAATTATAAAAAATAAAAAAACAAATGCTGATAATATAATAAGTAAGTATTCAAATTCCGAAAATTTGAATGATTTATATGACCAATAAAATTGTTGCTATACAAGGTGATAATTTAAAAAAATTAAATATCAAAACAGATACTACTATCTTTTTAGCTCATGAAGCCCAAAACAAGGGTTATAAATTGTTTTATTATTATCCAGAAAATTTATCGAATATAAGAGGAAAAACTGTAAGTGAAGGATATTTTATTAAAATTGATTATTCAAAAAAGAAATTTTATAAAATTCTAAAAAAATCAAAATTAGACTTATCACTTGCAAAATATATATTAATCAGACAGGATCCACCTTTTAACTTAGAATATATTTCTACAACATTAATGTTAGATAGAATCAAAGACAAAACAAAAATTATTAATGATCCTACATCAGTAAGAAATATTTCAGAAAAATTTTATTCTTTAAATTTTAAAAATTATATGACGGATACAATATTTACTAAAGATTTGATTGAAATCAAAAAATTTTTCAAAAAACATAAAAAAATAATAATTAAACCTATTCACAGCTATGGTGGCAATAATATAAATCTTATTTCAGGAAAGCTTAATTTATTAAAAATAAAACAAATATTGAAAAAACATGGTCACATTATGTGCCAAAAATTTTTAAATAAAATAAAGTTTGGAGATAAGAGAGTTTTCATCATAAATGGTAAGGTTTGTGGAGCTATATCTAGAGTTCCAAAATCAGGGTCAATATTGAGCAATATGAGCAAGGGCGCAAAACCTAAAATCGCATTTTTAAGTAATAAAGAACTGAAAGTTTCAAATCTTATTGCAAAAAAAATTAAAAAAGATGGAATTTACTTTGCGGGAATAGACTTTATTGATGGAAAATTAAATGGAGACATAAATGTAACATCACCAACAGGTATAAAAACATACTTTGATTTATCTCAGATAAACTTGGCTAAGACTTTTTGGAAAGGTTTATAGTTGAAAAACTTATCAAATCAGCAAAAAGGATCATCTCTTGCATTTATAGCTGTGATGTTCATCACGCCAGATTCACTTTTTATAAGATTATCTTCGATAGATACTTGGGGATTATTGTTTTATAGAGGCGCGATACCATTTGTAGCTGTATTAATTGGACTTCTTATATTTTATAAAAAAAACTTCATTAAAGCATTTTTGAATGTTGGTTATGCTGGTATTTTTTATATTATAAGTTTTTCGATTTGTAACATCACATTTATAATTTCAATCCAAAATACAAATGTAGCAAATACGCTAATAATGATTGCAATGGCACCCATGCTTTCGGCAATCCTTGGTGCAATATTTTTAAAAGAGGTTCCCGATAAGAAGACTTGGATAGCTATAGCTATTACTTTAGTAGCTGTAATATATATATTTTACGACTCTCTAGAGATGGGTAACTTATTTGGCGATCTTATGGGTATAACAACAGCTTTTGGACTCGCCACCAACGCGGTAATAATCAGGTCAGCAAAAGATAGAGATTTGCTACCTTCGGCAGTTGTTGGTAAGCTTACAGTAGCTCTATTTGCTCTCTTTTTCGTTGAAAGTTATGAGTTAGTTGAAAAAGACCTGATTTATATACCTTTAATGTGTATTTTGTGTGTAGCAATACCATTCGTTTTAGTGACGATTGCTCCAAGATTTATACCTGCCGAGGAAGTGAATCTGTTTTTTCTTCTTGAGACCATTTTAGGACCCATTTGGGTTTGGTTAGTTATCAAAGAACAGCCTAGTCTAGAGACAATAGTTGGTGGACTTGTAATTATATTAACTATAGCTGTTCACTCTTATCTAAAATTAAAATCTTCTTCTAAGTAAATTATTTTTCTTTTTGTCACAAATTTGTCTTGATTTAAAATTAGATCGCCCATAAACACCGCTAATTTTATGAACAAAATTATAAAAAACTCTTGGGCTCTCTTTATGGGTATGGCATTTATAATGCTCGCTCATGGTTTTCAAGGTACTCTTTTAGGTGTTAGAGCAGTTAAAGAAAATTTTGGTCTATCCTCGACAGGTTTTTTATTTTCTGGATATTTTGTTGGATATTTTATTGGAGCAAAAATTATACAATCATTAATTCATAGAGTTGGGCATATTAGAGTATTCGCAGCTTTTGCTTCTGTTACTTCAATTGTGGTCTTATTACACTCTATTTTTGTAAATCCTATTTCATGGTTTGTGCTTAGAATGATTTCTGGATTTAGTATGGTTTGTCTTTATACGATTGCTGAAAGCTGGTTAAACGATCGATCTACAAATAAGAATAGAGGCAGTGTTTTATCTATCTATATGATCGTTATGTATGCCTCTATGGCAATTGGAATGTTTTTCATAAACTTTAGTAAACCAGAAAACTTTCAACCTTTTATACTGATATCTTTATTTATGTCTTTGTCGCTTGTTCCAATATTATTAACAAAAAGAAAAGCTCCAAACTTTAAAAAAATAGTAGGTATGAAGCTAAAGGAAGTTTATAAATCATCACCGTTTGGTGTTGTAAGTTCGTTTTTAATTGGAATATCGCATTCAGCTGTTTTCTCATTGATTGCGGTTTATGCTACATCTATGAATTTTAGTATTTTAGAAGTTTCAATAGTAACATTTTTATTTGCCATATCTGGAGCTATATCTCAATGGCCAATTGGAAAATTATCAGATGTTTTAGATAGAAGAATTGTAATTATATATACAACATTTGGAGCAGCTTTATTTTGTTTTTTAGCGATTATTTCTTCGGGCCAAATGTATATGCCTGCAGGTTTAGCTACATCAAAATTATTTTTTTATATTTGCATAATGTGTTTTTCTTTTTGTAGTCTACCAATGTTTGCATTAATTTTTGCACATACAAATGATTTTATACCAAAAGAAAAATTTGTAGCAGCAGGAGCAGGATTGCAATTTGTTTTTGGTCTTGGTGCAATTTGTGGCCCTTTTATGTGCTCATTATTTATGGAATTTTTAGGAGAAAATGGTTTTTTTATTTTTTTAATTATATTTCATTCATTTATTGGTTTATTTGGAATATATAGAATGCAAATTAGAGAGTCTGGAGATAACCCAGATTCACAGTTTGCACCTATGCCTCAAACGATTACTCCAGCTGGTATAGAACTTAATCCTTCAACTGAACCAATAGATGAACCAAATAATTTGAACGAATTTAAGAAAATTTAGTGTAAGTTCAAAATTATGAAAACAGCATTAATATTCGGCTCAACTGGATTAATTGGTGGAATATTACTTAAATTGTTAGCTAACGATCAAAAATATAAAAAAATTAAGGTTTTTGTAAGATCTTCTACTTCAAAAATTGATCCCAAAATAGAAGTTGTTGTGACAGATTTTACGAAATTAGAAAATATTAAGTCAGAAATAAAAGGTGATGATTGTTTTTTTTGTATTGGAACTACAAGAAAAAAACACCTAACAAACAAGATTATATAAACACTGAGTATAATTTACCTGTAACAATTGGAAAAATTTGTAGCGATAATAATGTACAAAATTTTACTTATATTTCTTCATTGGGTGCCAGTTCAAAAAAAACAAATTTGTATTTAAAAAATAAAGGTATGGCTGAAGAAGAATTAAGAAAACTAAACTTTAAAAAATTTATTGTAATTAGACCTTCATTTTTAATTGGAAAAAGAATAGAGGAAAGATTGGGAGAAAAAATAGGTATATTCGCCATGAAATGTATATCGCCATTTTTAGTTGGAGATTTAAAAAAATATAAATCGATAAATGCAGAAATAGTTGCTAAATCCATGATAAATATATCAAATAGTGAAATACAAAGTGGAGTATTTGAACCACCACAATTATTACGAATTGGAAGAGAATAAATTTTTTATAAATCAATAAAATATTAAAAAAATTATTTTAAGTGCTATAATACATTTAAAGGAGGTATCTATGGCTAAATTTTTTTTAATGGGAAATTTTACAGAGAAAGCATTCGCAGGCTTTTTAAAAGATCCTGGATCAGATAGATCTGAGGTTGCTAGAAAGTGTTCTGAAAGTGTTGGAGCTGAAATGAAATCTTACACGTATTTGAGAGGACCTTATGACTTTATAGTTGAAACCCATGGTACATTTGAGCAAATGGCTGCAATTAAAATGGCTACTGAGGGAAGTGGTGCACTTAAAAATATTGCTATTTGCGAGGAAACCCCAATGAATGAAATTGCAAATCATGCAACAAAAGTATCAAGTGGCTATAAAGTGCCTGGACAATAATCTTAATGGTAGCTTCATTAATTATGAAGCTACCAATTTAAAATCGAAGCTGTCAAAATATCTCATACAAATAAAGTAATATTGATTTATTAAGAAAGTTATGAACAAAAGAAAATTTATAAAATTATCTATATTTGGATCGTTACTATATAGTATTTTTCCTTACAAAATTTCATTAGCTGAAACCAAAAAAATAATTAATCAAAATTTAACAGAAGCCCAAAAAAAAATTATGTTTGAAGAGGCAACTGAACGACCATTCTCAAGCCCTCTTAATCAGGAGAAAAGAGAAGGTTTTTATCACTGTGCAAATTGTGGAGCTAAACTTTTCAAGTCTAACTCAAAATTTGATAGTGGAACTGGTTGGCCATCATTTACAGAAGCACTTCCTGGAGCTTTTAAAACGAAAGTTGATTACAGCTTTGGCATGAAAAGAATTGAATATCATTGTGCAAAATGTGGTGCCCATCACGGTCATGTCTTTGAAGACGGTCCTGGACCTACTGGAAAAAGATATTGTAATAACGGCTTATGTTTAATATTTAAGCCATCATCATAAAATGGAGGAGTAATGAAGATATTGAGTATATTAAAAGGAGTTGAATTAGTTATAGCAGATTTAGAGGTAAATTTGGGAGAACAGGTGAGAAGTGCACCTACTTTATGTGCTAGATATAATGGTAAAATTATACCATTAAACACTGCTCATGATGGTAGACCTATTCTTATGAAAGAAGAAAACGCGATTGAAAATTAATTTCTAATTAAGTTGCGTCAACTTAAGTAAGTTTATTAAATATAAAATATTATAAGAAGAATTATGACATTTGAATTACCAAAACTAAATTATTCTAATGACGCCTTATCTCCAATAACGTCACAAGAAACATTAGAATTACATCATGGAAAACATCACCAAACCTACATAACAAATCTTAATAATTTTATAAAAGATACAGACATGGCTGAAATGTCATTGGAAGATATAATTGTTAAAAGCTCAAAAGATAACTCAAAAACTGGAATATTTAATAATGCAAGCCAGCATTGGAACCATAATCTTTTTTGGAAGTGCATGAAGCCAAAAGGTGGTGGGAATATTCCGTCAAAACTTGAGAAAAAAATTATTGAAGATTTTGGAAGTATTGAAAAATTCAAAGATGAATTCAAACAAGCAGGTATAACTCAATTTGGATCAGGTTGGTGTTGGTTATCATTAAATAATGATAAATTGGTTGTTACAAAAACAGCTAATGCAGCAAATCCATTAGTTGACAACATGAAGCCAATACTTGGGTGTGATGTTTGGGAACATTCTTATTATATAGATTACCGAAATAGAAGACCTGAATATTTAGACAAATTTGTTGAAAATCTTATTGATTGGGAATTTGTTGATTCTCTTTTAGGTTAATTTAAAATAAAAAAAAATGAACAAGGACAATGCCAGTAAACTCTGGAAAATTATTCAGGAGGCAGGCGACTATTTAAATGGTCAATTGCCTGATCACCCAAATCATCCAAAAGGAAGAAATCCATACGCGCATGTAGCAATATGTGTAAAAAATAAATTTAATGCTAGTTACAAAGATATCGAAGACGATAAATTTAATGAAGTATTAAATTTTATCGAAGATATTAAAAACAACCCAAACTAATTAATAAAATTAATCTAAAAATTGTTTATATGCTAAATATGCTAGAACTAATACAGCTACAACTTCCATATTTCTCCTTTTAATTAAAACTTCCAGTCGCAAATAATAATATTATTACTAATACTGCCACAGCTTCCATTAACTTCTTTTATAATTTGAAAGGGTTAATTTCAAGTATATTTAATTGAAAATAGTATTCAAAAACTCATCCACTTCACTGTCTTTAGTATTCCAAGCAGTGACTAATCTAACTGTTTTACCAGTCAATTCATCTTTGCTCATCATATACTCTTCTGAATTAAGATGTTCGACCATTTTTTTTGGGAGTTTCACAAAAACTTCGTTTGCTTCTGTCGGATATTCTAGTTTCACTTGATTGCTAGAAACTAAACCATCACTTAATTTTTTTGCCATTAGATTTGCATGTCTTGCATTTTTTAACCAAACATTATTTGAGATATATCCATCTAATTGTGCAGAAACAAAACGCATTTTAGACAATAGATGACCAGATCTTTTTAACAAGTATGGTAAGTTCCCAACTAATTCCTTATTAAATATTATTATTGCTTCAGCTGCTATACATCCGTTCTTCGTTGCTCCAAAAGATAATATATCAACACCTGACTTCCATGTCATTTCTGCGGGAGTAACATCTAGTGAAACAAGCGCATTAGCGAACCTAGCACCATCCATATGTACTTTTAATTTTTTTTTATGTGCGATTTCAGAAATATTTCTAATTTGATCTAAGGTATAAACCTCACCAGTTTCTGTTGCTTGAGTTATACTAACAATAGATGGTTGAGTGTGATGCACAATTCCAAACCCTCCAATATTATCATTTAGCTCATCAACTGTTATTTTGCCATCTTTACCGTGCAATGGAACAAGTTTTGCTCCACCTGTATAAAATTCAGGGGCTCCACACTCATCAACATTAATATGAGAAAATTTGTGGCAATAAATATTTCCAAATGATGGAGATATAGCAGAAAGTGCTAAAGCATTTGATGCGGTTCCTGATGCAGTTGGATAAACAATCACATCCTTTTCAAAAATTTTAGAAAATTTTTCTTGTAACACACCTGAAATTTCATCGTTACCATACGGTGGGGCAATACCATCATTTGCTTTGATAATTGCATCCAAAACTTCTGGACAAGCTCCTGTCACGTTATCTGAAGCAAATTTTACTCTTTTTCGTTTTGTATTAATTTTTGCGTTCATTTTATTGTTTTGGAAAATAATCTTTTAAAGTACCTTCTCTATAAACATCGGCTGTACAACAATGAAGGCCTCCACCAAAAGCATATGCATCTCTCAACTCTACAGGGATAACTTCCATACCTAATTTATCTAACTGTTCGGCTTGATATTTTTCACTTCTTTCAACGCATACAGTTTTAGGGTCAAGAACTAAAACATTCATTGATAGCCATACTGAAGAGTAACAAAGTGGTGGTGGGGTATTATGAGCAGGTTGTGCAGCATCAATGATTTCCCATCCATTATCTTCAAATAATTTTCTTTGTTCTTTTGGAAGTCTTCGTTGTGGATTATTAATAATTAACCCTTCTTTAATTGGGGTAAAGGTTGCATCAATATGAATTGGATAAGGATCGCCTGGGAAATTTACAGCATGAACTCTATGATCCTTAAAATGTCTTTTTATCCAATCAATTCCTTTTAAGTTAGTTGTAAATCCGTGTTGTACAACCAAATCCTTTCCAAATCTTAGAATATCTGCGGCATCAAATAATGGCTCTTCCTCGGTTGTGACAAAGTATTTATTTTCTGTCCATTCAAGTCTTTTGGTTACACCAATTTTATCTGATAAATAATCTTTTCTATAATCGGCATCTGTTAATCTGGGTTTTGGCGCTGACTCATGTCTCATATTTGGATCTTTATTATAATAGTCTTTTAATAATGGTCTGTAACATAGGTACTCAAACCATCTGCACCTGTAGCTCATTGTAGCTTCTAATATTTCATTTCCCACAGTTAACAAAACATCTCGAGGTGGCATACATCCAAACATAGTTTCGGCTTTCCAGTCAGGAGTTGATGTTGGTTGATTAAAATCTAAAGGTGTTGGTCTATCAACTTTTATTCCCCTTTTTTCAAGCAAATTTGAAAAGTTATCTAATAGTTCATTAGCTTTATCGACAGTGTCCTTAGTTCTTGGACCATAAGTTCCTCGCATATCAGAGTCTTCTGGAACTTTAGCATCTAAAGCAGGTTCAGGTGCTGGAATACAAGTACCATCTGCTCTTCCAACAATTACATGTTTTAATGGATCCCATTCATTCCAACTATTAACAATCTTATTATTTTGAACCATGTAAAATTAATTTAATCCAATAAATCTTCTATTAGATTGCATTATCATACTATAATAAAAAATAGCTAAAAAAATAAAGAAGCCACCAATAATTGTATTAGTTGAAGGAATTTCATTTATTCCAAGCCAAGGAAGCCAAACCCAAAATATTCCTCCTATTACTTCAGTCAAAGACAATAGCGTTAAATCAGCTGCAGGAATATGTTTAGACCCAATTGAATAAAGAATTAAGCCCATGCACACAAGTGTTCCATGAGTGGCAAATAATGCTTCATTTTTATTTGAAGATAAGAAATTTGCATCGTTATTTAAAAGCATAACTGTTGAAAATAAAAAACAAAATAATCCTGCTATAGCAACAGTTGTAAACTTAGGAGTTTGTTTTCTCCATCTCAGACTTACTGAAAAAATTGAAAAACCTAGTGCAGATACTAATCCAAAAATTAGACCCATTAAAGAATTTTCTTCGGTATTACCGTAGGCCATTACTATTATACCAAATGCAGCGACTAAAATTGATATCCAAACTGTGATTGAAATTTTTTCTTTCAAAAATAGAAAACCAAGTAGCGCGGTTATAAAAGGCATTGCAGCTAAACATAATAAAGTTACTGCTGCTGTCGTGTTAGTAATTGACCAAATAAAAGTTATCATTGCTGTTCCTAAACCGACACCACCTATAATTCCAGATATCCCAATTTTAAAATAATTTTTATAAAATGAAATTCCTTCTTCAAGAAATAAGTAAATATTCAGCAATAAAAAAATAACAATGCCTCTTGCAAACAAGTATTGCCAAGGGACAGTTTCGGGTTGGTCTATATGTCTTACAACATATGGTCCAAATGACCAAAGTATGCCTGCAAATAAAACAATTGGAATAGCTACTTTAGGATTTTTTAAATCAGGCATAAATTAATTTATTTTTTATAAATTTTTAGTGATATTATTAAATAAATATGGATTTAGATATAATAAAAATTGCATCCGACACGACTAATAATAAAATATTGAAAGATTACACTCATAGATCGAAATATAAAAATAAAACTTGTGGCGATATAATTGAAATGAGAGTTAATATTAAGAAAAATATAATACAAGATATTGGGTATCAAACAAAATCCTGTATTTACTGTCAAGCTTCTGCAAGCTTAATATCTCATAAACTTATCAAAAAAAGTAAAAATAAAATTAATTATTTATTAAAAAATCTTATCGATTATTTTGAAAATGAAATTAAACCTTTGCCAAAAAATCTAAATAAATTTAATAAATTGTTTAATAAAAAAAATATATCTAGAAAAAACTGTGTATTAATGCCATTAATTGCAATTAAGAAACTCAGCATTGATGAATAATTTAGATATTAAAAAACCTGCTATTGCTGCATTATTTTCTACTATGACAATTGGGGTTTTGTCATTGCTTACTTATAAAACACCTTATGGATTATTTTTGATTGCTTCCTTTGGTTCAACAATGGTTTTGCTTTATGGGTATCCAGAAAGTCCTTTTGCAAAACCTAAAAATATATTTTTTGGTCATTTTTTAACTTCACTTGTTGGTGTGATATTTGTGAATTTCGTTCCACTTCCGATATATATTATTATACCTGTTGCTGTTGGAATAGGTGTCGGATTAATGATTATTCTTAATGTAACCCACCCTCCTGCAGGAGGAAATCCTATAATTGTGATCATGGGGTCAGTTTCATTCGAATATTTAATATCCCCAGTTATAAGTGGATCAATTATTGTGATAGTTTTTGGCATAATCTTGAACAAATTTATTGCTAAAAGGAATTACCCAAAATAAACACAATTTGTTTGCTAGTCCTATTTAACTTGTGCTAGTCTTTTCAAATAATAATTAATAATTCAGCTTAAAGAAGCTAGTAATAGGAGTAAAAATGAAAGTACTTTGTGTATTGTATGATGATCCAAAAGGAGGAATGCCTAAATCTTACCCTCTGTCGGATTTACCAAAATTAGAGAAATATCCAGATGGAATGACATTACCATCGCCTAAAGGAAGAGATTTTACACCAGGCCAATTACTTGGTTGTGTTTCAGGTGAACTTGGTTTGAGAAAGTTTTTAGAGAGTAATGGACACGAGTTGGTTGTTACTAACAGTAAAGATGGAGATGGATGCGAAGCGGATAAACATATTGTTGATGCTGATATTGTTATCTCTCAACCATTTTTCCCTTATTATTTAACTAAAGAAAGAATTGCTAAAGCTAAAAACCTTAAGATGGCAATAACAGCAGGAATAGGTTCTGATCACGTTGATTTACAAGCAGCAATGGATAATAAAATTGATGTTGTTGAAGTAACTTTCTGTAATTCTAGATCAGTTGCTGAACACATAGTAATGATGATTGTTTCAATGGTTAGAGATTATCACAATCAACATAGAATAGTTAATGAAGGTGGATGGAATATTGCAGATGCTGTTCAAAGAAGTTATGATGTTGAAGGAATGCATATAGGAACCGTTGCTGCTGGAAGGATCGGATTAGATGCACTTAGAAAAATGAAACCATTTGATGTTCATTTGCACTATTTTGACAGACATAAATTACCTGACAGTGTTGAAAAAGAACTAAACTTAACTTTTCATGAATCAGTGGAGTCTATGGTAAAAGTTTGCGACGTTGTTACAATTAATTGCCCACTTCATCCTGAAACTGAAAATTTGTTTGATGATGAAATGATAAGTAAAATGAAAAAAGGAGCATACATAGTTAACACTGCAAGAGGTAAAATTTGTAATCGAGATGCAATAGCTAAAGCCCTAAAAAGTGGACAGCTAAGTGGTTACGCAGGTGATGTATGGTTTCCACAACCTGCTCCAAACGACCATGTATGGAGAACAATGCCAAATCATGGAATGACACCTCACACTTCTGGTACATCTTTATCTGCTCAAGCAAGATATGCTGATGGTGTTAGAGAAATATTGGAATGTTTCTTTGAAGGAAAAGAAATTAGAAATCAATATTTGATCGTAAAAGATGGCCAATTAGCAGGAATGGGTGCGCATTCTTACAGTAAAGGGTCTGCAACTAGTGGATCAGAAGAAGCTGCTAAATATCAAAAAAAATAAAATAGATTTATTAAAGGTATGCTACTTAAATAAGTAGCTACCTTTAATACCATAGATTTAAACCCTCATTATTATATATTTTAGATATGAGGTTATTTTACTACTTTTTACTATTATTTCTTGTCTCGACATCATTCTCTCATTCAAAAGATAAAGCTTATTTTGCAGGAGGTTGCTTCTGGTGCATGGAAGAATCTTTTGAAATGTTGGAAGGTGTAGAAGAAGTTATATCAGGTTACTCAGGAGGGATCACTGCTAATCCAACATATAGAGAAGTCACTTATGGAGATACTGGTCATTTTGAGGTTGTTGAAATAATTTATGACAAAGAGAAAATATCCTATAAAGAACTCTTAAAAAACTTCTGGCTTAATATTGATCCATTTGATGCTTATGGCCAGTTTTGCGATAAAGGATACAGCTACAGATCTGTAGCATTTTATGAAAACGATTATCAGAAAGATTTAATTGAGAAAGATATAAAAAGATTAGAAAAGAAATTTAAAAAGAAGGTAGTCACATATGTTAAAGAATTTGAGATTTTTTACAAAGCAGAGGATAAACATCAAGATTACTATCAGGTATATTTAGAAAATTATTTAAAATATAAGAAAGCATGCAAAAGAGAGAGAATACTTGATATTATTTGGGGATCATAATTAATGCCTGTAACAAGCAAATTCGTAGCTTTAAAAAACTATATCCCTACAGGTTTACCAAAAGAAACTGACTTTGAAATAAAAACAAAAGAGATATCTTTAGATACTAAGAACAATATATTGGTTTTAAATTTATGGATTTCAGTTGATCCTTATATGAGGGCAAGGATGACTGAAAGAAAAAACTATAAACCACCTTTTAATATTGGTGAAGAGATGGAAGGTTATGCGTTAGGAATAGTTAAAGAGTCTAAAGACAAAAATTTTAAAGAAGGAGATATTGTTTTTAGTAATTTCGGAATGAGAGATTACTTTGTTTGTAATTCCAATGATCTAAAAAAAATTGAGCCAATGAATATTCCTATACAAACATATCTAGGTCCACTTGGAATGACAGGTCATACAGCTTATATAGGACTTTTTAAACATGGTGAGTTAAAACCAGGTCAAACAATCCTTGTTTCTTCAGCTGGAGGTAGTGTTGGATCTACTGTTTGTCAAATTGCAAAAAATATGGGTTGTAAAGTAATTGCAAGTACAGGATCAGATGAAAAAGTTAAATGGCTGAAAAATGATTTAAAAATTGATCATGCGTTTAACTATAAAAAAATTGAAAATCTTGTTTTGCATCTTAAAGAAGTTTGTCCTGAAGGATTTGATTTATATTTTGATAATGTAGGTGGCGATTTCTTAGAGTCAGCTATTTTTCAAATGAAGAACTTTGGAAGAATTGTAATTTGTGGAAGGATATCCCAAATGAATGCAACTAATCCTGGCTCTGGTTTAAAAAATATGGCTCATGTTCTTGTAAAAAGACTAACTATTAAAGGTTTTATAATTTTTGATCATGAAGATGATCGAGAACAGTTTGAAACCGATATGGCTAAATGGCTATTAGAAGATAAAATTAAATTTAAAGAAACTGTTTACGAGGGTATAGAAAATACGCCAAAATCATTCATTGATTTATTAAAAGGCAAAAACATAGGAAAAATGCTTGTAAAAATTTAATTAGAATTTTTATGAAATTTTTAAAGAAATTTTATAGACCCTTTTTATTAACCTATATTTTTTTGAGTATAGCTATCAGTTTTTATCCATCATTTGATTTTTACTCACTAAAAGGTCAAATTCTTATAATTGCTGTATCTTTTTTTAATGGGATGATGGGAGTTTACGTAAAAAAATTATAAGACATAGGGCTCAGGTCTTGCAGAACTATTTAATACTCTTTCGACTGCGAAAACACTAATATCTATAGTTTGATAACTGCCTGTAGTTATTAATTCAGTTAGAGCTCTACCAATTCCTGGTGCTTGCATTAAACCTCTGCCAGTAAATCCTGAGGCCATGTAAACATTTTCATATTTTGGATGTTTTCCAACTACAGCATTATTATCTAATTTGTTACAATCATAATATCCAGCCCATCCACCTGTTAATTTGAGTTCTTCAAATGCTGGTATTCTTTTTGCAAGAGCAGGCCAAACTAATTCTTCAAAATCATTCCATGCAGGTTCGAGATCTTCTGCATCAAAAACTGAAATTGGAGAACCTGCTAAATATTCTTTTCCTTCTGGTCCCCAATATACTCCTGTTGTTAGATCTCCGGATAATGGCATCTCTGGAATATGTTTAGGACATTTAACTCTAAAGACTGTATGTTTTTGAGGTACTACAGGAATATCTTCAAGTAGTTCCTTAGTCCAGCACCCAGCTGCGGAAATAATTGTCTTTGCATTAATTTCAGATAGGCTCTTAACCTCTCCCTTAATAAATTCTGCCCCAAGATCAATTGCTTTATGCTTTAAAGCGCTATGAAATAAAAATGGATCAATCCATCCCTCACTCTTGTTATCAGTAAATGTTGCAGTTTCAATTCCTTCCTCATTAATGTAAGGAAAATAGTTTTTCAATTCAGAACCTTTAATATTTTTTGTACCCGCTTCACATTCTTTATGATTTTCTAAAGCTCTGTATTGCTCTTCTGCATGATCTGGTCCAAACATTAGAAGGTATCCATTGGGCACCATGCTAGCTGTTGGATTTGGATTTTTTTCAGTTTTCAATAATTCTGGTATTTGAAATATAAATTCTCTTGCAAATTTTCCTAAAAGAATATTTTCTTTTTGAAAAAACTGTCGTCTAAATCCACCAAGTGATAATGGGAATGATGCAGTTTTATAAGTTGGGTCCCTTTCAATGACTTTTACTTTTCTGCCTTCTTTGGACATAAAGTATGCAGTTGCAGCCCCAATTATACCACCACCTACTATAACAACATCATCCATATTAGTTTATCAAAAAAATGTTTATGTTTAAAAGCAATGCAAAACAACACCATAACAAATATGGAATCATCAAGTACATGCTTAATAGACTTATATTCTTATATTTAAATACCAATAAAACAATAAATATAATTAACACAACAAGATTTAAAATTGCTAAAGAAATATTATGGAAACCAAAGAAAACAACACTCCAAGTTGTATTAAAAAAAAGATGAATGAAATATAAAAATACAATATTTAAATTTTTTGTGTTTTTATGCCACGTATTCCATATGGCTATTGTCATAAATAAATATAGTAATGTCCATACTGGCCCAAATATCCAATCTGGTGGATTGTATTGAGGTTTAGATAAATTTGAATACCAAGGTTCTTTAAAATTTATAGTAACCAAACCTCCAATAAATGAAGCTGAAAACGTAGTAATTGCAAAGAGAATAAAAGATAAAATTTTATTTTTTATCATTTAAGTACTATACAGCAGTTAAATATGAATAAAAAAGTAATTTGGATCACCGGCGGAAGTACAGGAATTGGCAAAGCACTTGCATTAAAATTTGCTAATAATGGATGGACAGTTGTTATTTCTGCAAGAAGAGAAAATTTATTAAAAGAAATTGAAGATAAGCATCAAAATATTAAATCTTTTCCTCTTGATGTAAATGATAAGGAAAAGTGTAAGTCTGTTTTTGAAAATATAAAAAAGGAATTTGGGGATATTGAAATTTGTTTTTTTTCTACAGGTACCTGGGATCCAAAAAAAGAAAGAGAAATTGATGTAGAACAAATTGAAAATGTATTTAAAGTAAACTTTTTTGGCACATTAAATTGTATAAAAGCAGTTGAAACTCATTTTCGAAAAAGAGGAAAAGGTATTATTACCATAGTATCTTCGATTGCAGGATACAAAGGCCTACCTAATTCAAGTGGCTATGGACCATCCAAAGCAGCTTTAAGTAATCTTGCTGAAAGTCTACATTTTGATTTTGGAAGATATGGTGTGAGGGTTTGTTTAGTTTCTCCAGGTTTTATAAAAACACCAATGACTGATAAGAATGATTTTAAGATGCCGTTTCTCAAAACTCCAGAATTCTCAGCAGACAAAATTTACGATGGACTTATTAATGGTTCTAATTTTGAAATACATTATCCAAAAGAATTAACTTTGATCCTTAAATTTTTAAAAATAATTCCTGATCGACTATATTTTTATTTAATACGGAAATTAACTAAATTACAAAAAAAATAAAATTAATCTTTAATAAACATTACAGTCAACTCAGCGACTTTAATTCCAAATTTTGTCATTTTAGCTCTGTTGATAGCTACTCTTTCGTCTTGCATAAATATCCAATCATCAAAAGTAATTTTGATATTTTTTCCTTTCACTGGAACTAACAAAACATACTCAAATTTAAATGCTGGGCCATACGAATACCCCCTAGCCTTTCCAACTACATCGCCTGCGGTTCCCTCATAATTATGTTCATCAATTTTATCTATTACCCATTGCCTATTTTGTATTTCACCATCATTCCAAATAAATTTTTCATCTAATATAAGTTGTTTGCCATCCCACTTACCGTCCAAGTCTGCTGAAAATTGTCTTGTAACTTTACCTGATCTGTTTTGGAGTATGCCCCAAGCTTTGACCTTACCACTTAAATATTCTTCAATTATTAATCTTGGTTTTTGATCTTTAAAATCTTCTGGTTTCATAGATTGATTATTTATACAGCTTGTAATTAATCCTGTAAAAATTATCAATAAAAATACTTTAAAAAATTTTCTGTTAATCATATTAAATTTTATTTTGCATGGAAAATTGAATTAAATCTATGTTCTTTGATTTAAATCCTGCTTCGCAATATGACAAATAAAAATGCCACATACGTTTAAATTTAATATCAAATCCATGTTTTGAAATCTCTTCCCATTTTTTTAGGAATTCATCTCTCCATATTTTTAAAGTGCTGGAATAGTGAGAACCATAAGATTCATATTTTTCAATTTCTAAGCCGTTGCTGTAAGATAAATCATATAATTTTTTCTTTGATGGCAAAAAACCTCCAGGAAATATGTATTTTTGTATAAAGTCTTCTTTAGTTTTATATCTGTCAAACAAACTATCATCGATTGTTATGGCTTGTATAGCAGCTTTTCCATTCTCGGTTAAATTTTTTTTAATACTTTTAAAATAATTGACTAAATAATTTTGACCGACAGCTTCTATCATTTCTATTGATGCGATGGAATTATATTTGTCTTTTACATCTCTATAATCTTTCAAAAATATATTCACTTTTTCATTCAATCCATTTTCAAATATTCTTTTTTTTGAAAATTCAAATTGCTCTTTAGAAATTGTTATACAATCTAATTTTACATCATAATTTTTACCCACATATTCAGCAAAGCCACCCCAGCCACAGCCAATTTCTAAGATTTTATTTCCTACGTTTGGCTTTATTAATTCTGTAAGC
Source organism: uncultured Pelagibacteraceae bacterium (assembly GCA_902519255.1). Classification (GTDB taxonomy): domain Bacteria; phylum Pseudomonadota; class Alphaproteobacteria; order Pelagibacterales; family Pelagibacteraceae; genus Pelagibacter. The sequence continues at coordinate 392,596 of CABYIV010000001.1, read as the reverse complement.
TTTTTATATTTATTTAGTTGAGCAGAAAATAAATCATCTTTTTGTTTTTCAAAAATTGCACTTGAATAAGTAAGTGAAGGATCTAACCATAATGAAAAGAAATCATTTCCTAAATCATAATGCTTTGAAATATTTTTCTTACTTCTGCTCTTGTTATTTTTTATGAAAATACTCTTTAGTTTATTAATCATTGATATATCAAAGATACCTGAAAATTTATAAACAAGTTTTATATTTTTAGCTGTTATTTCTATTAGATTAGTTAGATTATCTGTTTCAAATTCATTTCGCATATACGCTTCTGCAAGTCCTACACTTCCCGATTTTATTATTTGAAGTGTTAAACCAGGTTTGTTAATTTTAATCTTTGCTCTTAATAATTCACTCTCATTACCAAACTTATATATTTTGCTGTCATGATTTTGAATTTCAAGAAATCCATGCTTTATTAGTTTGAGAGAATTAAATACGATTTTATCTGACAAAAGATTAAAATTCATTTTTTTTCAAACGTAATATTATTTTTTATTTTTATATTTTTTTTGACTAACTTAACTCCCTTTAACCATAATTTTAATGCTTCAAAATGGATTGCGGCAATAACTTTAAAGGTCATTAAAGGGTGAGAAATATAAGATATAAGGATATTTTTATTGTTAATTTCTTTTGCAACCCCATCTTGTGAAGCATATAATAATTTTCCCTCCTTATCACTTTGATCAATTATTACGGATAACATTTTTTCAGGTTTAAGGATTCTAAAATTATATTTGCTTTTCATTTCAATAAATGGTGAAACGAAAAACTTCTTCTCACAGCTATTTGTAATTATTTTTTCGTCGTTGACTTTAAATATATAAGTATGTTGCTCACCAAATGTATTTTTAACCTCATACAATATAGCTATAATTTTTGAATGATTATCATAAACGAAAAAAATACTTAATGGATTAAACACGTAACCAAATATTCTAGGATAACAAAGTAATTTTACCTTTATATTTTCAAATTGAATGTTGTTTGATTTTAAATTTTCTATTACCCAGGCTTTTAAATCACTACCGTCTCTAGGTCCGTGATCTTTGTCATAAAAACTTAAAATGTTAAAACTATTGTTAGAAAAAATTTTAATTTTTTTTTGTATCAAATTAATTTCATCAAGATCTAAAAAGAGTGAAAAAACGTTGTATTTAAAAAAGTGATATTTTGGCTTAAATCTTTTATGAATTACTTTACCTTCGTAAATATTGGAATTTTTAATCATTTAGGTTTTCAATCATATTAATGGATGATTTTATTCCATCTTCATGAAAACCGTAACCAAAATAACTTCCACAAAACAATACATTTCTTTTATTTTGTATTTCTTTTAATAATTTTTGATTATTCAAAGCTTCTTGATCAAAATAAGGGTGGGTAAAAGTAACTTTTTGTAGGACTTTTTTTTGATCTATTTCAAAAAAAGGATTTAAAGTTAAGAAAATATTTTTTTCTGTTTTCAAGTTTTGCAATAAGTTAAGCCAATAAGTAAGCGATGTTTTGCTAATATCTAACTTATCAACTGAGGAATTCCATGAAGACCAAACTTTTTTATTATTTGGCATACATACATCATCGGTATGTATTACTGCTAGATTAGATTTATATTTAAAATTTGAAAGTATTTTTTTTTCATCATCAGTCGGCTCGCTCAAAATTTTCAATGCATCATCTGCATGAGTAGCAATAACAACTTTATCATAATCAAAAAATTCATTGCTAGCACCATAATATACTTGAACACCAATTTTATTTCTTTTTATCGAATTAATTTTGTAATTTTTAAAATATTCTCCACTTATTTGAGTTAATACTTTCTCTACATAAGTTCTACTTCTGTTGGTGACTGTGTACCATTGTGGTCTATTTTTTAATTTAAAAAGTCCATGATTTTGAAAAAATTTTAAGAAAAATTTAATTGGCATTTGATTTGCTTCTACTGGTGGCATAGACCAGATAGCAGAAACCATTGGGATTAGATGAAAATTAATAAAATTTTTTGACCATTTATTTTTTTCAAGAAATTCACCAAGAGTAATCTCGTCATTTAAACTTTTAATTTGATCACACTTTTTGTAGAAATTTATAATATCAAAAAACATTTTTAAAAATTTTAAATTAAAAAGATTAGTTTTATTTGCAAAAATTCCGTTTAAGCCTCTGCCACAATATTCATAATTTGTGTCTTTTACAGAAACAGAAAATGACATATCGCTTTTTTCAATTTCAATTTTTAATTCATTAAAAAAATTTATGAGATTTGGATAAGTTTCATGATTAAAAACAATAAAGCCAATATCTACAGGAACTTTTTTACCATTAATTAATGTGTCTAGGGTATATGAATGACCACCAAAATGATCCTCACTTTCAAATAAATCAACATGGTGTTTTTTAGAAAGCTTTTGTGCTGCTGATAAACCAGAAATGCCTGATCCAATTACTGCAATTCGCATTAAGGCTATGCTGCGTCTTCTTTAAACTCATCCATGCTTGGACATGTGCAGAAAATATTTTTATCTCCATAAACATTATCTACCCGGGCAACTGGAGGCCAAAATTTATTTTGTTTTAGAAAACTTGCAGGATATGCTGCTTCTTGTCTTGAATATTTATGTTCCCATACATCTGATGATAATTCAGTATCAGTGTGAGGAGCATTTTTAATTGGATTATCAATTTTATCAAATTCACCTGATTTAATTTTTTCAATTTCTTCTTTAATCTTAATTAAAGTGTCACAAAATCTGTCTATTTCTGATAACCCTTCACTTTCGGTTGGCTCTATCATCATAGTGCCAGCAACAGGCCATGACATAGTTGGTGCGTGAAATCCAAAATCTATCATTCTTTTAGCAATATCTTCTTCTGTTACCCCTGTTTCAGATTTAATATTTCTAATATCAATTATGCACTCATGTGCAACATTGCCATTTGCACCTTTGTACAAAATCGGAAAGTGATCTTTTAGTCTGTGAGCAATATAATTTGCGTTTAAAATTGCAACTTGAGTAGCAAGCTTTAATCCTGCTGATCCCATCATTTTAATATACATCCAAGAGATTGATAGAATACTTGAGCTACCCCAAGGAGCTGCTGATACTGCTCCAATTCCACTTGTTGGTCCGCAATCTTTTATTACTGGATGATTAGGCAGATAAACTTGTAAATGTTTTTTACAAGCTATAGGTCCCATTCCAGGTCCACCACCACCGTGGGGGATACAAAATGTTTTATGCAGATTAATATGACAAACATCTGGACCAAAATTTCCAGGCTTTGCAACTCCAACAAGGGCATTTAAATTTGCTCCATCCATATAGACCTGTCCACCATGTTTGTGAACTAACTCACAAATATCAGTTATTTTTTCCTCAAATACTCCATGGGTAGATGGGTAAGTTACCATTAAAGCTGCGAGATTTTCTGAATGTTGCTCTACTTTTTTCCTTAAATCATCGAAATCTACATTTCCCTCTTTATCACAATTAACAACAACCACTTTCATTCCAACCATTTGTGCGCTTGCTGGATTTGTACCATGTGCCGAACTTGGAATTAAACATATGTTACGATGAGCTTCATCTCTATCTAAGTGGTACTTTCTTATAACCATTAGACCTGCATATTCTCCTTGAGCGCCTGCATTAGGTTGTAGAGAAACACCAGAAAAACCTGTTATAGATCTCAACCAATTTTTTAAATCAGTAAACAAATCTCTAAAACCTTCCATTTGTTCAACTGGAACAAAAGGATGAGGTTCTGCAAATTCTTTCCAAGAAATCGGGATCATTTCAGCAGCAGCATTTAACTTCATTGTGCACGAACCAAGTGCTATCATAGTTCTATTCAATGCTATATCCTTATCCTCTAGCTTTTTAAGATATCTAAGCATTTCAGTTTCTGAATGATATAAGTTAAAAATTGGATGCTCTAAATATTTTGAAGTTCTTAATAAATTTTTTGGTAAATTAGGTAATTTAACTGAAGGATCCTCTTTTTTTATTGATTCTGCAGCATTAAAAATTTTTAATAATTGATTTACTCTATAAACGTTTTTTCTTTCATCGAAAGAGACAGCAAGCATTTCAGAATTTATTTTTCGTATATTTACTCTCTGATTTAGAGCATTTTTATAAATTTGATCAGTCTTTTCTTTGGTAATAATTGTAACAGTATCAAAAAAATAATCAGAATAAATTTCATAACCTGACTGTTTTATTTTGTCAGCAAAACTTTTTGCTAATTGAGAAACTCTTTCAGAAATATTTTTAATTCCATCTGGACCATGATAAATAGCATATGCTGCTGAAACAATTGCTAATAAAGCTTGTGCAGTACAAATATTGCTTGTTGCCTTATCTCTTCTGATGTGTTGCTCTCTAGTTTGTAAAGATAATCTGTATGCCTTGTTACCATGTCTATCAACTGACACACCAACAATTCTACCAGGCATCGATCTCTTATACTCGTCCTTAGTTGCAAAAAATGCAGCATGTGGACCTCCATACCCCATTGGTATTCCAAATCGCTGAGAGCTTCCTACTGCTATATCAGCACCAAGTTCTCTTGGTGTTTTTAATTTTGCTAAAGCTAATAAATCACATGCTAATACAGCCTTACCATTTTTTTTATGAATTTTGCTAATTGCTTCACTTGGGTCTTTAATATCTCCTAAAGTTCCAGGATATTGTAAAATTCCACAAACTAGATCTTCTTTTAATTGGTCTAAAACTTCATCTTCTTTTCCAACTAAAACTTTTAAACCCATTGGTTCAGCTCTAGTTTGAATTACATTTATTGTTTGAGGATGGCAATCCTCAGATACAAAAACTAAATTACTATCTTTTTTATTTAATCTATGACTAAGACCCATGGCTTCTGCTGCTGCTGTACCTTCATCCAATAAAGAAGCATTAGCGATATCCATTCCTGTAAAATCAACAATCATTTGTTGAAAGTTTAATAACATCTCAAGTCTTCCTTGAGCTACTTCAGGCTGATAAGGTGTATATGATGTGTACCAACCAGGATTTTCTAAAATATTTCTTAAAATGACATACGGCGTATAAGTTCCATAATAACCCATTCCAATAAAATTTGAGTAAACATGATTTTTTTTTGAAATTACTCTTAATTTTCTTAATGCCTCATATTCTGAATTAGACTCACCGATATTAAGCTCACCTTTAAACATTATTTTTTCTGGAACAGTGTTATTCATTAAATCATCTAGTGATTGATAATTTAGTTCTTTCAACATTTTTGATTGGTCTTCTTTAGAAGGTCCAATGTGTCTTTTTATAAAATCTTTTTCTGAATTTGGTAACATTATGCTGATGTCTCCTTTGCAAATTTTTCATATTCTTCTTTACTCATAAGACTATCCATTTCAGATTTGTCTTTTATTTTAAGTTTAAAAAACCATGCAGACTCTTCTGGGTCTTCATTTATTTTTGATGGATCATCAACTATCATTTGATTTGTATCTATAACTTCTCCACTAACAGGAGTGTAAACATCGCTAGCAGCTTTCGTTGACTCAACCACTCCAGCAGTTCCATCTTTATCAACATTTGAACCTTTCTCTGGGAGTTCAGCAAATACTATATCCCCAAGCATTTCTGTTGCATGTTTAGTTATTCCAATCGTAGCTTCTTCTCCATTTAGTTTAATCCACTCATGTTCTTTTGAATATTTAACTTCAGACATTAATTTCCCCTTTTACGTAATTTTTTTTATAAAACGGTAAGTTACAAATATTTGCAGGAATTTTTTTGCCTCTAACTTCAAGAAATATTTTTGTATTTACAGTTGAATAACTATTATCGACATACCCCATTGCTATTGGATGTTCTACACTTGGTCCAAATGTACCACTTGTTACCTTCCCAATTTCTTGGTTTTTATCATTATAAATTTTAGTATTTCCTCTAGCAATTACTTTGCTGTCTGGTTTTATGCCAACTCTTAATTTTTTTACTCCACTTTGAAATTGGTTTTTTAAAACTTCTGATCCAACAAATTCAGTCTCAATCCTACTTTTGGGTATTGCCCATTTTAAATTAGCTTCGATTGGACTCGTATCGTTGTCTAAATCATTTCCATATAAACATAGTCCAGCTTCCATTCTTAATGTATCTCTTGCTCCTAAACCAATTAATTTAGATCCATTTTCTATCAAACTTTCTACAAAAGTTTCAGCATCACTATGTTTTATAGAAATTTCAAATCCATCCTCACCAGTATATCCTGATCTAGTTATGTATACTTTTTTATTGTTATAGACATAGTTGTTTCCGTTCATAAATTTTAGACTGTTACAACCAGGTATAACTTTATTTAAAACATTTTTTGCTTCGGGGCCCTGTAATGCAATTAATGACAATGACTCGTCAAGATTTAATTTATATTGATTATCAAGTTTAGCTTTTATTACTTCATAATCATTATACTTACATGCAGCATTCAATATTATTAAAAATCCATCAGAGGTTTTAGTAATTATGAGATCGTCCTGGATACCTCCTTTGTTATTCATTAAAAATGAATACTTGCTTTGATTAGTTTTCAATTTTTTTAGATCTGCAGGAAAAATCTTCTCAAGATCATTTGTCAGGTTATCTCCACCTGAAATAAACAATTGACCCATATGAGAAACATCAAAAATTCCAGAATGTGAACGTGTGTATTTATGCTCTTGTATAATTCCATCCTTATATTGAATTGGCATTTGATATCCAGCAAACTCAACAAGCTTTGCTCCATACTTGATGTGAAGATTATTTAATGATGTTTTTTTTATACTCATATTAACTCTATATGCCCCCTCTGTCTTTTTGCCTGAGAGATTTGCTCCTTCGGCGAGAATAATTCTCTTTCCAGAGTTAATATGTACGGTCCATTTGCCTGAGAGTTTCCGGGGTGGTTGCTCCTTCGGCAGGATTTATTTCAATCCATTCTCCCGTAGAAGTCTTATATTTTAATTATTTTGATTTAGCAACTTTTCTTTTGCTTTAATGAACTCATCATTAGTTAAAACATTTGATTTATAAAGATTATTCAACTTCTCCAGCATTTCAATAAGTTCAAGATTATCATTATTTTTTTGAGATTTAGAATAGACACTTCTTTCAATGTCCAATTTATATTTATCTTTAATTTTCAATCCAATTTCAACAGATTCGTGGTACTGGGCTATAAAATTTATCCATTCCTCCATCACGCTTTTAGCTTTAGGAAATTTATCGATATTCTGTGGATGAAATTCACTTTGAGACTCTGAACTATATATTGGTTTATAATTTGTGAAGCTTTGAGGCGATTCGAATAAAAAAATTGAAAGATATCTATCAGCAATTCTTGGAATATAAACTGATAAATCATAAGCCAAATATGTATCTGAATAATTTAGATTATTTTTTTCAGCCCAATTTATTAAATAGCCCATATCAATATTTGGGTCTTCATTTTCAAATAATTCAAAATTTGTATCTATATGTTTTATAGAAACACAATTATGTGTAATTCCAGAAGATTTGTAGTATTTTAACAATGTATAATATTTTCTATCGATACAACCATGTCTTTTTGGTTTAAAAACTTGCTCTACGAATAGTGGCGTTAAGTAACCTTTTATAGTAGATAGACTATCTATTTTTTCAATTTCTAACAGTTTCGTAATATTATTATCTGATATCTGAACCAAGCTAATCAAGTAACCGTGAATACCTCTAAATATATTCTCTCCATATCTATAAATAACTCTCCATTCCCCTTCTGGTAAAGGTATAACTGTTCTATCACTAATATTAAAATCTCCTTCAATTTTTTGACCAATTTTATATTTAAAAGTTGCCTCAGATATATTGTAAAAACAAAAAGAGAATATAATTATAAAGAAAATCAATTTCTTCCTAAAATTAATTAATAATAATAAATTTTTTTCCATTTGATTTAATCTGATAAAGTTTTTCCTTTTAAGATATTTATAAATTGTATTAAAACAGCCAAGATTATAATTATCCCTCCTATAATAACACTGCTTGGAAGATTTTCATTTATAAATATCCATGCCCAAAAAGGACCCAAAACTGCTTCTGATAACATTATGATTCCAACTAGGGCTGAAGGTGTAGATCTTGCGCCGATTGTAATAAAAATAAAACCAAAACCAAGTTGAAAAAAACCAGCTAAAAATCCTAAAAATATATCATTTAAAGATATAAAAATTGTCTTAGACATAAAATAACCTATAATCAAAGCAATAACTCCTGCAATAAATTGTAATGGAACCATATCAACACTTGGAAATTTTCTAACTATTAAAATTAATGTTGCGAATGATATTGGCATAATAAAAGCAGCAATATTTCCACTCATTTGTCCAACTGTTAATGAGCTTCCAATCATTAAAATTATTCCTGAAATTGCTAAAACTATAGAAGTTAATGTTATTAAGTTTATTTTTTCTTTTAAAAAGATATATCCAAAGATTGCTAAAAATAATGTTTGGGTTTGAATTATAAAATTAGTATTTGCTACAGTAGTATTATACATTGCAAAAACATAACCACTAAAACCACAGGCAAGTATAACTCCTCCAATAAGACCAGGGATTCCAGATTTATAAAATGCTGAAATAAAATTTTGCTTATAACTAATAATTAGAAAGATCAGAACTACAATTATAAAAAAAACTGATCTCCAAAATAAAATCTGCCATAAAGTGGAACCTTCGAAAGATTTGACTATCAACCCTCCAAAACTTAAACTGAAAGCACCAAAAAAAATCAAAAGCGGCCCTGGTAATTTTGTAATTAAATTCATTTAATTTGAGAAATAAGATTATTAGTCTCCATCTGATAAAGTTTATATAATGTTTCAGCATCCTCTAAGCTTACATCTTTAAATTTAATATTAGATCCTGGTGTTAGTTGTACCAGTCGATCATAGTCAGCAGAAATGACAGTTGCAATCTTTGGATATCCACCAATAGTTCCATGATCTGATAACATAATTATTGGATCTCCAGCAGATGTGATTTGAATTACACCTTTTACCAAACCTTCAGATTTTATATTAGGATCAACGATATTTTCAATTTTTGGACCTTCTAATCTCATACCCATCCTGTCAGAAAGTTTTGTAATTTTAAAACTTTCTTTAAAAAATTTATTTTGTGAAGAATCAGAAAAATAATCATAGTTTGTGCCTTTAATGACCCTTATATTTTCAATAGTACTACCTAAGTAATTAAGTTTTCTTTTGTTAAAAGAATTATTAATATCAATTACTTCAATTTCTAAATCTTTAGAAAATTTATTCCCGTTATTTGGTCCAATTTGAGCTTGAGTATTTATTGAACAGCTTCCCCAATAATAATCAACAGCAAAAGTTCCATTAATCGAAAAATATCCATAAACAGACTTGTTGGTTGAATGAATATCGACTTCATCACCATTTTTTAACAAATAACATTGGTAGGAATTACCATCAATAACACCTTCTTTTGTTATAATTTTAAATGATACATTTCCAGAAATACAAAAAAAAATATCTTTTCCGAAATACTTCAAATGCGGGCCTTGATAAGCAAATTCTATTACCGGTGAATTGTAATCATTTTGTAGAAGTGAGTTTAACAATTGAAAATTTCTTTTATCCATCGCTCCACTAAAAGGAATACCAATATGGTATAAATTATTTCTTCCTAAGTCTTGATATGTGGTATTGATACCAGCTCTTAAAATTTTAAAGTAGTTTCTATCTTTTGATTTCATTATATTGATCTAAAGTTATTCTATGAAATTTTATTGTATCACCTGGATTAACAAGATTAGGGTTTGATTGATTAGATGTGTCGAAAATATTTTGTGGTGTATTTCCCAAAATATTCCATCCCCCAGGTGTTTCAAAAGTGTATATGTTACAAAATTGTTCTGTTATTCCAACTGAACCTTTTGGAACTTTAACTCTTGGTGTTTCTAATCTTTTTAATCTCATATCCTGGGCAAGATCACCAAGAAAAGGCATACCAGCAACAAATCCCGTCATATAACAAAAGTAATTTTTACTAAAAAATTTTTCGAGGATTATTTCTGATTTTAATTTTAATTTGTTTTCAACTCTTTTAATATCTAATGCAAAGTCATTATCACAACATACCGGTATTTTGATTAAGTTTTTCTCTAATTTTTTGTTTTCTTTAATCTCTATATTCTCAATTTTTTTTTTTAAAGATAAAAAAGAATGTATATTTAAATCATATGAAATTATTAATTTATTATAAGATGGAGTTAAATTTGTAATACCTTTTAAATTTAATTTTTTTATATGGTAAAAATATTTGATAACATTTGAATTAATTTCTTGATTTACATCGTTTCCAAAGTCACAATACAAAGCTGCGTCACCAAGATTTAATATATTTTTTATCATACCATGTTATACTTATGATTTATTAGTATGGAAATTAATATCAATTGTGATTTAGGTGAAAAATCAAAGCATCATTCAGATGAAAATGATCCAAAATTACTAGAAATTGTCAATTCAGCCAACGTTGCATGTGGTTATCATGCTGGTGATGAAGATAGCATGAACCAAGTTGTAAAAATTTGCAAGAAAAATGGTGTTAGCATAGGAGCTCATCCATCATTTAATGATCCTGAAAACTTTGGACGTAAAAGACTAAATTTATCTTCAGATGAAATAAATAGATTATTAATTGATCAGTATGAAATTTTGCAAAATATAGCTGAAAAACATGGTGAGATTGTTACCCATATAAAACCACACGGTGCATTAAATAATATGGCTTGCGAAGATATTGAGCTTGCAACTATCATTGCAAAATCAATCTGCAATTTTAATAAAGATTTAATCTATTTGGTACCGACAGGTTCAAAAATGGAAGAGGCTGCAAAGAAATTTGATATGAGGATAGCATGTGAAATTTTTGCCGATAGAAATTATGAAGATAATGGAAATTTAGTGTCTAGAAAAGAGCCTCATGCACTTATTACAGATCCAGATAAAGCAAAAAGTCACGTTTTAAGCATGGTTCAGAACCAGGCCATTAATTGTCACAGCGGAAAGCAAATACCTTGTGAAATAGACTCTGTGTGCATACATGGGGATAATGAAAGTTCACTATCTACAGCATTATCTATAAAAAATAATTTAATAGATAATGGCTTAGAGCTAAAAACACTAACTAACTTAAGGAAATTTAAATAATGATAAAAAAAATATTTTTTTCAATGTTCTTTTTAATTTTTTTAGCAGGAACATCTTTTGCTGCTGGTTCAAGTGACTCGAGCTCAAAAGAAACGTTATATGATAAAGCTGTACAACAAATAAAAATGGCAAAAAAATTAGAAAAAAAAGGTAAAACCGAGAAAGCGATTAAAAGATACGAAAGAGCAATTAAATTTTTGGTAAAGTCAAATAAGATGAAACCAAATAAAGCTGATACTTTAAACTATCTTGGATTTGCAACAAGAAAAATTGGTGATTTTGAAAATGGTGAGAAATATTATCTTCAAGGTTTAGCGATTGAGCCAAATCACATAGGAATTAATGAATATTTAGGTGAATTATATGTTGCAACCAATAGGATGAATTTAGCAAAAGAAAGATTAAGTGTTCTAGAGGGATGTAATTGTGAAGAATATAATCAGCTAAAGGGCGTGATAGACGGGTCTAAAAAATCAAAATATTAATTTATATTTTTTATCATTTGCTCAGGCATCCAAAGAGCGATTTCTGGAAATATCACAACTAAAATAACAGCAAAAATCATTAGCAAGAAGAGTGGAAACGCGCTTCTTGCTATATAACCCATATCTTTATTAGCCATACCCTGAAGAACAAAAAGATTAAAACCAACCGGTGGTGTGATCTGAGCCATTTCGACAACAATAACTAGAAATACACCAAACCAAATCATATCAAAACCTGCTTGTCTAATCATTGGTTCAATTATAGCCATTGTTAAAACTACAGCAGAGATACCATCAAGAAACATTCCAAGAATTATATAAAAGATCATTAAAACAAAAATTAAAACATATGGAGAAAGTTCCATTCCTTCAATCCATAGAGCAAGATTTCTTGGCAATCCTGTAAAACCCATTGCCAAAGATAAAAAAGTGGCTCCAGCTAATATAAAAGCTATCATACAAGAAGTTTTAGTAGCACCAAGCAATGATTCTTTAAATGTTTTTAAAGATAAACTTTTTTGAAAGTATGATAAAATTAATGCGCCAACTACACCCAATGAGGCTGCTTCAGTTGCAGTTGCTATACCAGTATAAATTGAGCCAATAACTGAAACTATTAATAATATTACAGGTATCAGTTTTCCTGATTTCCTTACCTTTTCCATCAGTGAGAAGTTTTGTTTAAAAGTAGGCATAGATTTTTTATTTATTAACGACCAAATCATTACATATGTCATAAAGATCAACGCAATCATTATTCCTGGTACAATTCCTGCAATAAATAGTTTTGCTATCGACTCTTGGACAGTCACACCATAAATAATTAAAATAATTGAAGGTGGAATTAGAAGACCCAGCGTTCCTGAACCAGCTAAACTTCCAAGCAGAATACTTTCTGGATATTTTCTTTTTCTTAGTTCTGGAATAGACATTTTTCCTACTGTGGCTACAGTTGCTGCAGAAGATCCTGAAATAGCTGCAAATAAAGCACATCCAACTACATTAACATGCACTAAGCCACCAGGTAGTTTCTGCATCCATGGAGATAATCCTTCAAATAAATTTTCAGATAACTTCGTCCGAAATAAAATTTCACCCATCCAAACAAATAAAGGAAGTGCAGTTAAAGTCCATGAAGATGAGGCTCCCCAAATTGTTGTTGCCATCGCATCACCAACTGGTCTTGTGGTGAACAGCATCATTCCTATTGATGAAACTCCAACCATGCTTATAGCAACCCAAATTCCCGAGCCTAAAAATATCAAGAGAACACTTATGAAAAATATAGTAAGTAAAATTTCAGTCATTTTTTTTTGTTTGTATTTTCAAAACTAATTGATGAGATACACATATGAAAAATATTAGTGATCCTAAAGCAACACTAGTTTGTGGTATCCAAATTAAAATTTCGTCAGCTCCTTCACTTCTCTCTTGAAATTCATAAGATATTTTTAGCATTTTCAAAAAATAAAAAGCTAGATAACCAGAAAATATAGTTGCAACTATCAAACTCCATAATTCCAAAAATCTCTTTTTAATCCCAGTAGCTTTTTCTAAAAATAAAGTAATTCTAATATGGCCACCTTCTACGAAAGTATAAGATAAAGCAAAAAAAGATGAGGCAGCCATACAATATCCAGAATATTCAGCTAGGCCTCTCATATAAAAACCAAATATTCTTGATGAAATTCCAATTAAAATAAAAACTGCAACCAAAATAAGAAAGAATGCAGCGATATAGCCTGAGTAACTATAAAGATTATTTAGAAATTTATTGAATTTAGTAAACATATAAAAAGGCCGTTTAACACGGCCTTTTTAATTATAATGATTTAATTATAAGCAGCAAGAACACTAGCACCTCTATCGCCAGCTTTTTTCTTCCATTCTTCTGCCATTGTAGCACCAACTTTTTTGAAATGACTTTCAAGGGCTGCATTTACTTTGCCTACTTTCATTCCAGCATCAGCTAAAGCTTTTTTATCAGCAATATTTCCTTTTTTTGAAAGTGCCCAACCTTTTTTCTCAGCAACTGCTGCCTCTTCCATAATCATTTTTTGTGTAGCTTTATCTAATTTATTCCAAGAACCTCTGTGAGCTACAACCATATTTTTTGGAAACCAAGCTGCAATATCATAAAAATACTTTACTCCATTTTCCCAAATTTTACTGTTCTTACCAGTAGTTGGTGAAGTAATCATGCTTTCAACCGCACCAGTTGAGAATGCTTGGCTTATTTCAGCTGCTTCTATTTTTGTAGGAGCCATACCTGTCAACTCGGCCATTCTAATAGTTGCAGAATTATATGCTCTAAATTTTAAACCTTTTAAATCAGCAACACTGTTAATCTCTTTTTTACTATAAAGACCTTGCGCAGGCCATGGTACAGCGTATAAAAATACAAGACCTTTTTGATCTAGACCTTTAATTATTGCGGGCTTAGATGCTTGATACAGTTTCATAGCGTCATCATAAGATGTCGCAAGAAATGGTTGTGAATCAATCTCTAATAACGGATCCTCTTTACCTAGAGCCGACATAAATCTCTCACCAATTTGAGCTTGTCCAGTTCTAACAGCCCTAAATATCTCTCCACCTTTAAATAGAGATCCACCTGGGTGTGTTACTATTGTTAATTTTCCCCCACTTTTTTCTGAAACATTTTTAGCAAATTCAGCTGCATTAGCAGAATGGAAGTTGCTTGCACCATATGCTAGTGCCATATCCCATTTTTCTGCGGCAAAAGCATTAGCAGTTAAAAGAACAGAAAATAAAACAGAGAGCAAAATTTTGAAAAGTTTCATAAATCCTCCATATTTCTAAAAAACATATCTCATTATGTATTAAAACTTAAATCAATAAAAATTTTTGATGTTTTATTGAAAAATAATAAATAATTACTATTATAATAACATCTTGATCGAACAATCACTCATTTTACTGCAAATTATATTTATAGATATTATTCTTGCGGCAGATAATGCAATAATAATAGGATTAATAGCAGCTAATTTTGTCCCAAAAAATAGAAAAAAAATAATATTCTGGGGAGTAGTTGGAGCGTTAGTTTTCAAAGTTATATTTGCAATATTTGCAACATATTTATTTAAGTTTTACTTCATTAAAATTCTTGGTGGATTACTTTTAATTTGGATTGTTAATGACTTAAGAAAAGATTTATTTGAAATTCAAAAAATTAAGTCTCCTAAAAAGAAATCTATGGAACCTTCATTTATAAAAAGTATTTACAAAGTGTTATTTGCAGATATTACGATTAGTTTTGATAACGTTATTGGCGTTGTGGGTGCAGCCAAAGGTAATTTTGGTTTTATGATTTTTGGCTTAGTATTATCAGTAGTCCTTACTGGAGCATTAGCTACTTATTTAGCAAATTATATACAAAAACATCTATGGATAGCTTATATAGGTTTAGGCTTTATATTATTGGTTGCTATTCAATTAGTAATAGGTGGATTAGTCGATTTAGAAATTTTAAATATTAACGAAAAATATATTAAGTATTTCTAATATTACCAAGTTCCAGTATTTTCCATTGATGACCAGGGCTCTTTAGGAGGAAGATTTCCCTCCTGAAGTATTTCAATTGATATTTTATCTGGTGATTTCACAAATGCCATATGACCATCTCTAGGTGGTCTATTAATTGTATAACCCATATCCATTAGTCTTTGACATATCTCGTATATATTTTTAACTCTATAAGCTAAGTGACCAAAATTTCTAGATCCCTCTCCTAAATTGTCACCGTCCCAATTATAAGTTAGTTCAATTTCTGCATTATTGTCGTTTGGTGCAGCTAAAAAAATTAATGTATATCTGCCTTTTTCATTTTCCATTCTTTTTGTCTCTTTTAAACCCAGTCCATCACAAAAAAATTTTAACGACTCCTGAATATTAGAAATTCTGATCATTGTGTGCAAATATTTCATAGTAAAATTATAATTTATTTCTATTCTAGTTCAATAGTACTTGGTGGTTTAGAAGTCACATCATAAACTACTCTATTTATACCTCGAATATTATTAACTATTTTATTCGATACCATTTGCATAAATGATTTATTAAATTGAAAATAATCCGCTGTCATCCCATCTTCAGATGTTATTGCTCTAAGCAAGCATAAATATTCATAGGTTCTATTGTCTCCCATAACACCAACAGTTTTAACAGGTAGTAATGCAGCATAAGCCTGCCATATCTTATGATATAGATTGTGTTCTCTTAATGCATTTACAAAATAATTATCTGCTTCTTTTAAAATTTTTATTTTTTCTTTAGTAATTATGCCTGGCATTCTAATTGCTAAACCAGGACCAGGAAAAGGATGTCTAGAAATAATTTCTTTACTTAAATTTAATTCTAGACCTAACATTCTAACTTCATCTTTAAATAAATACTTCAATGGCTCAACCAATTTTAATTTCATCCTTTTCGGTAGACCACCAACATTATGATGAGACTTAATTTTTGACGTTTGACTTCCTGTTACAGACTTACTTTCAATTAAATCAGGGTATAGAGTTCCTTGAGCCAAAAATTTTACATTTTTTATTTTTTTTGCGTATTTTTCAAAAAGTTTGATAAATAAATTTCCAATAATTTTTCTTTTTTTTTCTGGATCTGTTACGTTTTTTAATTTGCTTACAAATAATTGTTCAGCATTTACATAAATTAAATTCAATTTAAATTTTTTTCTAAAAGTATTTACTACTTGTTTTTCCTCGTTTTTTCTGAGCAGACCAGTATTAACGAATATACAAGTTAAGTTTTTTCCAATCGCATTACTAATTAATTTTGCTACTACACTACTATCTACTCCACCAGATAATGCACAAATTACTTTAGAATTTCCAACTTGTTCTTTAATTTGTTGCATAAGTTTGGATTTTTGATTTTTTGATGTCCAATTTTTTTTAATTTTACAAATTTTAATTACAAAGTTTTTTAATATTACTTTGCCTTTAACTGTATGGGAAACTTCTGGATGAAACTGTATGCCATATATTTTATTTTTTACATTTTCTATCATGCATAATTTCGAATTTGAGGATTTTGCTATAACTTTAAAACCTTTAGGTAATTTAATTACCTCATCTCCATGGCTCATCCATACATTGGTAGATTTTTTTGAAAAGAAATTTTCGGTTAAAGCGCTTTTTTTTAATTTTGTAACTTTTGCTAACCCGAATTCTCTTGATTTTGCTCGTTTTACTTTACCTCCTAATTCTTTAGAGATTATCTGGTGGCCAAAACAAATACCTAAAATTGGAATATTTAAACTTAATATACTTCTATTGAATTTAACTTTTTTATTTTGATAAACATTTAAGGGACCGCCTGATAAAACGATGCCTTTGACATTTTTTTCATTTTTGTAGTCTTTAAGTTTGTTGTGACTTATAATTTCACAAAAAACATTTAATTCTCTTACTTTTCTTGCAATTAATTGTGTAAACTGAGACCCAAAATCGATTATTAAAATTTTATCTAGATTATTTTCAAGACGCATCTTTTTTTTCAAACTCTTTTAGGCGTTTGTTAATAGACGCGATTTTATCACAAAGGTTCGAGCATATTTTCTTAAAATCTTCTCTAAGTTCCTCTGCTTTAGAAAAATTAGATCTTTCTAACTCAATATCTATTAATAGATACATTGCCTCTTCGTTGTTTGGCTCGAGTAGTAAGACTGTATTTATATTTTTTTCCAGTTCTGTTTTGTTTTCTTCATTTTTAAATATTTTTGCTAAATATAGATATGACTTTGAGTCTTTGGGATTATATACAATATTTCTTTGAAATAAAAATTTTGAGTCTTCATATTTTTCATTTTCATAAAGATTTTTTGCTTCATCAAAAAAATTAACTTTCTCCGCGTTAACATTAAAAATTAAAGTAAAAAGTAAAATTATTGCTAAGGTAGTTTTTTTTATCATCTTTTTATTTGGTCTATGTTATGTACCATACTTTCATAAAAACCTGCTTTAGTAATTTTGACAAATTTTGGTTTTTTTCTAAGATCTTTAATTCTTTTTGCACCTAAGTATCCCATTGATGATTTTAAACCCCCTACTAGTTGGTAGATTATTTTTTCAACCGTGCCTTTGTATTTAACAAATCCTTCAACACCTTCTGCTACATATTTTGAAGTATCTTTTTGTTTTGATTGAAAATATCTATCTGCTGATCCTTTATTCATTGCTCCAATAGATCCCATGCCCCTAAAACTTTTAAATAATTTACCACCTCTTTTTATAATTCTACCTGGAGCCTGATCTGTTCCTGCAAATAATGATCCAATCATCACCGCATCTGCTCCTGCTGCAAGTGCTTTTGCAATATCCCCAGAAAATTTGATACCTCCATCAGCTATTAATGTTGTTTTACTTTTGCCCATACCTTTTTTTACATCTAAAATTGCACTTAACTGTGGAACTCCAATTCCCGCAACTAATCTTGTAGTGCATATAGATCCTGGTCCAATTCCAACTTTTATAATATCTACTCCTTGCTTAATCAGAAATTTAGCTGCTTCTGCTGTAGCAATATTACCTGCACATAAAGCTGTTCTAGTTGGTTTAATTTTTTTAATTTTTTTTATTATTTCAGCTACTTTTTTTGTGTGGCCATGAGCTGTATCAACAACAATTAAATCGATATTTTCTTTTAAAATCTTTTGAGCTCTTATGTGTTCGTTTAAACTTGCACCAACAGCTGCACCAACTAACATTTTTTTTGCTTTTACTTTTCTTATTTCTTTTATCTGATCATTTATTGATAAATTTCTATGTATAACACCTATTCCACCCTTTTTACCGATTGAAATAGCCATATTAGACTCTGTGACAGTATCCATTGCTGAAGTTAGAAGGGGTATAGAAATATTTAAGTGTTTTGATAATTTAACTTCTGTCTTTACTTCTGAAGGTAAAATTTCAGAATAATTTGGTGCTAAAGTTACATCATCGAAAGTGAGCGCTTCTTTGATAGGATCCATGTCCTTATATAAACGATTCTTAAAAAAATGAAAGTATCTATCTTAAATTTTTGCAGATTAAAAAACTTTCTTTAGAGTCTTTTCTACTTGCTGGAGGCTTATAGACATTAAATTTTGCAAAATTTTTTTTTGAAAATGCAATTATCTCATTAAATGAAGTTCCCATAAATAATTTTGAGACAAAATAGCCATTTGGCTTCATCATTTTTGTAGCGAAATCCAAAGCTTCTAAAACTAATTCTCCAGTTACCATAGAGTCTAGATTTTTATTTCCCGTAGTATTAACTGCCATATCTGAAATAATTAGGTCAATTTTTCCACCAAAATAATTATTAATTTTATTTTGTTGCTCAATATCCGTAAAATCTCCTTTTAAAATTTTTACATTCTTTATTTCTTCTATTTCTTTTAAATCTATTGCTAAATGCTTATTACATTTTAAATTACTTGATATATATTGAGACCAACTTCCAGGAGCAGCTCCAAGATCTATTACTGATATATTATTTTTTAAAAATTTAAATTTTTCGTTAATTTCCTTTAATTTATAAACGGCTCTTGATCTATATCCTTCAACTTTTGATTGTCTAACATAAATATCTCTTCTCTGCTTATTAATCCAATTTTTTGAGATTTTATTTTTTTTCAATTAGTTTTGAACCTTAAAGATTTTGAGATTTTATTATTATCCAAAGTATTTAATTCTATCTCTAGATTTTTCTCGTTTCTCATATCTTTATCATTTACTTTAATTCCACTAGCCAAATGTATAATTCCAATTTTATGATTTGGTAAAAAAGGTTCCACGAAAATTTTATTCTTTTCATCAAACTTTGGAAGTAAGTTGCTAGCCAGCCAGTTGCAATTATGAGGAAGAAATTCAACATCTACATTATCAATATATACACATATATTTATTGCTAGTTGCTCTGAACCAAATATTTGGCCATGACTAAGAGTAGTTTTTAAATTTTTTTGCCAAATATTCCAACAATTAGAGTCTTTTTCTAATGAGAAAACACCAATATTAATATGCGGAGCAAATGCTAACTTTCTTGCTTTATTAATATCAATTTTAGATTTAATAGCATGTTTAAAATTTTGAGATTTTATAATGGCTAATTTTCCAAACAACCAATTAACGTTACTTAATATTCTATATCCAGGTGTCATTGTCTGGGTAATGCCTAGTTTGCCATTATCACAAGCCTTAAAATATAAGTCTATTGAACTCCAATCTTGAACCCAAGCATCACAATCGATCCACAGGTATTTTTTATAGTTTGGAAAATATTTTGGAAGAAACGCTCTTGATACCTGACTTTTTAACCACTCTTTACCTTTAACTTTAGATTGTGGAACCTCAATATCCCATTCAGCTTTTTTGATCTCGTCTACTTTATTTTTTAGAAGAGTGGTTTGTTCATCTGTTAAACCCGCATCAAGTATACAAATGGCAACCTTTTCACTGTGATTGAATTGTTTAATAGAGTCTATTAATTCATTTAGCAATTCAAAGTAATTAGAATCTGCTAGAGAAATAATTACATTCTCTTTCATTACAAAATATCTTCGTGATGATCAACGCCATCATCTTTTTCTTTATTTTGTTTTTTTAAAAATAAATAATGAATTGAACTTGCTGGAATCATTAATAAATAAATAATTCCTGAAATTATAATTGTATTAAAGGTATATATTAGCAACAAACCAAAAAATAAAATTATTCCAAATAAAAGAAATATTGAAGTACTTCTTGGAACAACAATTCTTTTCAAAGAATATGTAGGAATTTTACTTATCAAAAGTACAGAAATAACAATGAATAAAGAAGGAACAATAATATTTTTATTAATAGTTATAAACTGAACTTCGCTAAAACTATAAATTAATGGCATTAATACCAATACTCCACCTGCTGGTGATGGAATACCCTCAAAAAAATTATCCCTCCATGAAGGTTCCCCTCCTGTTGAAACATTAAATCTTGCAAGTCTTAAGGCAACACAAACCACATATATTAAAGATATTAACCAACCAAATCTGCCGATATTATCTAGCGCCCAGAAATACATTATGAATGCTGGCGCAACTCCAAAACTAATTACATCTGTTAATGAGTCTAATTCTTTTCCAACTTTTGATGTGGCTTTAATTAATCTTGCAATTCTTCCATCTAAACCATCAATGATTGCAGCAATTAAAACTGCAATAACTGATAATTCAAATCTTCCATCAAATGCAAACTTAATTGAAGTCAAGCCAATACACACTCCAACCAAAGTCATGATATTTGGCAAAATAACTCTTGAATTTTTATTTGATACTAATCTTATATTCTTTTTTGGATTTTCCATTTATCTTTTAGCTATCAATGTTTCTCCAGCAACTGCTCTTTGATTAACTTTAACTAATGGTTCATAGTTTTCAAAATATAAATCTGCTCTACTTCCAAATCTAATCATCCCTATTCTAGATCCTTGATCGACATTTTCTTCAACTGAGGTATCTGTTACTATTCTCCGTGCAACCAGTCCTGCTATTTGGACCACAATTATGTCTTCTCCATGAGAATTTTTAATTTTATAATAATTTCTTTCATTGTCTTCGCTAGCTTTATCAAGAGATGCATTAATAAATTTTCCTGGTTTATATAAAATTTCTTCAATTTTTCCTGAACATGGAGATCTATTCACATGACAGTCAAATACATTCATAAATATACTTACTTTCTTAAATTTTTTATTTTCAAGTCCCAATTCTTTTGGTCCGTTTGTATCTAAAACTTGTAAAACCAATCCGTCAGCAGGACTTGTTAAATAATTCTCATCATTTATTGGAATTCTCTCTGGATCTCTAAAAAAATAATAACACCAAATACTTAAGACCAAACCTATGAAACCTAAAAAACCATGAATGAAATATAGAATGATCGTTGCTACTACGAAAATTACTATAAATTTATAGCCTTCGTTATGAATCTTTGGAAAAATTTTGTCTATCATAATCGTTCAATTGATAATTCTGGATTAATATGTATATAAAAAGTATAAATTCAATTATTAAGATACATCAAAAAATGAGCAAAATTAAGGTAAAAAATCCCATTGTAGAGCTAGACGGCGATGAAATGACAAGAGTAATTTGGGAATTCATCAAAAACAAATTAATTCTACCTTATTTAGATTTAGGCATTGAATATTACGATCTAGGAATGAAAAGCAGGGATGATACAGATGACAAAATTACTATCGACTGTGCTAATGCAATCAAGAAAAATGGAGTAGGTATCAAATGCGCTACTATAACTCCTGACGAGGCCAGAGTTGAAGAATTTAAATTAAAGAAAATGTGGAGATCTCCAAATGGAACAATAAGAAATATTATTGGAGGAACAGTATTTAGAGAACCAATAATTTGTAAAAATATTCCTAAACTTGTCCCATCTTGGACGGATCCATTAATTATTGGAAGGCATGCTTTCGGTGATCAATATAGAGCTACAGATTTTTTAGTTCCAGGAAAAGGTAAATTAGAAGTTAAGTGGACATCGGAAGATGGAAGTGATGAAAAAAAATATGAAGTATTTGACTTCCCAGGACCTGGTATTGCTCTTTCAATGTATAATTTAGATAAATCAATTGAGGACTTTGCAAGGTCATGTTTCAATTACGGTCTAATTAAAGAATGGCCAGTATATTTATCAACTAAGAATACCATACTAAAAAAATATGATGGTAGATTTAAAGATATATTTCAAAATGTTTTTGAAAAAGATTTTAAATCAGAATTTGAAAAAAATAATATAACTTATGAACATAGGCTAATCGATGATATGGTTGCTTGTGCAATGAAGTGGCATGGTAAATATATCTGGGCTTGTAAAAATTATGATGGTGATGTTCAGTCAGACACTGTTGCTCAAGGTTATGGTTCTTTAGGTTTAATGACAAGTGTTCTATTAGCGCCTGATGGTAGAACAATGGAAGCAGAAGCGGCTCATGGAACTGTAACTCGACATTTTAGAATGCATCAGCAAGGTAAAGAAACATCAACCAATCCAATTGCATCTATATTTGCGTGGACAAGAGGTTTAGCGCACAGAGGAAAGTTAGATAGCAATGATGAATTAATTAAATTTGCCAAAACACTTGAAGAAGTATGTGTTGATTCAGTTGAATCAGGATCAATGACCAAAGATTTGGCAATACTTATTGGTCCTTCTACAAAATATTTAACAACTAACCAGTTTTTAGATGTAATTGATGGAAGTTTAAAACAAAAGTTAAATTAAGGTTTTTAGTTTTTCTAAAGCTTCGTCGATTTTATTTGAGTCTTGCCCTCCAGCCTGTGCAAAATCTTTACGACCTCCACCTCCCTTTCCACCAATAATTTCAGATCCTAGTTTTGCAAATTTAACTGCATCGTATTTATTTGTTAAATTTTCTGTTACACCTACAGCAAGACCAACTTTCTCATCCTTATTTGCAAATACTACTACTATTCCTTCACCCAATTCTTTTTTACCACCATCAACAAGTTTTCTTAGGTCTTTTGGAGATAAATCTTGAACTTTTTGTAATCTAACTTGAGTGCCATTTATATTTTCATCTTTAATTATGTTTTTTGTTTTATCAGCTAAAACTGATTGAACATTTAATTGTTCTAATTGTTTATTAAGGTCTTTAATTAATCCTTTCGTATCTTTATTTTCTAGATTTGGTTTTCCACCTAATTTAATAATTTGAGCAGACACCTCTTTAATACTGTCTTCATCCTTTTGTGCAGAAAGGTTTGACATTTTTTCCTTGTTTTTTAAGAATATTTCGAGTTGTTTGTCCCTTAAAGCCTCAACCCTTCTAACTCCAGCAGCTATTGAGGATTGGCTAACAGTTTTAAATTTTCCAATATCACCTGTATTTTTTACATGTGTTCCACCACATAATTCTGTTGAAAAATAAGAGTTATTTTCCGCTCCCATAGAAACTACTCTCACCTCTTCTCCATATTTTTCACCAAAAAAAGCTAAAGCACCTTTTTCAATGGCAGCTTTTGGTGTCATAATTCTTGTAGTTACATCAGTTTTGTTTTGCACGTATTCATTAACTAATTTATCAATAATTGTCAGCTCATCCTCTGTAATTGGTTTCATATGACTAAAATCAAATCTTAGTCTATCAGGCGCAACTAAAGATCCTTTCTGCATAACGTGTTTTCCCAATGTTCTTCTCAAAGACTCGTGTAATAAATGAGTTGCAGAATGATAAGCCTTAAGATTGTTACGTCTTTCAATATCTATTTTCATTTCTACTAAGTCTTTAATCTTAATCTCACCAGATTTTAGAATTCCATGATGTAAAAACAGATCTCCAAGTTTTTTTTGAGTATCTGTGACCTCAAATACTGAATTACCAGATACTATTGTTCCTTGATCTCCAACTTGTCCACCAGACTCTCCATAAAAAGGGGTTTGATTAGTAAAAATTATCCCTTCCTCACCTTTTGAAATATTTTGTGCTTCTTTATTATTTTTAATTATCGATAACACCACTCCTTCTGATTGGTTAAACTCATACCCAAGAAACTCTGTATGTCCTATTTTATCTTTTATACCAAACCAGATTTCTTCTTCAGAGGCATCTCCAGAACCTTTCCAGTTTTGTTTTGCAAGTTCTTTGCTCTTTTTCATTAGCTCATCAAATTTATTTTGATCAACGGTCAAAGATTTATTTTTCAAAATATCTTCTGTTAAGTCTAACGGGAAACCGTAAGTATCATATAATTTAAACGCTACTTCACCTGGTAAAACTTTTTTTATTTTTGAAATTTCATCATTCAAAATTTTAATTCCCCTATCAAGTAACACTAAAAATTTTTCTTCTTCCATTTTTAATGTTTCTTTAATTAAAGTCTCTGATCTTTCTAATTCAGGATAATTTCCTTTCATTTCATCTTTCAATGTATCAAAGATTTTATTGAAGACTGGTTCTTTAGAACCTAACAAATGAGAATGTCTCATTCCTCTTCTCATTATTCTTCTAAGAACATAGCCTCTGCCTTCATTTGAAGGCAATACTCCTTCTGCAAGAAGAAATGAGCTAGCTCTTAGGTGATCTGCAATTACTCTAAAGCTTGATAAATTATTTTCATCTTGTTTTACTTTTGTAAATTCAGAAATCGAACTAATTAATTTTTTAAAATGATCTGTTTCATAATTATCATGTGTGCCCTGAAGTAATGCTGCAATTCTCTCTAAACCCATTCCAGTATCTACAGAAGGTTTTGGAAGATTAATTCTTTTATCTTTTGAAACTTGCTCAAATTGCATGAAGACTAAATTCCATATCTCAATATATCTATCGCCATCCTCATCTTTGGTTCCGGGTAAACCACCTTTTAAATGATCTCCATGATCATAAAATATCTCTGAACAAGGTCCGCAAGGGCCCGTTTCGCCCATTGACCAAAAATTATCAGAAGTTGCTATCCTAATAATTCTATCGTCGCTAAAACCCGCAATTTTCTTCCAAAAATTGAAAGCTTCATCGTCTTCATGAAATACTGTTACATATAATCTATCTTTATTTAATCCAAAATCTTTTGTAATTAAATTCCAAGCAAGTTCAATTCCCCTTTCCTTGAAGTAATCTCCGAAAGAAAAATTTCCAAGCATTTCAAAAAATGTATGGTGTCTTGGAGTATAACCAACGTTTTCAAGATCATTATGTTTACCTCCAGCTCTTACACATTTTTGAGAAGTAGTAGCTCTTTGATAATCCCTTTTTTCTAATCCAGTAAAAACATTTTTAAACTGGACCATGCCTGAATTTGCAAACATTAATGTTGGATCATTATTTGGAACCAAATTGCTAGACTCAACTATCTTGTGATCATTTTTTTCAAAATAATCTAGAAAAGTTGATCTGATCTCGTTTAATGTTTTTGCCATATTTTGTTAAAATACAGCTTTTTCTATTGATGTCTACACCTCTAAAGGGAAAAAAGGCGCCCTTTCGAGCGCCTTTTTAATAACTAAAAGTTATCTGCTAATTTTTTTTAGTAGGAATTTCTTCTTCTTTTTTTTGAGCCTCTACTTTTTCATCGCTTAGTGGATTTCCTTCAATTTTTTTTGAGATCACACCAGCCTTTTCTCTGATTGCCATTTCAATTTCAGCAGCAGCTTTAGGATTTTGTTCAAGGTAAAGTTTCGCATTCTCTCTACCTTGACCAATTTTTTCACCTTTGTAAGCGTACCAAGCTCCAGATTTCTCTACAATATCTGCTTTGGCACCTAGGTCTATTAGTTCCCCTACTTTACTAATTCCTTTTCCATACATTAAGTCAAACTCAACAACTTTAAATGGTGGAGCAACTTTATTTTTCACAACTTTAACTCTTGTTGTGTTACCAACGATATTATCTTTATCTTTGATTGCTCCAATTCTTCTAATGTCCATTCTAACTGATGAGTAGAATTTTAAAGAATTTCCACCCGATGTTGTTTCTGGGCTTCCAAACATAACACCAATTTTCATTCTAATTTGGTTAATGAAAATAACCATTGTATTAGTTCGTGAAATTGAGCCTGTTAATTTTCTCAATGCTTGAGACATCAATCTAGCTTGCAAACCAACATGAGTATCACCCATATCGCCTTCAATTTCAGCTCTCGGCGTTAATGCAGCTACAGAGTCCACAACAAGAACTGACATTGAGCCAGATTTAATTAATGTATCAGTAATTTCTAAAGCTTGTTCACCTGTGTCTGGTTGAGAAATTAGTAACTCTTCAGTATTTACACCTAATTTCTTTGCATACACTGGGTCTAAAGCATGTTCTGCATCAACGAAACCACAAATTCCACCTGCCTTCTGTGCTTCTGCAACTACTTGCAATGCTAAAGTAGTTTTTCCTGAAGACTCTGGTCCGTAAATTTCAATAATTCTTCCTTTTGGTAATCCACCAATTCCTAAAGCAAGATCTAAGCTTAAAGATCCAGTTGAGATAGACTCAACATCCATAGCTTTTTGTTCACCAAGCTTCATTACTGAGCCTTTTCCAAAGCTATCTGTAATTTGGCTGATTGCTGCGTCTAATGCTTTATTTTTCTCTTTGTTTTCCAATTCTTTATCTTTTGCGGTTTTCACCACTTTTAGGTTATTTTTAGTCATTTTTTGCCTCTTTTTTTGCTTTTTTTAACACTCGAATCATGGATTTAAATGTACACATTTTGTTCTCATTGGCAATATATTTCTCAAAATAGCTTAAAATCCTTAAATTACTTAAGTTTTAGGTATTCACTATTCAATAAACCAATAGCTTTTAGAACATTATATTGGGCGATAAGATTATTTCGCTCAGATTCTGCTAAGGAAATTTTTGCAGCCAACAACAAAGAGTTTGATTGAATAACATCTAGCGTTGTTCTTGAACCTCTTTCATACTCTGCAGCTATTCCTTCGTTAGCAATTTTTGCTGCTCTAACTTGAGATCGTACAGAATTTAAAAAACTTTTAGATGCTTCAAGATTTGACCATGCACTTCCAACATTTTTTTCAGTTGTTTTTACTGCATCCTCAAATAATAAAATTTTTCTAGTTTTTAGATTTGTATTCTTGTTTATTTTTGCACGTTTACTTCCACCTGAATAAAATGGCCAGCTAATTGTTGCTTTAAGTGTATCCTTTTCTCTTTGGTCATAAGTTGAACTAAAATCCTCAGCATATGATCTTTCTAAAGATAAAGATGCGCTAGGTTTTAAGTCACTTTCAGCAATTGCAATATCCATTTCGGACTGATTTAATTCTATTTTAGCAATCATTATATCTGGATTGTTCTCTCTTGCTAAATTGATTGCTGTACTAAGTTCGCTTGGAACTCCTACAATTGCTCTGTTTGTCTTTTTTAATTCATTTGTATTTAAAAGTTTACCAATAATATTTTCGTAATTTAATTTATTAATCATTAATTCGCTTCTTGCTTGAGTTAGTTGAGCGCTTGCTCCTGCAAGAGAAGATTCAGTTTGTGATAAATCTGCAGTTTTTATTTGTCCTCTATCTAATCTTACTTTATCATTTTCAAGTTGTTTAATAAGTAAGTTTAAATTTTGTCTATTAATCGCAACTTTTTCTCTCGATAAAATTACAGATGTAAAAGCTTCTATAGCACTGTAAAGAACATCTTGTTCTTTTTTAAATAATCTTGCTTTTGAAAGTTCCAAACCTATTAAATTCTTTTCATGATTAAGGTCTCTTCCAAAATCTAATAAGGTTTGTTCTAATTTGATAGATGTGGTGAATGGATCAGAGTCGCTAATAGTTGCATCACCTCCACTCTGGTTGGTTAGTTTATTTGTTTCTTCAAGGCTTTTGGACCCACTTAAACTCAAGGAAGGCATATAATCGGCTTTAGATATATTTAGATCTTCTTCTGATGCTTTTATATTTTCTCTCTCAGCATTTAATTGTTTATTATTGTTATAAGTTTCATTTAATGCTTCGTATAATGTTACTGCTAATGATTGGGCAGTTAAGCAAAAAAAACTAACAATTATTATTAATACTTTTTTCAT
This sequence comes from uncultured Pelagibacteraceae bacterium, assembly GCA_902519255.1. Lineage (GTDB taxonomy): Bacteria > Pseudomonadota > Alphaproteobacteria > Pelagibacterales > Pelagibacteraceae > Pelagibacter. The sequence goes on along the minus strand of CABYIV010000001.1, from coordinate 364,245 downwards.
TAGTTGTACTTTACAGAATTAATTTGATGATTAGAATTTAATTTAATGACTATAGATGCATATTTTGGCGCATATTTAAACATATTCTGTGTAATTCTCTGGTAAGTTTGCATAAAGTTTAAAACTTCCTTTTTTGTCATAATTTTTTGTTTTGTTTTTTTATTCTTATTTTTTAATTTAAGTTTTTTTTCCTGAATAACTCTCCACTTTTGTAATAAACTAAAATTTTCTGCCCTTAAAAATAATAAACAATCGAGCTTACTATAAAGTTTTTTATATCCTTTTTTTAGCTGATCATTAACGTGTTTTCTCCAGATTAATTTATTATCATCATTTTTTTCCATAGAATTTACACTTTTTTTTAATGTTTTTAAGCTTTCAGGTCTTGCTCCGACGCACCAACCTTCAAAAATAATTACATCTGGTCTGCTGTTTACTTTGTACCAATTTTTTTTTGTAAATCTGTCATCAATTGCCTTATCGAACTTGGGTAATATAATTGATCTAAATTTTCTAGAATTTGCTTTTTTAATAAAGCTAGACATATAATTTATATCATGGGTTCCTGGCACACCTCTTGTTAATAATAATGGATGAACTTTCTTTGATAACTTTATTCTATTTTTTTTAGTTTTGTAAATATCATCAATTGATATTTTGAAAACTTTTAACTTGAAGTATTTTTTTAAAATTATCATTAAGATAGAACTTATAGTAGTTTTTCCAGTTCCTTGTCCTCCTGTTAAACCAACTATATAAGGTTTCTTTATATTTGTTTTTTTTGCAATCCAAAAACTCATTGGAACAAGATAATCTTTTAACATCTTGTCTTTGTTTTTAAATTTATCTGAATATGTTTCTTGTGTTTTTATAAACTTGTAGCAATCTTTTTTTACTTTATTTAAACAATCCTCAACAAAATTCATTTAATTTTATTTTTGGTCAAGTGGATGGTTTAAACCATCAAAGAAAACAACATCTTTTATATCGTCGACTTTAACTTCATCTACACAACCTAAATTAAATCCAGTCATGGCTGGAGCACTTCTTGGATTATGATGAGTATAAATTCCACATTCAATACAAAAGTAATGATTAGCAACTTTTGTATGGTACTGATAAAGTTTTAATTTATCTTCTCCCTTAGTGACTTTAAAATCTTCATTTTTAACCATTCCCATTGTTGCATTTTTTCTTTTACATATAGAGCAGTTACATCTTACAATTTTTGGCAATTCATTAATTGGAACATTAATTTCTGCTTCTACACATCCACAATGACATGTTAGTTTCGGCATTAATTATTCTCCCCATTTTCCATGAAACTCATAAACAACTGCTGGCTTATCACCAACTACCCAGCCGTCATGACCTGGGTCAATTGAATATGCATCGCCTGCTTTATATGTTAATTCTGTTCCATCATCATGTTTAGCGCAAACTGCTCCTGAAACTATTACTCCAAGATGTTTTGCTTTACAGCTATCAGTACCTACAGTTGGTTTAATATCTTGTGACCATTTCCATCCTGGCTGCAAAACTAATCTCATTACTCTTTGATCTCCCACTTTTACGATATCCATTTTAGCATTGTTGAAACTGGTATTGCTTTCATCTGGATTATCAAAACTTTTAACTTCAATTGAACTCATACTCTTCTCCTTTTATAATTAAATTAGGATTATAGACTACTAATGGTTTAAGTTATCCACAATAGCACAAAATATGGTTTTGGATGTTCACGTTTTGATTCACTTTTGATTCACTTACAGACTCAAAATACAACCTAATTGACACTTTTGTATAACTCATGTACTAATAAGAACAAAACAAGAACACTTATGAAGCTAACAATACCTTATTATTTACATAAAGCAGGAGCTGGTTTTCCTTCCCCTGCAACTGACTACATAGAAGAAGATATAGATTTAAACGTACATCTAATCAAAAATGTTCCAGCAACTTTCATCATAAGAGTTCAAGGAAAATCAATGGTGGATGTTGGAATAAATGATGGTGATTTATTAGTTGTAGACAAAAGTTTAACTCCGAAAAATTTTTCAACTGTTATAGCAAATGTTCACGATGAACTCGTTGTTAAAACTTTAGTTAAAGAAAAAGATAAACAATTTTTAACGTCAGGATCTAAAGAATTTTCTGATCGAATTTTAATTAATGAAGAACAAGATATTTTTATTTGGGGAGTAGTCACCTATGTCATACATTCAGTACACTAAAAAATTAGCACTGGTTGACTGCAATTCTTTCTATGTCTCTTGTGAAAGATTATTTAATCCAAAAATAAGAAAAAAACCTGTTGTAGTTTTATCTAATAATGATGGCTGTATAGTTTCACGGTCCACTGAAGCAAAAGCTTTGGGAATTAAAATGGGTGAGCCATACTTTAAAGCAAAAGATATTATTATCAAAAATGATGTACAAGTATTCTCATCGAATTATTCTTTGTATGGAGATTTGTCCAGAAGAGTAATGAGAACTTTGAAAAGATTTAACTCCGATATTGAAGTTTACTCAATTGATGAAGCATTCATGGATTTATCAAATTTTTCTGATAATGAAGTAGAGCAAGTTGGAAGAGAAATTAGAGAAACAGTTTTAAAGTGGACTGGTATTCCAACAAGCATAGGAATAGCTAAAACTAAAACTTTAAGCAAAGTTGCAAATCATATAGCTAAGAAAAAACAATCAGGTGTTACAAGTTTAATTGGAATAGAAAATCTTGATCCTATTCTTGAAAAAATTAATATCAATGATGTTTGGGGTGTCGGAAGACAAATGACAAAGTTTTATCAAAAAAACGGAATTTATAATGCCAAACAATTAAAAAATAAATCAAACACTTGGATTAAGAAATCCTCAAATGTTCTAAGTTCAAGAACTGCAATGGAGCTTAGAGGTGTACCTTGTATTGATTTAGAAAAAACAGCATCAAAAAGAAAAAGCTGTGTAGTATCAAGGTCATTTGGAAAAAGAATAGAAAAATTCCAAGAACTTGAAGAAGCTGTTGCTAGTTATTGTTTAAATGCATCAGAAAAAATAAGATCTGAAAATCTTGTTGCAAAAGCCGTTATGGTATTTGTTAGAACCAGTCCTTTTCAAAAACAATTTGGTTTTTATTCAAACTCCAGAACTGTTGATTTTCCTATAGCAACTAACAATAGTATAGAGATCGTAAAAAATGCTTTATCTGTCTTAAAAGTAATCTTTAGGAAGGGACATCGTTATCAAAAAGCAGGAGTGATGCTAACTGGATTAACAGATGCTGAAAATAATGAAAACTTATTCTCATCAGCAAAAGATGAGAGAATTAATAGATTAATGAGATCAATTGATAATACAAATTATAGGTATGGAAGATCGACATTAAGTCTTGCAAGTGCTGGGGTTAGAAAGTCCTGGAGCATGAAAAGGGATTACAACTCAAAGATAGATACTGCTGATTTTTATTGTTTACCAACAATCAGAGCTTAAAAAAATTATTTTACCGTATCAATACTTTCAATATTGCTAAGAGAATTATTTAATTCCTCTAAATTTTCTCTTCTACCAATCATTACAACTGATAATCCAAATGCGATAATTAGAGCTAAGGGGATAGCTGTAACAACGCTTATGTAATCAGCCATTAAGATTAAATAAATAGCATAAAATAAAATTGATCGAATAATAACTGTAGATTTAAAAACAGCTATGATTGCTAAAGAATGTTTAATCAAATTTTTAAAACTCATCTTGGAAGGACCAAAATATCTTGTCCCTCTTTCTGAAGGAGATGATGATCTATCTTTTTCTAATTTTGCCAATGCTCCAGAAAAGCTGCACCAAGTAGATTTATCGTTTATTAATTTCTCAACAGTTGACTTTGGAAGACAAGTATAATTTCCAAATTTTATTGAGTGACCAGTAAATACGTAAGTGATTATTTTATGGGAATGATAACAAATTTTAAAAATAAAGTTTTCAGATCTTTTCACTCTTTCTCCAACAATTGGTTTTCCTTCATCATATTTTATATATTCTAGAAAACTTTTAATTTCTTCAGGTCTATCTTCACCATCTGAATCCATTGGAATTACGTAATCAAACTCTTTATTTTGAAATATATGTTTAAGTCCTGTTGCAATACATCTTCCATGTCCTTGATTGTTTCTAATATTCAAGACTTCAACAGATAATAGGTTTTCTGTATTGTAAATAGAGGTTGGTTTTTCCTCAGTTGATGCATCATTAACTATAACAAGAGAAAATTCAGCATCTAAATCTTTTACAATAGTATTTATTTCTTCAATTAATTTTGAAGCTGATTTCCAGTCATTGTAAACTGGTGTTAAAATAGTAATTTTCATTTATTTAACTTGCAAGTAACCTCAACAAAGAGGCTACAATTCCATGTCCAGACAACTCTATTATTACAACAATAAAGACGATGAATAGTATGTTTTTATTGAATTTCATATCTACGATCCAACACAAATCTTATCAATACACATATATTTTTCAAATGAATTCAATTTTTGCCTTGTAACAAAGCCTTTCCAAATAGGCCTTGAATTAATGTGATATGATAAATTTCCAGCTTTCCATTCATCGCCAAGCACATATTTGATAGGTTCATCATGTTGTTCATGCCATGCCATTTGAACTTTTATAGCTATATCTTTTCCAGGATAATCAGTCCTTTTATTAGTCTGAGATATTGAGACATAACCATACAAAATTGGAGATAATAAAAATAAAAATATAAATCCTATTAAAAAGGAATTTAGTTTCTTAATGTTTATTTGATTTTTCAGAAGGTAAATAAACAAAGTTCCAAAGAATAAGTAAAAAGGGGTCATCCACATAGTTCTAATTTTTGATCCGGTTATTAGCGCTGTCATAAAAACCAGAACAATTGGGACTAAATTTATAAATATTAAAAATAAAAGTTTATCATCTTTTAAATTTAATTTTTTGGGAATTTTTTTTATTAATAGCCAGACTAAAATTAAAAACGGTATTAAAATACCAATTTGTTTTAATGTGAATATCAATGGATATTTAAGATGATTCATTATCTGCCCTTCATCTAAACCTGCACGAGCAAAACCATATTTAATGGTAATAAAATCGTTATTGAATAACCAAATTATATGCGGAATTAAAATTATAAAAAATACTTCTAAAGAAACTAAATATTTAAAATCAAACTTTTTTGATTTTTTAAAAAATATTAAATATGCAAACAATAAATCTATTGCGACTAATAAATAAATAAAAAGATACTTAGATAGAATTCCAAACGCTGCTGCAGCTCCTAACAAAATGCAATCATAGAGCTCGATTTTTTTACTATTGTATATTTTCCAAGTATAATAAACCGTCAAACACCAAAAAGGTAATTGGCAAACATTTACATTAAATTCTGGAGTTGTAAAATTATAGAAGTATATCCCTTCAATAAGAAAAACAGACAACAAACTCAAAGTGCCATCATTAAGAATTTCTTGTGAAAGTTTAAAAATAATGAAAAAAGACACAACTACAAAAATTTGACTTAAAAAATAATAAGCCCAATCTTGTGGTCCAAATATTTGAAAAAAAACTTCTGCGAAAAATGCACTCAGTGGTGGATGTTTATTAAATCCCCAATCTAAATGACTACCCCAAGCCAAAGCTTCAATAGTATCCAAAGGTAAATTTGAATTTGTGATAGTAGGAACAACTGTCCATAGAATTAAGTGAGTCGTTACAAAAATATAAAAAATATTATTTATATTTCTTTTGTTTAAGGCCATTTTCATCAATCTATATGAATAAACCGTTCTTGACACTCATTTATTCATGAATATATTCACCAACTCAAAATAGCTAAGTATGGTAAGAATTTCAAAAACTTATACTCCAAAAGAAAAAGAGAAATACATGTGTGCTAAACATTTAGCATATTTTAAGATGAAATTAATGGAGTGGAAAAAAGATTTAAAGAGATCTAATAATGAGGCAATTTTTCAAGCGTCCATGGATGATAATAGTGCATCAGCTGACATAGTTGATCAAGCAAGTTCATATACTGAAAAGAATGTAGAGATGAGAGCTATTAATAGACAAATCAAATTAATTTCTAAAATAGATGGCGCGTTGAAAAAAATTCAGGATGGCACTTACGGTTTTTGTGAAGAAACTGGTGAGCCTATTGGTATAAAAAGATTAATGGCAAGACCAGTTGCAACTCTCTGCATTGCGGCTCAAGAAAAACACGAAAAAGACGAAAAAGTTTACGCTGACGATTAAGGAAAATCAATCTCAGCATCTTTGTTTAATGCTTTAAAGCCTTTGATTACGGCTGGACGTTCAGCAATTTCAACAAACCACCGAGATAGATTTTCAAAATTATTTAATCCGATATCATGTCTTTTGTGTCTTGCAATCCATGACCATGTTGCAATATCAGCAATAGAGTATTTATCGTTTGCTAAAAACTTACTTTGAGCCAGTCTAGCTTCGAGATCTTCATAAATCTTTCTAGTGATTTTGAAGTATCTTTCCTCACCCCACTCACTTTTTCCTTTATGATAATAATGAAATTGGTGATGTTGGCCTATCATTGGACCAACAATAGCCATTTGTGCCATCAACCACTGATTTATCTCTAGTCTATCTGCTTCAGGATATAGTTTATTACTTTTCTCACCTAAATACATAAGTATAACTCCAGACTCGAATACTGTCTTATTATTCTCATGATCTATAATTACAGGAATTTTATTAAAGGGACTTATTTTTTTAAATTCTGGTTTAAATTGATCTCCACTCAAATTAACTTTTGTAAGTTTGTATTTAAAATCAATTTCCTCGAGCATTATGCTAATTTTCCACCCATTAGGAGTATCAGCAGTAAAGAGTTCAATCATTCTTTAACACCCAATCTATCTTTGATAGTGCTGGATGCAGTTGTAAATTCAAATCTATATTTTTCATCAGGTCTTGCATATTTAAAGCAGCCTCTTGCAGCTAAAGCTCCTTCATGAAAACCTGAAAGTATTAACTTTAATTTTCCTGGATAAGTACAAATATCCCCAATTGCAAATATTCCTTTTTTATTTGTTTCAAAATTCTCAGTATTTACGGGAATTGTTTTTTTATCTAAATTTAAACCCCACTCCGCGATTGGTCCTAATTGCATTATTAATCCAAAAAAACCTAATACATAATCAGCTTTTATAACTTTACTTTCACCTGATTCATTTTTGATTTCGACACTTTCTAATGAGCCATTTCCTTTAACATCTTTGATTGAATATTTAGTAATTAAATCAATAGTTTTATTATCACTTAATTCTTTTATTTTTTGAACACTTGCGGGAGCTCCTCTGAACTCATCTCTTCTGTGAACAAGTGTTACTTTTGATGAATTAGATAATTCTATAGCCCAATCAAGTGCACTATCTCCGCCTCCAAAAATAACTACTGATTTATCTTTAAAAATAGTTTTGTCTTTTATTGAGTATAAAACTGATTTTCCGTCATACTTTTCAGCACTTTTAGTTGGGAATTTTCTTGGTTCAAAAGAACCTACGCCACCTGCTATAACAATATTGGGTGTTTCAAATTCTTTTCCATTTAATGTTTTAACTAACCATTTATTGTTTTTATTTTTTAATTCTTGAACTCTGTCACTTAAATGAAAGTTAAAATTAAACGGTTTTATTTGTTCAATTAAATTATTTGTAAGCTCTTCTCCTGTACATTTAGGAACTGCAGGAATATCATAAATTGGTTTATCAGGATAAAGCTCAATACATTGTCCTCCAATTTTATCTAGGTTATCTACAATTTCACATTTTAATCCGATGATGCCTAATTGGTGTGCACAGAATAAACCTGTGGGTCCTGCTCCAATAATGACTACATCGGTTTTAATCATTAAACTTGTTTCTCCGGCATATGTACAGTTAAACCATCTAAATCATCTGAAACTATTAATTGACAACTTAATCTGCTGTTAGATTTAGGTTCAAAAGCTTGATCTAACATATCATCTTCTCCCATTTCTTTTTCAGGCAGTTTTTTAAACCATTCATCATCGTTAATATACACATGGCAGGTAGCACAAGACATGCCTCCTCCACAATCCGCATCTATGCCTGGAATATCATTTTGTATAGCTCCCTCCATAACACTAAGACCATTAGCAACATCAGCCTCATGTTCAGTGCCATTAAATTCTATATATTTGATTTTTGCCATATTAAATAAATAATTCTTATAAACTAATTTGCGACTGCGGCAAATTTTTGAAATTTAACATTTTCTATTTTTAGACCAAAAAAAAAGGCAGGTATGGTTTTAACATACCCGCCTCTTTTTAATATTAAAAGCTAATTATCTAGCTCGTGCTCCACCTTGTGAAACTGCTGCTGACCAGATTACTAGACCAAAAGCAATTTTGTTGATGAAGTCTGCTAAGTTGTAAATCACGTTCAATGAGTTAGCGTCTACTCCACCTACTAGGTAACCAAAAATGTAACCTAATGGGTAAATAGCCCAACCGATTGTTACGATCATTCTCATAGCACCCCATGCAGTTGCTAATGGCTTGTTTCCAGTTTTAGCTGCAATTTTTCCAGCTTCACCAGAGAATACTTCATATAAGATATAGATCCATCCAGCCATACCGACTATGAAACCAAGCATAGCATTGATGTAACCTGCTTCTCCTAAGTATCCACCAATTAACATCACAAGCGAACCAATTAATAATCTCCAGAATATTGCTCCTGGGATTTTCTTAACTGCTGCTAGAATTAAGTAAAACTCGATCATCTGTAATGGTACAGTGATTAACCAATCAATATATCTATATACTGTTGGAGAATCTCCAGTCATTACCCATACATCTCTCATGTACATGTAGTGAATGAATGCAACACCAGTTACAAGACCAGCTACTGTTACTGAAGTTTTCCAGCCTGCTGCAACAGTATTTCTTTCCATGAAGAAGAATACTGTAGCTGCTGCCATACCCATTGCGATTACCCAAAAGGAAATCCCAACGAAGTCGTCAGAAGCTAACATAGCAGTTGCTGCGTTTGCTGCACCAGTAAGACCAAATAGAGCCACTGCTGCTAATGCAAACATTTTAAGTTTTTTCATAAAAAACTCCCTCTCGTTAGTTTTTTTTAGTTTAAATTTAAACTACGGACAAACCACAAAGGTTTCTCCAAAGTTAGGGGCTTAATATCAAATTAAATTAGTTTGTTGAAGACTTTTTGCCGCGTTATAAGTGTTGATTTTACTGACTTTTTAAAATTAAATACAACCTGTTGCATAAATTCAATAGAAAAATGACACCAAATAGCAAATCAAAATGAATAGAAATTATAAAGAAATTTACGACGAATCTCTAAAAAATCCTGAGGAATTTTGGCAAAAAGTTTCTGAAGATGTGTTTTGGTTCAAAAAACCAACTAAGATTTTAAAAAAAGACAACCCTCCTTTCTATAAATGGTTTGAAGATGGTGTAACAAATACATGCTACAACGCCTTAGACCTTCACATTGATCAAGGGAGGGGTGATAAAACTGCTTTAATCTATGACAGTCCTATAACAGAAAGTAAAGCAAAGTTCACTTTCAAAGAATTAAAAGAAAAAGTTTCAAAATTTGCAGGCGCTTTAGATAAGCAAGGAGTTAAAAAAGGAGATCGAGTGATAATTTATATGCCGATGATACCAGAAGCAGTAGTTGCTATGCTCGCATGTGGGAGAATTGGAGCAATTCACTCTGTTGTATTCGGTGGTTTTGCCTCAAATGAATTAGCTAGCAGAATTGATGATAGTAAAGCTAAAATTTTAATTACAGCATCATGTGGATTTGAGCCTGGAAGAACAGTTGAATATAGACCACTTGTAGATGGGGCTTTAAAATTAGCAAAACACCAAGTTGAAAAAGTAATATTATTTCAAAGAAAAGGACACGAGGTAAAATTAAATAAACCATTAGAAATAAGTTGGGATGAAGCACTATCTGGAGCAGATGATAAAGATTGCGTTGAGATGGGTGCCAATGATTATGCTTACATCCTTTATACTTCAGGAACCACTGGTATTCCAAAGGGGATTGTTCGAGATATTGGTGGTCACATAGTTGCTCTTAAATGGACAATGAAAAATATTTATAACATTGATCAAGATGATGTATGGTGGTCAGCAAGTGATATTGGTTGGATAGTAGGACATTCCTATATTGTCTATGCTCCATTATTCAAAGGATGTGCAACTCTTTTATTTGAGGGCAAACCTGTTGGTACTCCTGATGCTGGAGTATTTTGGAGAATAATCTCAGAATATAAAATTAAATCTTTATTCACAGCGCCAACTGCATTTAGAGCAATAAAAAAAGAAGATCCAGAAGGTAAGTTTTTTTCTAAATATGATTTAAGTTCATTTGAGTCATTATTTTTAGCAGGTGAAAGAGCAGACCCTGATACTATTAAATGGGCTGAGAATTTACTCCATGTTCCCGTAATTGACCATTGGTGGCAAACTGAAACAAGTTGGGCTATAAGTTCAAATTGTACTGGAATTGAAATGCAAGAAACAAAATATGGATCCGCTTGCAAAGCAGTCCCAGGTTATGATGTAAAAATAATTAAACCCGATCAAACAATAGCTAAACCAAATGAAATGGGAGATATTGTGGTTAAACTTCCATTACCGCCAGGTACGTTCCCAACTTTGTGGAATGCAGATGAGAGATATAAAGAAAATTATATGTCAAATTATAATGGCTACTACCAAACTTATGATGCAGGGCATATTGATGATGATGGATATATTTGGATTATGTCGAGAACAGATGACATAATAAATGTTGCAGGTCATAGACTTTCAACTGGTGCAATAGAGGAAGTTTTGTCTGAACATCAGTCTGTTGCTGAATGTGCAGTGATAGGAATAAAAGATCAGCTGAAAGGACAATTACCAATTGGTTTAATTGCTCTAAAAGCAGGAGTTTCTAAGGATAATGAGACTATTTCAAAAGAGTGTGTACAAATGGTTAGAGATAAAGTTGGACCCGTTGCAGCTTTTAAAATAGCAATTGTTGTTAAAAGATTACCAAAAACTAGATCTGGGAAAGTTCTAAGAGGAACAATTAGAAAGATTGCTGACAAAGAAGAATATAAAATGCCTGCAACAATTGATGATCCTGCCATCCTTGATGAGATAAAGGAAGACTTAATAAATAGCAGTATTTTAAAATAATGCTTAAGACATATCTTTTTTTAGTAGGAGCAATTATTTGTGAGGTATGTGGAACAATGCTTCTTCCTGTTACTCAAAACTTTACAAAAGTAACACCAACAGTGTTTTTAGCTGTATTTTATTTATCCGCTTTTTATTTACTTACTTTTGTTGTTGATAAATTGCCAATTGCGATTGTTTATGGAACATGGAGTGGACTTGGTATTTTTACAATTGCAATCTTGGGCTATATATTTTTTAAACAATCCTTAAGCTGGCAAGCTATATTGGGTATGTTTCTTATTGTAGTTGGAGTAACACTCGTAAATATGTATTCAAGTAAAACTATATAACTCAGTCAAACTGAATTGGTTTTCCAGATGGATCTCCTAAAATTTCATCTTCTTTCATTTTAATATCACCATTTATGATTGTATAAACTGGTGAACCTTTAAATTTATAGCCATCAAATGGGCTCCATCCACACTTACTATGAATATTTTTATTTTTAATTTCAATCGTTCTATTCATGTCTATTATTGTAAAGTCTGCATCATAATCTTTTTTGATAAATCCCTTATTTTTAATACCAAATACTGAAACTGGATTTTCACAAAGAAGTTTGATTAGTTGATCTAAAGTAAGTTTTTTGTCATTCACGTGATTTAGCATTACGGGTAATAATGTTTGCACACCTGGCATGCCAGATGGTGATTGTGGATATTCTTTTAATTTGTTTTCTTTTAAATGGGGTGCATGATCAGAACCAATAGTATCGTTATAATTATTTCTAATTGCGTACCACAACCTATCATAATGAGACTTGTCTCTTAGAGGAGGGTTCATCTGAGCAAAAGTACCAAGTTTGTCATAACAGTCAGGTGCATATATTGTTAGATGTTGAGGAGTAATTTCAAAAGTTATATTACCTTTATTTTGAGATAAGAAATCTACCTCTTCTTTTGTAGTAACGTGTAATATATGTGCTTTTTTATTAAGTCTTTTTGCAATCCTAACAATCCGTCTTGTAGATGACATTGCACATTCTTCATTCCTCCATACAGGATGGGTATGAACATTACCTTTTTCAATTAATTTTTTTCTCAAATTAATTATTTCTTCATCTTCAGAATGAACTGCTACTATTTTTGAAGTATTTTGAAATACCTTTTCAATATCTTCTTCTTTATCAACCAAAAGATTTCCAGTTGACGATCCAGCAAAAAGTTTTACGCCACAACAACCATCTAAACCTTTAAGCTTTGCTAAATCAGTTGAATTATCTGGAGTTGCTCCAAAATAAAAAGCATAATTTGAATACATCCTATTTTTTGCAAGATTTAGCTTATTATTAAATTCTTTCATATTTGCTGTTGGGGGATTTGTATTTGGCATCTCAAAAACACTCGTAATACCGCCAGCAATAGCTGCTTTACTTCCAGTATGTAAGTCCTCTGCATTAGTTGACCCAGGCTCACGGAAATGAACTTGAGTATCCATGCAACCAGGTAGAACTACTAAACCGCTTGCATCAATGGTTTCTTTGCTTTGTTCATTATTTAAATCACCAATTATTGATATTTTTCCATTCCGAATTCCAATATTTGTCTTAGTAATTTTTCCGTCGATATAACACTCTCCATTTTTTATAATAAGATCTAACATTTTATGAAATCGTTACTATATTATTATCTTGAACCAATCAATCATGAAAAAAAATAATGTTTATATCTTAGAGGACAGAGGACTTTTGTATGTTTCGGGTGAAGACTGTAAAGAATTTCTACAAAATATAGTTACAAATAATATTAACAAAGTAGATGAAAAAAATTCATGTTATTCTGCTTTACTTACTCCACAGGGAAAATATTTGCATGACTTCAATATATTAAAACATAAGTCTGGATATTTTTTAGATTGTGAGAAAAAAAATATCGATAATTTATTTAATCAATTAAATTTATACAAACTTAGATCAAAAGTAGAAATTTTAAATTTAAGCAATGAATTTGTTATTGCAGTTATTAGTAAAGAAAGATTTTTGGACATGGAAAATTCAAGTTCAAATGCTGGTTGCACAATTAAATTTAGAAAGGATAGTATTTTTTTAGATCCTAGAAATGTAGAGCTTGGAGCAAGAATAGTGACTAACTTAGAAAAATTATATTTATCATTAAAAAAACTTGGGCTTCAAAGTGCAAATAAAAATGAATATTACAAATTGAGCCATGAAATTGGTATTCCACAAAAAAATACTGACAAACTTCAAAATAAACTTTTTGGTATTGAATGTAACTTTGATGAATTAAATGCAATAGATTTTAAAAAGGGTTGTTACGTTGGCCAAGAAAATACTGCAAGGATCAAGTTAAAAGATAAACTAAACAAACGTCTTCTACCAATTGAAGTAATAGAAGGTAATTTAAATAACGAAATTATATCAGTTGAGAATGATGAGATTGGAAAAGTATTAATAAATGATGATTATCCCTATGCTCTTATCAAAGTTAAGTATGAAAAATTAGATTTTGGAAAAACTTTTAATTGTGGTTCCGCTAAAATTAAAATCAAGAAACCTGATTGGTTACAAATTACTTAATAAATTTAGATAAATCTGGTTTATAATAGTCTGGACCTTTCATTACTTTACCCTGATCATTATAAATAGGTTTTCCGTCATTTCCTAACTTGCTCATATTTGAATTTTGAACTTCATTAAAACAAGCGTCTAAATTAATTCCAAATGCATGCCCTGCTCCATATGTAACATATAAAATATCTGTTAAAGCATCAGCCACTTCTAAAAGATCATTATTTTCTAATGCCTGTTTAAACTCATCTAATTCTTCTTTAATTAAATTAAATCTTAGCTCATTGATTTTTTCAGAGCTTAAAGATGGCTTTGATTTAACTTCTTGACCAAAAGTCTCCATAAATATTTTTACTTTTTGAAAATTTGTCATTTTACTCCTGTAAGATTAATAAAAACTAGTATATAAATTATTCAGTTATTTATTCAAATAAATGAAAACAAGAAAAGAGTTTGACAGTATTGGTGGTATTAGTGTACCAAATGATAAATATTGGGGCGCATCTACTCAAAGATCAAAAAAATTTTTTAATATCGGCAAAATATATGTGCCAGAATCAATTATAAGATCTATTGCAATCATCAAGCGAAGTGCTGCCATAGTTCACCAAAAAGATCAATTAATCTCATCAAAAATTTCAAGAGCAATAATTAAAGCTTCAAATGAAGTTATAAGCGGTAAAATGAACGAAAATTTTCCTCTAAAAGTTTGGCAGACAGGTTCTGGTACGCAAACAAATATGAATGTTAATGAAGTAATTGCAAATAGAGCTATAGAAATTATGAAGGGTAAAAAGGGATCAAAAAAACCCGTTCATCCCAATGATCATGTTAATAAATCACAATCAACTAATGATGTTTTTCCGACTGCAATGCATATATCAATTGCAATTGAAACTAATAATAAACTTTTACCAAGTTTAAAGTTATTGGAGAATTCATTGGCAAAAAAGACTAGGGAATTTAAAAATATAGTTAAAATTGGTAGAACTCACCTTCAAGATGCAACCCCGCTAACACTTGGTCAAGAATTTTCTGGATATTATGAACAAGTTAAGAAAAGTATACAAAGAATAAAATATTGTTTAAATGATATTTATTATCTGGCACAAGGTGGGACAGCTGTTGGAACTGGAATAAATTCAAAAAAAAATTTTGATAAAAAAATAATTAAAGAAATAAAAAAATTTTGCAAAGTAAATTTTAAGCCTGCACCTAATAAATTTTCTGAATTAGCTTCGCATGATGCGATAGTAAATTTTTCTGGTTCTTTAAATTCATGTGCTGTTGCTTTAATGAAAATTTCAAATGATATAAGATTTTTGGGGTCAGGACCAAGAGCTGGTTATGGAGAATTAATCCTGCCAGCGAATGAGCCAGGATCATCAATTATGCCAGGCAAAGTTAATCCTACTCAATGTGAAGCAGTTACTATGGTATGCGCAAAAGTAATAGGAAATCATACAGGAATAACAGTTGCAGGTAGCCATGGTCATTTTGAATTAAATGTGTTTAAACCTTTAATTGCCTATAACATTTTACAATCTATAGATATCATGGCAGATAGCACAAAAAATTTTAGCATCTATTGTGTAAAAGGGATTAAGGCAAATAAACAAAAAATTAAAGAACATTTAGATAATTCATTGATGCTTGTAACGGCATTAGCACCAAAAATAGGTTATGATAATGCAGCAAAAATCGCAAAAAGAGCTTTAAAAAATGGAACTAAATTAAAAGAAGAGGCTATTAAAACAGGTTTAATTAATAATAATGAATATAACTTTCTAATTAACCCCTCAAAAATGACAAAGCCAAGTTAATTTATTAACTCTCTAATGTAAGACCTTAGGTTTTGAATATTTTTAACCAAAAAAATATCATTTAATTTTAAATTTCTCTCACTGTTATTAATTTTAATATTTTTAATAGTAAAATCTGATTTGCCGTATTCTTTTTCTAGATCAAAGCGAACCTCTTTAATATTTTTAATCTTATTTGATCCTATTTGAAAAATCTTTGCAAATTCTATGTAATTTTCAATTATTAATTGGTTTTTTGTTATAAATTTTTTATCACCTTTATCTTCTTCAAAGCTTATGATTGAATTGATATAACCAATTTTATCTATTATGAATTTTGCTTCTTTTATGTTTATTTTTTTTTCATTTATAATTAGTTTTATTTCTCCTTTTTTTATTAATTTATTATTTAATTTATCGAATTTTATTTTAAACAATCCATTTAAATTTCCTAAATAGTTTTCATTATATAAAATTAGATTTGATAAAAAATTATCAATAATTTTTTCAACTTTTTTATTTTTTATCAGTAAGCTTCCATTAAAATAAAATGGTCTTAATTGAATATCACTTTCAATATTAAAGTTTGTTTTTTCCTTTTTTGGGGACGATATTTTAATTTTTTGATTATTATATTGGAAATTATATTCTAATTTGTCTTGTCCATAATTTATTAAAGACTGTCCCTTAAATTTATTATTTTTCTCAAATTCTAATATATTCTTTATTTCAATATTTGGATAAATAATATCTATAGTATGAATAGTCTTTTTGGGTTTTGTGTAGTCTCTTTTCCATTCAGAATTAAAGTTTAGCCCAAAAACTTCACCAATAAGGTTAAAATTTTTAACTTTTGTCTTGTTATTAATTTTATATGAAATTTTATTTATTGGAGAAATTAGAATTACTTCATTTTTTTTATTTTTTAAAAAAATTTTACAATCATTTAACATTATAGGTTTATTTATATTTTGATATAAATGTTTTCTTAATTCTTTAATATTATCAAATTTAAAATTTATATTTGTATTAGAAATTTCTGTAGAAACAAAATTTTTAAATGATCTTAAATATATGTCTCTCAAAGAAATGTATATTTTCAAATTTTTAGTTTTGATTAATCCATTTTTTTCTTTAGATTTATTTAAATCAATTATTGCATTTTCTAGTAATAAGTGCGGCTTTGGAAATGGCTTATATGAGATTTTACCTGATGAATTTAAATAAATTTTAAAATTTTTATAAAAATTATTTTCTATAATTGTAACTTTGCTTTTATAATTAAATAAAACTGGTAAAGATAAAATAGTTAAAGATGAAAAAATTATTGCAATTCCTACTAAAATTAAGGTGAAAGTTATTTTATTTTGCTTAATTTTATTCATTAAAATAATAAAGCTTATACGATAAAAAAAATGTTGAAAACTGATTATTTATTAAATTTAAACGAAAAGCAACAAGAGGCCGTATCACATCTCGAAGGTCCTCTTTTAATTGTTGCCGGAGCTGGGTCAGGGAAAACCAAAGTATTGACCTCTAGGATTGCCCACATTATTAAGACTCACAAAGCTTTTTCAAGTCAAATACTTGCTGTAACTTTTACAAATAAAGCCGCGAAAGAAATGCAGATTAGAGTCTCAAAACTTCTTAATAAGAATGCGACTGGATTACCATGGTTGGGAACTTTTCACTCAATTAGTGCGAAGATTTTAAGAAAACATGCAGAGGCCGTTAGGTTAAAATCAAATTTTACTATTATAGACCAGGATGACCAAGTAAGATTAATAAAAAATATATGTAAAGCAGAAAATATTGATATAAAAAAAATATCTCCAAAATACATATTAGCAATAATTGATAAATGGAAAAATAAAGGCTTATATCCTGATGATGTAATATTAAAAAAGAAAGAAACTTTAGAAAAAAACTTTTTAAATATTTATAAAATTTATCAACAAAAACTTATAGATTTAAACTCTGTAGATTTTAGTGATTTGATTTTACATGTTGTAAAAATTTTTGCTAATTATAATGATATAGCTTTAATATACTCTAAAAAATTTAAATATATTTTGGTCGATGAATACCAAGATACTAATTTTATTCAAAGTGAGTGGCTTAAGTATTTGTCTTCAGCAAATATGAATATATGCTGTGTTGGAGACGATGATCAATCTATATACAGCTGGAGAGGAGCTGAAATAAAAAATTTCTTAGAATTTGACAAAACCTATAAAAATACAAAAATAATTAGATTAGAAAAGAATTATAGATCAACTCAAAATATTTTAAATGTTGCATCAAAATTGATTGAGAATAATCAAAATAGAGTTGGAAAAACACTATACACTAATCAAGAAGATGGAGAGTTGATAACATTAGATTGTTTTAGAAATGTAAAAGATGAAGCTACAGAAATTAGTACCACAATTGAAAATTTTAAAAAAAATAATTCTTTAAATGAAATAGCAATATTAGTTAGAGCTATATTTCAAACTAGAGAGTTTGAGGAAAGATTTTTAAAAGTTGGAATTCCATATAGAATTATAGGAGGTATAAAATTTTATGAGAGAACAGAAATAAAAGATTGTGTAGCATATTTACGATGTATTCATCAACCATTGGATGATTTGTCTTTTGAAAGAATAATTAATGTTCCAAAAAGGTCAATTGGAGATACAACCATTAAAACGATTGCTGAATTTGCAAAAAAAAATGGATGTTCTTTAGAAATAGCCTCAAGGAAATTGATAGAAATTAATAAAATCAAACCTAAAACAAAAATAGGTTTAATTTCATTATTAAACTTACTTGAAAAATGGAGATATGATTCAAAGAAAAAAATAAACCATAATAAGCTTTTACAAATAGTTTTGGATGAGTCTGGATATAGTGAAATGTTAAAAAATAAAAAAGATTTAGAAAATGAGAATAGACTTGAGAATATTAAAGAATTGTTAAGTGCTATGAAGGAATTTGATAATTTAGAGAGTTTTCTTGAGCATGTGTCTTTAGCAACTTCATTGGATCAAAACTGGGAGAGCGAAAAAGTTAATTTGATGACACTACATGCCTCAAAGGGACTTGAATTTAATATAGTTTATTTGCCAGGCTGGGAAGAAGGTTTGTTCCCCCATCAAAAAAGTATTGAGGAAAAAGGAGAGAGTGGTCTTGAGGAAGAAAGAAGACTAGCGTATGTTGGGATTACTAGAGCAAAAAAAATTGCAAAAATTTCTTTCTCAATGAATAGATTCTACCAAGGAGACTGGATGGACAGTATGGCTTCAAGATTTGTTGATGAACTTCCTGATGAATTTATTAAAAAAAATAATAGCTTTGTAGATCAGAAAGAAAATGATTTTGAATTCAACCAAGATATTGAATTTGAAAACGAAATAAAAAGCCCGGGATGGTTACGGTTTCAAAAAAAGTTAAATGATAAATAAAATTAAAAATTTAATTATCTCAAACAATCTTGATGGATACATTATTCCAAAAAATGATGAATTTTTTACTGAATATTCAAAGACAAATAAACTGAATATGGTTGCAAAATTTACAGGATCAGCAGGTTTTATTCTAATTTTGAAAAAAACTAATCATTTATTTGTTGATGGCAGATATACAATACAAGCTAAGCAACAGTCAGGTAGAAGATTTAATATTCATGAAATACCATATGTTTGGCCAAAAGATATTTTAAAAAATTACATAAGATACAATATCGGATTTGATCCTAAATTATTTACAAAGGATACATTAAACTTATATTTTGGTAGTTCAAATAATCTAATTCCAATTAATTATGATTTGATTAAAAACAAAATCGAAATAATAAATAAAAATAATTTAGTTTACTCGATTAAAAGCTCAATTGCAGGAGAAAGTTCGTATAATAAAATTAAAAGATTAAATAAAATTATTAAAAATGAAAAAATAGATAATTTATTTATTAGCTCAAATGAGAATGTTTGCTGGCTGCTTAATATTAGAGGAAAAGATCTACCAAATTCACCTGTAGCTAATTTTCAAGCTATTTTTAACAAAAGAAATGAACTTTTTCTTTTTGGGAATATTAAAAAATTAAAAAATATAAAAAGAAAATTATTAAATAAGAAAATATTTTTTTTTGAAAAAGATAAATTTTTTCAAATTTTAAATTCTTTAAAAGGAAAATTTTTTTGTATAGACAATAAAACTTGTTCTGTATTTAATGAAAATTTAATAATTTCTAAATTTGTAATCAAAAAAAGGAATGATCCAATTTATGATTTAAAATCAATTAAAAATAAAACAGAGATAAAAAATATGATTGATGTTCATATTAAAGATGGTGTAGCAGTTACTAAATTTATATATTGGGTTAAGAATTCTAATATCGACAAACTTGATGAAATTAAAATTGAGAAAAAATTAGAAAATTTCAGGAAACAAAATAAAAGTTTTTTATTCCCGAGTTTTGATACTATAGCTGGATCTGGACCGAATGGTGCAATTATTCATTATAGATCAAATAAAAAAACAAATCGTAAACTAAACAAAAAACACCTTTTATTATTAGATTCGGGTGGACAATACAGATGGGGCACGACAGATGTTACTAGAACAATTTCTTTTAATAAACAAAGTAAAAAAATTAAAGAGCTTTATACGAGAGTTTTAAAAGGTCATATTGCTGTTGTTACGTCAAAAGTAAATATAATTCAAAACGGTCATAATTTAGATAAACTTGCAAGAAGAAGTCTTAATTCAATTAATTTAAACTATAAACATGGCACGGGGCATGGTGTTGGTTTTTTTTTAAATGTACATGAAGGTCCGCAAAGTATATCTAAAAATAATTTTGTAAAACTTCAAAGAGGTATGATTATTAGTAACGAACCAGGTTTTTATTTAGAAAATAAATTTGGAATAAGAATAGAAAATTTAATTTACTTAAATGGGAATATTAAAAATCTTTGTTTCAGTAACTTAACATTTGTACCACTTGAGAAAGATTTGATAGATGAAAATCTTCTAACAAAATTAGAAAAAGATTATATTTTTAATTACCATCTAGAAACTTACTCGAAATTATCTCCATATTTAAACAATAAAGAAAAAAAGTGGCTCGCTAAACTAATTTAGTAAATCATACCATTCTTTTTGTGAAAGTATTTTAATTCCTAAGTTTTTAGCTTGCTGTACTTTTCGATTAGTTGGTTTTTCACCTATAACTAAATAATCTAATTTTTTAGAAACACTACTAACAATACTACCTGAATTCTCTTCTATTAAGCTTTTTGCCTCAGCTCTACTAATATTTTGTAGTTTTCCAGTAAACATGAAAGATCTATTTCTAAATTTTCCTCCCTTTTTTATCTCTTTATTTTTAACTTTTAATATACTCATTAATTTCTCTACAACTTTTATGTTTACTTTATTTTGGAAGAAATTTTTTAAAGATTTAACTTGTGTCTCACCAATTCCATCAATATGCGTAAGTTCATTAATTTTATTATTTTTAGATAAATTGAAAAAATTATTTATAGTTTTTGTAAAATCTGCAATAATTTTAGCATTTTCAATTCCGATATGTCTTATTCCTAGTGAAAAGATAAATTTATCCAATGTAACCTCCTTCGAATTTTCAATTGAAAATTTTAGATTTGAAACTGATTGCATTCCCCATCCATCAAGGGAAGAAATTTTTTGGTAATTCAAATTATAGATATCTTGGGGGAGTTTTATAAATTTTAAATCCCAAAATTTCTCAACAACTTTTTTTCCTAGACCATCTATATTTATTGCATCTTTAGATATAAAATGTTTAATTCTCTCAATTGCAATTTTTTCACATGCAAACCCCTCGTTAGTACATCGTCTTACTGCGTCATATTTTTTTGTTATAAAATTAAATTCTTTAATAGTATTTGATCCACATGATGGGCACTTTGAAGGGAATTTAAATTTTTTTGAGTTAATTTCTCTTTTTAATTTATCAACCTCAATCACATGGGGAATTACATCTCCAGCTCTTTCAATTTTAACAACATCACCAATTCTTATGTCTTTTCTATTAATTTCATCCTCGTTGTGTAATGTGGCATTAGATACTACAACTCCACCAATATTGATGGGTCGCACCTTAGCAACAGGAGTTAAGGCGCCTGTCCTACCAACTTGAATCTCGATATTAATTATTTTTGTACTTGCACTATGAGCTGAAAACTTATGGGCTATTGCCCAGCGTGGTGCATTCGAAGTAAATCCAAGCCTTTTTTGTAAATTTAAATCATTTACCTTATAAACCAATCCATCAACGTCATAATCTAAGTCAAATCTGATTTCTTCAAAATTTTTGTGAAATTTTACTAATGAATCAATTGCGTTTAAAAGTTTATTGTCTTTATTTGTTCTAAAACCCCAACTATTTAACTTTCTCAAAAAATTTGACTGATATTTAAAATCATCATTAGATGTATATCCATATGTATAAGCCATAAAATTTAAGGGAATTTTTTTTGTCTCATTTGGATCTTTTTGCCTTAATGATCCAGATGCAGCATTTCTTGGATTTGCAAATTTTTCTTTTATTTTAAGGAAATCTTTTTTACTTATAAATACCTCACCTCTTATTTCAATTTCGTCTGGAAAATTATTTGATTTTATTTCTAAAGGAATATCTTTAATAGTTTTTAGGTTTTCGGTAATAATTTCTCCAATTTTTCCATCTCCACGTGATACTCCATGAATAAGTTTATTATTCTTGTAAGTTAAAGATGCAGAAATTCCATCTATTTTTGGTTCAACACTATATTCAAATTTGGTTTTTAAATTTAAAAAATTGAAAATTTTTTTTTCAAAATTTTTTAAGTCTTCCTCATGAAATGCATTAGACAAAGATAACATTGGAATTTTATGTTTGTATTTATCAAATGATTTAGAAGGTTTATATCCAACTAATTTACTTGGAGAATTTTCATCATTTAAAAATTTATATTTTTTTTCTAATTCAAGTATTACTGACTTTAATTTATCATATTCTGAGTCGGTTATTGAGGGTTTATTATTTTCGTAATAAAGTTGATTGTGTTTGAGATAACTTTTAATTTTTGACCTATATTCTTTTTTGATTTCATCTTTTTTCATTTGTTTTAAAATTATTTGAAAAGATTTTTAAATTTTGTAAGAGGCCCATTTTTATCATTTCCAGGTTTTTTTCTCTTTTTTTTATAGTCTTTGTTAAAAATTTTATAACTTTCTTCATACCATTGGCTTGATTGGTAATTATATCCTAATATTGATGCATAATTTTGTGCTTCAGATGTTAATCCAATATTATAATGCAATTCTACAAGTCTGTGGAGAGCCTCCTCAACATAAATTGTTGTTTCATAATCATTAACAACATTTTTAAACCTATTTATGGCAGGTATCCATTTCTCTCTTTGAACATAATATCTTGCTAAGTACATTTCTTTTGATGCCATAATTTCAACTATTAACTCAAGTTTATATTTAGAGTCTTGAGCATATTCTGTATCTGAATAGTTTTTAATTATTAATTCAAAATATTTTTTTGCTTGTAGAATTTCATACATATCCTTTCTTTCATCAATTATTTGATCATAGTGAGATAAAGCTAAAAGATAATATGCATAATCTGTTTGTGGGTGTTTCTTGTATCTAACTAAAAAGCGCTCTAAATTACTTATGGCATCATTATAGTAACCCTGGGAAAAATATCCATATGCCGCCATTAGGACTGCTCTTGGAGCCCAAATCGATTGAGGATATAACAATTCTGCCTCATTAAACTTTTTTCCAGCGTAAATTACATCTCCTTTTTCAAATTCATCCATGGCTTGATTGTAAACCTCTATCATTTGTAATTCTAAGTTGTTTTCATTCAATATAGTTACTTGTTCATCTTTTTTTGAACATGAAATTGAAAAAAGGAAAATTATAATTAAAAAAAAATTGAATCTAAAAAACATTATATAACTTTAACAGATATTTTTGAAAATTCTAATTTTTAAGCTATTGATTTTAAGTTTTGATAATTTGCAAAAGTATGAGGTAATTGTTTACCTTTAATTTCAATAAGAGAGAAATTTTCTCTATCACTAAAAATTTTTCTTAACAATTTATTTGTCAAATTATGGCCACCTTGAGAGCATTTTAATGAACCTATTATTTTGTATCCAGATAAAAATAAATCGCCCATACAGTCTAATATTTTATGATTTACGAATTCAAGATTATTTCTTAGCCCTTCTTTATTTAATATCTCGTTATTTTTAACCACTATTGCATTTTCTAAACTTCCACCGTTACCAAGGTTTAATTTTTTTAATTTTTCTATGTCTTCATATAGGCAAAAAGTTCTAGAGTTAAATATATCTTCTAAATTATCTTCAAAAATATTAATTTTATTTTTTTGAGTATTAATTATTTTATTTTTATATTTTATTTCGAATTCAATTTCACTTGTAACATTTGAAGTATCTAGAGAAATAGATTTGTCACCATCATTTAAACTTATATTTTTATTTATTTTAATAATTTTAATTGGCTGGTCGCTAAATGCTATTCCAGTTTTGTTAATACCTTCAACAAAAATTCTTGCTGAACCATCTAAAATTGGAACTTCTTCTGAATCTAATTCAATTATAACATTGTCAATACCTATACCATAAAGAGCGCCCATAAGATGTTCGATCGTTGAAACTCTTACACCTTGTTTGTTAGATATGGTTGTACAAAGTTTTGTGTCCGAAACGTTATTATAAAGTGGGTATATTAAATTATTTTTTTTTAGATCTACTCTTTTAAAGATAATTCCTGTATTTGGGCCTGCAGGTAAAATATCTAGCTTTACACTTTTGCCTGAGTGAATGCCTATTCCACTAAAAGATAATTTTTTTGAAATTGTTTTTTGAGTAAGTATTGACACACAATGCTTATATAAAATGATGTGTAGATTAAATACTCAAGAAATATTACAAGAAAATACCATCATTTATCGAAAAAATTGAAAAATTTTTCGAAAACTCCTTGTTTTTTGCTAGTTATTTTTGGTAGTTCATAGTTTATCTTATGATTTTCTAGGCCACATTTACAGATTTGAACATCTGTCTCGCTATAATAATTAATTGACTTAAAACCAAATCTATCATCCAAATAAAAAGAATTATTGTTAAGTAGTTTTGATCCTTCGCCAATCAAGAATAAATCTGAGCCTTCTAAAGTATTTTTACGATCATTAATATTTGATTTTTTAAAGATTAAATCCATGATTTCCTGAACTCTATACAAAATCACTTTTTTTAGTAAATCTACAGAAATATTTTTATTAATAATATCATAAATAACCATCTTATCTTCTGAGGTTTTATTTTTGTACGAAAACTCTGTATCAGTTTTATTAAATGATTTTTTTAATTTTTCTGCATCCACTTCAGAGATTTTAAAAATTTTTGAGATATCTGTTGTGATATGTTGCCCTCCTATTGGGATTGTTTCGATTAATTTAATTTTTTTATTTTCGAAAAAAAAAATTGAAGATCTTCTTAATCCAACATCTAAAAAAGTGGTTTTTTTTTCACTTATTTTTTTTACATATGATTGAGATTTTATATAAGAAGAACAAAATATATTTATTATATTTAAATTAAGTTTAATAAAATCATCTCTTATTTTCTTAATAAACAATTTTGGAAAACATATTAATTTAAAATCAACTTTTAAATTATTATCTACTAATTGATCTTTAGGAAATTCTTCAAATATTTTTCCGTCATCGATTATACATTTATCAATTATTATCTGGGATAAATAATATTTATCATAATATGATTTAATTATTTGATTTAATTCTAATATTAAAGGCTCATATAATTTATTTATTTTTGAACTTCTATCTAAATTTTTTGTTAATGATATATCTATTGTAAATAATTGGGCAGTGTCTAGAATTAAAACAATGTCTTCGATATGATCAGAAAATTTTTTTTCAGCTTTTTTTATAATTTTATTAATTGCCTCAAAATGACTTTGTAAATTCTCGTTTATATATATTTCTATTGATTCTGAAAATTTTTCTTCGAGGTTATTATCAAAAGATGCAAATCGAATTTTAGATGATCCAAGATCGATGACATTGAAATAACTGTTTTTACCCATTTCTTAAAATTAATCTATTTTTAATTCTTAAATCAATAATTGTATTTGAGTTTATGTTGTTTTTTGATTTAAATTTTTTGAAAAGATTTATCGCTTCAGAAATATTTTTATTAGGCAACTGAATTATAATATTATTTGCAAAATATAAATCCCATCTTTTATTTTTGTGAAAATAGTATCTAGTTATTTCATTTAAATCAATTTTATGACTTAAAAGTTCTCTTTGAAGAAAAATGTAATCATCTGGTTTAAATTTTCCAAAAATAGTTGGTAATTTTTTTTTATTTGAAATCTGTTTTGCTATTATAAATTTTCCATTTTGTCCTACAAAATATTTTTTTTGGTCTAAATAAGTAATCGCAATTAAATTAGTTTGTTTAGTTTGAATATTTATAATTGAAGGGTATTTTTTTTTGATACTTATGCTTTGAATAAATTTTAGTTTATCAAACTTTTCTAGAAGAAATTTTTTGTCAATATAAAGAATATTTTCATCTAGTAAAAAACTAGTATTTGATAAAATATTGTCATTAATTTCTTTTTTAACATTTTCAACGTTTACTTCTCTAATCTTAAAAACATTTTTCAAATTACTTATTAAATTATTATTGAAGGTTGATGATATAAATAAAAATGAAACCAAATAAAAATATATTTTTTTTTTATTTATTGATTGAAGCATCTTCCAAAATTTTTATTATCAAATTTTTGAAAGTAATGTTATTAAAATTTGCTATTTCAGGCACTAGTGAAAGTGAAGTCATTCCTGGTTGTGTGTTAGTTTCTAGTAAATAAAAGGAGTTTTTATAATACCTAAAATCTGATCGTGTAACTCCTCTACAATTTAAAATTTTGTGCGCTTTTAAAGCAATTTTTGTTAATTCCTTATATTTTTTTTTTGAAATTTCCACAGGAATTATATGTTCCGTTCTTGCTTTTGGGTTGTATTTGGCTTGATAATCATAAAATTTTCTAGTTGGTCTAAGCTCAATAGCTCCGAGCACTTTATTTTCTAAAATTGCAACTTGTATTTCTCTCCCAGGTATATATTTTTCCAATAAAACTTCTCCATATTCATTTAGTTTTGTAAGAGTTTTTAAAATATTATTTTTGTTACATATAAAAACATTTACACTAGAGCCTTCATTAAGAGGTTTTACAACTAGAGGAAAGCCAATTTTTTTTTGCAAATTATTTAACAATTTTAACTTGTTTATATTATTTCTGTATGAGAATTTAAGATACTTAGGCGTCAAAATGTTATTTTTAATAAAAATTTTTTTTGAAAGCTCCTTATCTATTGCTAAAGAAGATGATAATACACCTGAATGGGTATATTTTACTTTTTCTGTTTCTAAAATTGCTTGAATATAGCCATCTTCTCCATATCTACCATGCAATAAATTTAATACTATATTAGGCTTAAAGTTTCTTAATACATTAACAAAATTACCATCAGGATTTACAACCTTAATTTTATATTTTCTATCTTTATTTAATTCAGAGTAAACGCTTTTTGCTGTTTGCATACTAACTTCTTTTTCTTTTGAATATCCACCCGCCAAAATTAAAATTTTTTTCATTACTCTATAATTTTGATTTCTAAATTAATGTTAATCCCAGTTTTATCTTTAACATTTTTTTTTACAAAATTTATTAAAGAGTTCATTTCGTCAAATGAAGCGTTATTTTTATTAATAAAAAAATTTGAGTGTTTTTTTGATATAGTGGCATCTCCAAAATTTATATTTTCTGGAACTGATTCTTTTATGAGTTCCCAAGCTTTTTTTGTTGTTTGATCGATTGGGTTTTTAAAAGTACTACCCCCAGTCTTAATTTTTGAAGGTTGAGAATTATTTTTTTTTATCGCCAATTTTTCCATCAAATTTTTTATTTTATTTTTATTTAATAAATCACCTTTAAAAGTAGCACTTAAAAAAATTAAATTTTCATTTAATTCTATTTTTCTATATTTAAATTTAATTTTGTTAGATGGGATAACTTTTATATTTCCCCTTGAATCAATACATTGCAGAGAAATTAATTTGTCTTTAAATTCTGTTCCAAAACATCCAGAATTCATTTGAAGACCCCCTCCAACCGAACCAGGAATACAGTACATAAATTCAAAACCACTTATTCCATTTTCTAGTGCAAATTCTGAAAGTTTTTTTTGTGGGCAAGCTGAGCCTGCTATTATTGTGTCTGGTTTTAATTTTGATAATGTACTAAAATTGTTGCTAAGTTTGATTATAACTCCTTCATAAGTATTATCTTTAAATAACACATTTGAACCCATTCCTAATATAAACATTTTTCCTCTATTATTATAAAGTTTAAGGAATTCTTTTAATTCTATTAGATTTTTTGGTTTAAAAAAGATTTTTGATTTACCTCCTATATTAAACCAATTGAATTTTTTGATATCAGTATTAAAAAACAGATCTGCATTATATTTATTTTTAAAATCTTCAATATCTTTTAATTCCATATCAATTAAGATTTCTTACCCAATTTGTTATAGATCCTGCACCCATAGCAATAAAAATTTTATTTCCAAAGGCAATATTTTTAGTAATTTTTTTTAAATCTATTTCATTTTTAAGCATTATCAAATTAACTTTAGAATTTTTTGCAATTAATTTTGCAAATGAAGTATATGAGAATCCTAACTTTATAGTTTCGCTAGCTTTATAAATTGGACAAAGTAAAACTGTGTTTGCATTTTTAAAACATTTAGAAAATTCGATTTTTAAATTCTTTACTCTTGAAATTCTATGTGGTTGAAAAATACAAACTATTTCTTCTTTATTATATACTTTGCTGACACCATCTAATACCGATGAAATTTCAGTTGGATGATGAGCATAATCGTCGAAAAATGGTACTTTATTAATTTCAAATAAGAAATTAAATCTTCTCTGGACTCCATTGAAGTTTTTGAGACCTAATTTAATTATTTTATCTGATACTCCAATCGAAAAAGCTACTGCCAATGCAGATGTTGCATTTTTAATATTATGCAAACCTAACAATGGTATTGAAATATTTTTTATAATTTTTGTTTTACCCGGTATTTTTATTCTAATATTAAATTTTGAATAATTTTTATTCTGAATTATATCGAAAATATGAAAATTTGATTTCTTATTTAAACCAAATGTATAGTAATTGTTATTTTTAATTTTTGGTAAAATATTTTTTACATTTTTGTCATCTAAACACAGAAAAGCCTTTCCGAAAGAAGGTGTTTTATCAATAAATTCTATGAATTTATTTTTTAAATTTTTCATAGTTCTGTAATAATCCAAGTGTTCGTTATCAATGTTGGTTATTATTGAATAATTAAAAGGTATTTGAAGAAAACTTCCATCCGACTCATCTGACTCAACTAAACTCCAGTCGCTTTTTCCTAATTTTGCCGAACTCCCTATTGAATTCAAAACACCTCCATTTATTATTGTGGGATCTAATTTTGCGTAATTCAAAATATTTGACAAAATTGATGTTGTAGTTGTTTTGCCATGTGATCCTGTCACAACAATATTTTTCATTAAAGAAACTATATGACCTAGTAGTTCTCCTCTTTTATATATCGGCAAGTTTAATTTTTTAGCATGCCTATATTCAGGATTTGATTTTTTTATAGCTGACGAAACTACTAATACAGTGCAATTTTTTATATTTTGTTTATTATGATTTAAATGAATTGGAATTTTTCTTTTTCTTAGTAAATTAAGATTTTTATTATCCGATTTGTCACTTCCTTGTATTTTAAAACCTAAACTATCCATTATTAATGCTAAGCCACTCATACCAATGCCACCAATTCCAACAAAATGAATTAGTTCAGTTTTTCCGATATTAATTTTCATCTATAATTTCTATAATCTTATTATTTATATCATTCCAAGTATTTTTTTTAGTAATTTCCTTAAGATTTTTAAATTTTTCGTTGTAATTTTGATAATCATTAAATATTTCAAATATCATTTTTGAAAATTTTTTAGATTCAAATTTCTTTTGATTTATTAACCAACAACAATTTTTTTTATAGTAAAATTCTGAATTATAAAATTGGTGATTGTCTCTTGCAGACGGAAGAGGTATTGAAATAAACGGTATATTTAAAAATGAAAGTTCACTTAATGTATTTGCGCCTCCTCTAGTAATTGCTAGATCTATACCATTATAAAGTTCATGAATATCATTGGTAAATTCAATAAATTTATAGTTTACATTTGATTTGTCATATTTATTTTTTATTGATGATAAATTACTCTTATTTGATATTTGCTGTATAACTTCGAAATTTCGTTTTTTTGAAATTTCGATAATTAATTCAGTAATATTTTCGTCAAAAAACGATGCACCTTGACTTCCACCGATGATAAGAATTTTTTTTATTTCCTTTTTTAAACTAACTATATTTTTTTCGAAGTTATATATCTCTTTTTTTAAAATAGGTTTGACTATAACTTTTTTAGAATTGAATTTAATTGGAAAGTTTCTTAAATTTTCATCGTAACAAATTATTTTTGTTGAAAATTTTAAAGCAAAACGGTTAGATCTACCTAAAACACTATTAGGCTCAAACAAGAAAACTTTTTTTTGTAATATAAATGCTGCTAAGCAAAATGGAAAGGTCATGTACCCACCAGTACTAATCAAGATATTTGTCTTATTGTTTTTTAAAAATCTAATAGATTGAAAAATGTTTAGAAAATATTTAAAAATATTTATTGGAAGTAAATAAGGTTTTAAAAATAAATTAGGTACATCTATTAATTCATATTTAAATTTTTCAGTATTTATATATTTACTTCCTCTCAAATCAGATACTATTTTTACAGAAAATTTGTTTTTTAAATGTTCAAATAAAGAGGTAGATGGTACTACGTGACCACCAGAACCACCTGTTACTATAAGTATATTTTTCATACTAATTTAATTTTCTCTTCGTCAAATTTAATATTATTCCAGTTAAAATTGATGTTCCAACTATTGAAGAACCACCATAACTAATAAATGGCATAGTCATGCCTGTAGTAGGAAGCATTCTTATATTTACACCAATATGAATGAAAGTTTGTAATAGTATTATTGAAATACTTCCAACTAATATAAGTTTAAAATTATTATTTTTTGTAAAATTTATTTTTTTTAAAACTCTATAAGATAAGACTAAATAAAGTAATATTATACCTAACAAGATAATTACTCCAAATTCTTCTGCAATTACAGAAATTATGTAATCTGTATGTGCTTCTGGTATTCTTGAATTTAAGGTTCCTTCACCTATTCCTTTTCCAAAAAAACTTCCGCTGGATATTGCATCACTTGCTTTATCAGCCTGGTAATTATTGCCGCTAGAATTGTCTAAAAATGACATTAATCTTATTCTTATGTATTCAAATTTTGGTACCAAAAAGACTAAAAATAGAGTTAATGAACTCACAGCTAATAATGAGATTGCAAAAAGTAATAAATTTATTCCTGAAACAAAAATAATAGCGAGCCAAACAGAGATTATTAATAATGTTTGTCCTAAGTCTGGTTGAGATAAGAGTAAAATTATAATTGGCACCAAAATGGCTGAACTCAAGAGATATTTTATATAAAGGTTTTTTTTTTCTAATGAAATTATTAGTGAAATAACAATAACAAAAAAAGGTTTTAAAGTTTCAATAGGTTGAAACCTAGGTAATGAGCCAATATCTAACCACCTCTTTGACCCTTTAACCTCCACTCCAATTAAAGGAACTAAGAATAAACTTATAAATGTGATAACAAATAATACGATTGATAACCTAATTAAAATTTTTTGATCTAGTAGAGATAAAAATAAAATTAAAAATATTCCTATTAAAACAAAAATTAAGTGTTTTAAAAAAAAATAGTAAGAATTTGTGTTTAATTTATCTGATGCAATTATTGAAGTTGAAACTAAAGAAAAGAACAATCCTAGTGAAAATAATAGACTTATTATCAAAAAAATTGTTTTATCGATGTTTTTCCACCAATCATAAAATGTATCAAAATATTTATTCATTCAATTGGTAAATATCTTTTAATTAACATATTGAATTGTCTACCTCTTTCTTCAAAATTTTTGTATTGATCAAATGATGCAGCCGATGGGCTAAATAAAACTGTAACTTTTGTTCGTATATCCTTAAGGTTTGGAATTAATTTAAGAGTATTTCTCAGATCTTTTGATAGATTAACTTTAATTTTATTTTTAAATAGTTTGAGGAAAACTTGTCTATCTTTTCCATAAATATATGCTTCTAAATTTTTAAAATACTTTTTATTTAAATTAAATTTATCACCCTTTTTAAATAATCCTCCCAAGATCCATAAAATTTTTTCATTAGATTCTAAAAATGGAACAGTAGAAGATAATGTTGTTGACTTAGAGTCGTTTATTATTTTTAAATATTTTGATTGATGGATCACTTCCTGTCTAAATTTCAAAGGTTTAAATTTATTAATAGTTTTTATTACAGTTTTTAAATTAAGTTTCATATGTTTAGATAGCTCAAATAAAAAATTTAAATTTTGAAAATTTGTTGAATTTTTAAAATTATCATTACTTAATTTATTTTTTAAATGTGAATACTTATTTTTACTTACGTATATTATTTTAGATTTTATATTTTTAGTTCTTAATAAGTCTTTCAATAAATTTGTGTTTGTTATTATTGCTATATCATTTTCGTTTTGTCTTATTACACATTTTAATTTTGATAATACATAATTTTTCATTGTATTATGCCTTTCTAAATGATCTGGGGAAATATTAATGATTATAGAAAATTTTGATTTGAAATATTTACTATAAGCCAGCTGATAAGAAGAAGCCTCAATAACAAAGATAGTATTTTTTGTAACTCTTTTTTCCTCTAATATTGGATTTCCAATATTTCCAGTTAGCCTAGTATCATAATGGTGTTTCTTTAAAATATCATAAAGCAACTTACTTGTAGTTGACTTTCCGTTCGTACCAGTAATCGTAATTGTTAAAACTTCAGGGTTAAATTTATAAAAAATATCAAAATCAGTAATAATTTTTTTTTGGTTCTTTTTTAAATAATTTGATAACTGGCATCTATTTATATTAATACCGGGACTTATAACTATATAATCAAAATTATTATTTGATAATTTTGATTTAGAAATAAAGAATTTTTTATATTTATTTTTAATTTTTTTCTTATCATCATCGAAAATAAAACACCTATTTTTCTTTTTTAAATATTTTAATGATGAAATTCCAGATTTTCCAAAACCATAAATTAAAAAATTTTTACTTAACGTTTCATTTTTTAATTTCATTATCTAAGTTTCAAAGTTGCTAATCCAATCATCGCTAGAATAATAGAAATTATCCAAAATCTAATTACAACAGTTGACTCTGGCCATCCTTTTTTTTCAAAATGATGGTGTATTGGAGCCATTTTAAATATTCTTTTACCTGTTAATTTATAGGAAATAACTTGAACTATCACAGAAACAGCTTCTAAAACAAACAATCCGCCTGTTATTGCTAACACAATTTCGTGCTTAGTTATTATACCAACCGCTCCCAGTGAACCACCTAATGATAAAGATCCAGTGTCTCCCATAAAAATTTTTGCCGGTGGTGCATTAAACCATAAAAAACCTAAACAAGCCCCGATTATTGATCCACAAAAAATCGAAGCTTCTCCTACACCCTCTATATATGCGATCTGAAGATAATCAGAAAAAATTATGTTACCAGAGACGTAACTAATAAATGCAAAACAAGCGGCAACTAACATAACAGGAACTGTTGCTAATCCGTCTAAACCATCTGTTAAATTAACTGCATTTGAAGCTCCAACTAATATGAACATATAAAAAGGTATAAAAAACCAGCCAAGATTGATTACTAAGTTTTTGAAAAAAGGAAAATATAGATTGTTTATTTGATCAGAATTACTTGTGATATAAAGTATAAATATACCAATCAAAGCTAAAATAATTTGTAGA
Organism: uncultured Pelagibacteraceae bacterium; assembly: GCA_902519255.1. Classification (GTDB taxonomy): domain Bacteria; phylum Pseudomonadota; class Alphaproteobacteria; order Pelagibacterales; family Pelagibacteraceae; genus Pelagibacter. The sequence goes on along the minus strand of CABYIV010000001.1, from coordinate 330,425 downwards.
GAGAACTTTAGTTTAGAAGAAATTCCATTCGAACTTTTTAACTTTATTTTTTTATAATCGTCATAAGCTCCCAATAATCCAAAAGAAGCTGCAATAAATATTAAAAACCAATTGTAAGGATTTGATAAGTCACCCCATAACAATACTCCTGAAAAAACACCTAGTAATATTATTAGTCCTCCCATTGTAGGTGTTCCAATTTTTCTAATTATATGGTCGCTAGGTCCATCTTCTCTGATTGGATTATGAATCTGTTTTGAAGAAAAAAAATTAATTAATGGGTTTCCAACTAAAAAAACAATAAACATAGCTGTGAACATAGAAAGACCAGTTCTTACTGTTAAATATTTAAAAACATTCAAAAAACTAAATTGATCTACAAGAATTGAAAAAAGTTCAAACAACATTAAGATTTTGATCCAATTTGTTTGGTTATTTGATTTAGTCCTGTAGAATTTGAGCCCTTTATCATTAAAAAATCACCATTATTTAAATCATTTTTTATTATATTAAGAATTTCACTAGTTGATTTAAGTATTTTTCCTCTTTTTTGTGTTCTAATTTTGTTAAATGTTTCTGTGATATAATTCCCATAAACAAACAACTTTTTGAACTTTGCCTTATTGATATCTTTTGCAGCTTCAATATGAAGTTTTTTTGTATATTTTCCTAATTCTAACATGTCACCTAGTAGCATAAATTTTTTATTTGGATTTACTTTTAAATTATCAAATTTCTTAATTGAGAAATTAAGAGATAATGGATTTGAGTTATAACTTTCATCTATTATATTAACTTTTTTAGAGCCGATAGTGAATTTTTTTATATTTCCTCTACCACTTGGTATTTTATAATTAGAAAAAAAGTTACTTTTTATTTGATCAATGATATTTAAACTTTTACAAACTGCTATAGAAGCCAATATATTATCTAAATAAGGTAATAAGTTATTATTAATTTTAAAATTAAAAGTTTTAGAAGCTACATCAATATAAATGATATAAGATTTCGTAGATTTTTTTAATTTAGATAATCTAATATTAGAATTTTTATGTTTGCCAAAAGAAATGATATTTAAATTATTTTTGTTTGCTAAATTTGAAAAAAAATCAAAAAAATTATCATCTTTATTCAATATAATTGTACCATTTTTTCTAATGTTGAAAATAATCTCTGATTTGGCTTTAGCTATATCCAATAAAGATTTAAAATTTTTGGCGTGCGCGTAACTAATATTTGTAATAACTCCAACGTCTGGTTTAATTATTTTTGATAAAAAGTCTATTTCTCCCTTTTTATCCATTCCAATTTCAAATATTCCATAAGTTGTATCTTTATTTAAATTTATTAATGAAATCGGTAAACCGAATTTATTATTGAATGAATTTTTTGAAAATGTTGTGGAATAATTTTTTTGAAGACATTGTCCTAATAATTCTTTCAGTGAGGTTTTGCCTGAAGATCCTGTAATTGCAACTTGAGATGCATTAGATGAAATTCTTATCTTTTGTGAAAATTTAAATAATAATTTTAGAGTACTTTTAACATTAATCTTTTTTTTACTATCATTTTTGTTATTTTGAAGTATTGCTAATTTTGCTCCATTTTTTAGAGCTTCGTCTGCAAAATCATTTCCATTAAAAGATTTCCCCTTAATTCCAAGGAAAATTTTACCTTTATTTTGTTCTTTCGAATTAGTGCTAATTTTTAAATTTTTTATTCTATCTAATTTTTTGTTATTAATAATTTCTTTAAGTATATTTAATTTCCAATCATTTGATAAAATTCTATTTTTTAAAATTATTGATTTTTTTATATTATCTTTGTCAGAAAATTTATTTTTCTTAATATATTCTTGAGTGTTTTCATGTCCCTTTCCTGCAATAATTAAAATCTCATCAGACTTACTATTTAAAATTGCTTTTTTTATAGCTAATTTTCTTGATGGTATTTCAATCATTTTAGATGGTAAAATTGATTTCTTAATACTTGCTCTGATATTTTCTGGATTTTCACTCCTAGGATTATCGTCTGTAAGATAAATATAATTACATAGTTTGTTAGCAATTTTGCCCATAATTGGTCTTTTTTCTTTATCTCTTTCACCGCCACAACCAAATACAATATTAATTTTTCTTAAACCAAATTGTTCTTTAATATTTTCTATACTTGTTTTAAGAGCCTCTGGAGTATGAGCGTAGTCTAAAATAATAATTGAATTATCTTTAGTTGTTCCGATTATCTCAAGCCTTCCTTTTGCGGGTTTAATATACTTAATTTTTTTAACAATATCGTCAATTCTTAGATTACTTTTGATCGCTGCTCCAATAGCCATCATCAAATTCTTAATTTGTATTTTTCCAATTAGGCTTGTTTTAAATTGATATTCCTTATTTTGAAAAGTAAACTTTATATGTTGGTAGTTATTTAAAATTTTAATTGAATTAATTTTTAAATGACTATCTGATGTACCAATATTTAATAAATTTAATTTTTTTCTTTTAGCTATTTTTTTAAAGATTTGTGAATATTTAAAATCATTATCAAATATCAAATTTCCATTTTTATTTGTCAACTCATTAAATAAAATTAATTTTGAATTAAAATAATTCTTATAATTTTTGTGATAATCTAAATGATCTCTGCTTAAATTAGTGAATATAGATGTGCTAAATTTAATACCATGTAATCTTTTTTGATGAAGACCATGACTTGATGCTTCTAAAATTACATTTTCAATTTTTTTTTTTTTTAAATTTGCAAGTATTTTATTAATTGTAATAGCATCAGCAGTTGTATTATTAAGTTTTAAGCTAACACCATTCGATTTGACGCCTAGGGTTCCAATTGAGGCTACTTTTTTTTTATTAAATTTTAATATCTGGTAATAAAAATTGACTATAGATGATTTACCGTTTGTACCAGTTACAGCAATTATATTATTTGGTTTTTTATTATAATATTTATTTGCAAAACTTGATAAGGCTAATCTAGGATCGCTTACTTTTATATATAATACACCTTTATTGATTCCAGTTTTAAATTTATTTGATACAATTATTCGTGCTCCTCTTTTAATGGCATCATTTATGAAATTATTTCCATTAAATTTACTACCCTGTATTGCAAAAAATATATAATTTTTTTTTATTTTTTTTGAATTAAATTCAAATCCGTTAAAACTTTTATTATTAAAATCTTTTTTAAGATTTTTAAAAAAGCTTTTTAATATCATTATGAAATTTCTTAATATTTTATGGCTAAAATAGGCCCAATTTTTTCAATTATATTTTTGGTAACCTCGACAGAAGTCCAGCCAGCAGTATTAAAAGGTGTACCTATTATCTTCCTTTTTTTACCATCATTATATTCATAAATATAAGTTTCACTCAATTTTGGTTCATCTAACAAAACAATTAAAACATATTTTGGAGAAGATATTGGAAAAATTGAAGCAAAAGTATTTATTTTTTTTTTAGAATATTTACCTTTTATAGATTTTTGAGCTGTTCCTGTTTTTCCAGCAATTTCATGACCATCAATATTTGCTAAATTAGCAGTGCCTTGTTCGGATGTTACAATTTTTCTTAATATTTGAATAATTATTTTCGAATTCTCTTCACTTATGATTTGATCACCCTTTTTTAAATTTTCCACTTTTTTAATTAGAGTGGGTTTTATTTTATATCCACCGTTTGCAATTATCGCATATGCTTTTGCTAGTTGGAGGGGGGTAGTTGTTATACCATGGCCATATGCTGATGTAGCTAATTTACATTTTCCCCATTTAAACGGTATTGGATTTCCAACTTCCTCTATATCAAATTGTATTTTATTTAATAAATCTAAATTTTCTAGAAAATCTTTAAAATTTTCTAAACCGACTTTTTGAGCAATTTTGATTGAACCGATATTTCCAGATCTAATTAATATTTCTTCTGCCGTAAGACTAGATGGAATATCTAAATCATATTCAGAAATTGATCTACCAGCACATTTTATTTTCTTAGGTAAATTTTCAAATAGAGTATTTTTTTGAATTACATTTTGATGAAGTCCAGCGGCAAGTGTAAATGTTTTAAAAACTGAACCAAGCTCATAAACACCTTTTGTTGATCTATTAATAAATTTTTTATCAGAAATATTTTTTCTTTTATTTAAATCATAATCTGGAAGAGAAACCATTGAAAGTATCTCCCCATTATTAACATTCATTAATATAGCTGTACTTCCATAACTATTAAAAATTTCTTGAAATTTTATCAATTCCTCTCTTATCAAATATTGTATATCAGTATCTAAAGAAAGCTTTAATGGCTTATTTGAAGTTGTTAATTCATAGTCAAAAGATTTTTCTATACCAGACACACCATTGTTATCTGTATCAATCTGTCCTAATATATGACTGAAAAGATTACCGTTAGGATAAACACGAGAAATATTTTCTTCCTCTTTGAACGATTTTTCTCCCAGTAATTTTATTTTTTCAAGTTTTGCTGGAGATATTTTCTTTTTTACATAAAAAAACTTTTTTCCGTTGATTTCCTTTTCAAAATTCTTCTCTGGAAATATTAATTTTAAAGAAATTAATAATTTTTCTTTGTTAATTAGTTGATTTGGATTTATGCCTAAATTGGTTACGCGCACTGTTTTAGCAATAATATTTCCATTTCTATCCATGATAGATGCTCTATATTTCTCTTTTTCTTTTGCAGTTTGAGTTTGGTTTGTTTTTTTAAAACCTAGATAGATAGTTTTAGAAGTAAAAATTATTGTAATTATAAAAAAGATAAAGAAAATAAATGATATACGTTCAAAAGATATTTTTAAATTTGATCTATTTGCTTCATACTTAAAATTTTCGTTAATATTATTCATTATTAAATTTAAAAATTTTTAAATCTGTAATTTTTTTTTTTTTTAATTCTTTATCAAAATAAATTTTGGAATATTCCATTAATTTATTTGGTGATGTAAGATAATTGTAATCAAATAAAACTAACTCATAAATATCATTGAGAGCTCTTATATCTTCCTGAATTTCAAAGATTTGTTTATCAAGTTTTTTTGTGGAATTTTTTGTAAAAGCAGTTGAAATTATAAGAATAATAATTGGGATAAATAGAAGAATTTTTTTATGCATCAAAGTTCAAATTTTCTATATCTGTTAAGTAATTAAAATTAGTAACAAATTTTTTAAAGTTACATCCATTCTCTAATTTGTATGCAAATCTAAGTTTTGCTGACCTTGAGGGAGGATTAATATTAATTTCACTAGATGATGGAGTTAATGGTTTTTTTTTGGTTAAATTTAAATACTTTTTAGTTGAAATACTTTTCGGTAAATACCTAGAAGAATTTTTCACTTCTGAGTATTCTTTAAAAAAAAACTTTACTATTTTATCCTCGATAGAATGAAAAGTAACAACTGCTATTGCTCCACCTATTGGTAAAATATTATATGCATTGATTAATCCATTTATTAACTCTGTAATTTCTTTATTTACAAAAATTCTAAGAGCTTGAAAAACTTTAGTGGATTTATTTTTTCCACTTTTCTTTTTTTTTACACCTTCAATAATTTCTACTAAATTTTCAGTTTTAATTTTTTTATTTTTTCTTAATTGTACTATTTTTTTTGATATTGGTTTTGCATATTTTTCATCGCCAAAATACTTGAAAATTTTAAAAAGACTTTGTTGGCTCATTTTTGATATTACATCATCACAAGAAAAATTATTTAATCCCATTCTCATGTCTAGTTTACCTTTGCTATTAAAAGATAAACCTCTATTTAGATCAGAAATCTGATTTAACGAATATCCCAGATCAAAAATAATTGCTCTAATATTATCTTCCTTTATTTGATCAATATCCGAAAATTTTTTGTTATAAAATTTAAATCTTTTTTTAAACTTTGTGTGGAATTGATTAGCTATACTATTGACAGAATTATCTCTATCTAGCGCTACAACGCTATTTGAATTATTTTCTAAAATTTTTTTCGAATAACCCCCTGCACCAAAAGTACAATCAATAAATGTGCCACCATAAAGAGGGGAAATAATACTAACTAATTCGTTTAGTAATACTGGAAAATGTTTTTCCAGATTTATGGTGGCATTCATTTATTTTTTTGAAGACCATTAATTCTTTTGTCTTCTCAAAAATGCTGGAATTTCTAAATCTTCTTCTTCCTCAGAGTTTATCTCTTGTGGTGAAGTTGATAACTCCTCATTAGCATCTGAATTAAATAACTCTGGAGTATCATCATCACTCAACTCAAAATTCTCCAAACCATTATTTTCAGATACTTGCTTATCTATATTGCTTTCAAATTCAGAGTTTACTGAGCTGGCTTCAGCTAATTCGGTTTGATCTAAAGCTTCACTTATTAAATTACCAGATGTTTCATTTACATCGTTGCTATCTATGCTTTTTGAACTCAATTCTTCATTTTTTATTTGTTCCTCAATTTTAAGAGCATTAGCGCCATTAGTAATTATTGAATTGGTATTATTTGTAAATTGAAATGATTGAGTAGATCCATTATTTGAAAACTCAGAATAACCTGGATTTCTATTTTGAATTCTATGTACCATATTAATTACTGATTTAGGCTCAGGTTGTTGTCCATCTAATGCAGTAGCAACAATTGAAACTCTCATTAGTCCGTCTAAACTTTCATCGGTTATAGCTCCTATAATTAATTCTGCCTCTGGATCGACTTCGGCTCTAACTTTATTAACAGCTTCATCAACCTCAAATAATTTCAGATCTTTGCCTCCAGTAATGTTTACAAGAAGACCTTTGGCTCCCTTTAAAGAATAATCGTCAATTAATGGGTTATTAATTGCAGACTCAGCTGCTTTCACTGCTCTACCTTCTCCTTCAGCTTGTCCCGTACCCATCATTGCTTTGCCCATTGAACTCATAACAGTTTCGACATCAGCAAAATCTAAGTTGATAAGCCCCGGTCTAACCATTAAATCAGTTATACTTTGAACGCCATGAAGTAAAACATCATTTGATAAAGCAAAAGATTCTTCAAAAGTTGTTTGTTCACTTGCAATTTTGAATAAATTTTGATTTGGAACAACTATAATAGTATCAACATGTTTTCGAAGTTCTTCTAAGCCTTGTTGAGCCTTTCTCATTCTTGATGGACCTTCATATAAAAAAGGAAGAGTAATTACTCCAACTGTCAAAATATTAAGTTCTTTTGCCGCTCTGGCTATTACATGTGCTGATCCAGTACCAGTCCCACCTCCCATTCCAGCAGTTATAAAAACCATATTTGCACCTTGTAAAATATTTACTATCTCATTCAAAGATTCATCTGCAGCAGCTTGTCCTATATCCAATTTTGCTCCCGCACCAAGCCCTTTAGTTAAATTTAATCCCATTTGTATTTTTGTTTGTGCCTTACTTAATCTTAAATCTTGAGCATCTGTATTAACTGCAATAAACTCAACACCTTGAAGACCAGCATCAATCATCCCATTAATTGCATTTCCACCGGCTCCTCCTACTCCTAATACTAGAATCCTTGGTTTAAGTTCTTTTATATCTGGTGTTTTAAAGTTTATTGTCATTTTCTCCCCTTTTAGTTATTAAATTGTTTTTCCCATTTAAGACTTGCTCTGTTAATATTTGATTTTTTTCTAGCGTTTGCCCTAAATTTCTCAAAAAGAGTTGGCTCCCAGATTTGAAATGTTTTGCCTTGACCAACAAATAACATGCTATTTTTGATTTTTGCATGTTTTAATAATTTTGGAGTTATTTGCACTCTTCCTTCACTGTCAAATTGTAAATTTGTACTTTCAGATAATATAGATGTTGCGAAATAATCTTTCTTTTCCTCAAAAGGATTCAGAGAGTCAATTGCATTTGAAATTTTTTCTATTCGATCTTGTGGCCATGCTTCAATACATAGATTGTTAAATGATGGATAACAAATTATTCCATTGTAGCCTATGTTTGATAAATATGATCTATAAGATGCAGGCACTGAAACCCTTCCCTTTTTGTCCAATTTGTTTTCGTATGTTGATAAAAACATAAACCATATTATCCTAATTTGGGTTTTTATGGGATATTATGGGTTTTATTGCAACGCGTCAATAGCTAATATTATGGAAATCTAATGTAAAAATTTAATAATTATTTGAATTAATTTTAATGAAATGCCAGATAAACTATAAGCCGGGTTCTGTCTTTTAAACTTATCATTTATCTAGGCTTTAAATCACTTTAAAGCTCAAGCAACTAACCCTGATGACTAGCCAAAGACTGCTTTTAGTTATTTCTAACAATGTCATCTCTACTCAGTCTTGCTCTCAGTGGGGTTTTCCATGCGCTAGCTGTTACCAACTTAGCCGGTGTGCTCTTACCACACCTTTTCACCCTTGCCTTGATAAGGCGGTATATTTTCTGTGGCACTATCCCTGGGGTCTCCCCCGCCAGCTGTTAACTGGCACTGTGTCTTTGTAGAGCCCGGACTTTCCTCTTTAATAAATTAAAGCGATAAGTCATTTATCTGGCATAGAAAGAATTATTCTATTTATATTAAATTTCAACAATTTTTAACTCAATTAAATCAAGGATTTTAAAATTTCATATGACTCTTTATCAACGATGCTGCTAATTAATTGTGGTCTAAATCTTCTTTGAAAATTTTTATAAATTTTAATTTTCTTATTATTATCATTTGTAGTTTTATAACCAAATTTAAATAATAATTGAAAAAAAATATCAGTACCATTTAGTTTTACACCTCTTAATTTTTTACAATTTTTTTCACTTAAATTATGCCATAAGCATATTTTTTTCTTATTTAATAATTTCCATGGAAATTTTTCTCCAGGATCTTTTTTTCTTAAAGGAGCAACATCAGAATGTCCCAAAACATTTTCTTTCTTAATTTTATATTTTTTTTTTAAATTTTTTGATAATTTAATAATTGAAGTAATTTGTTTTTGACTAAATTTCTTGTATCCATAAGTATGTCCAGGGTTTGAGATCTCTATTCCTATTGAATTTGAATTAAGAGATTTATCTTTTTTCCATGAAGATATTCCGGCATGCCAAGCAATATATAAATCTGGTACAATTTTTACGATATCTCCATTACGTTTAATAAAATAATGACAACTTACTTTTGAACTCTTACTTGTAAGTCTTCTTATGGCGGCATTTTCTGATCTCATACCTGTATAATGAAAAATTAAGTACTTTACTTCTATGATACTTCTTTTATTTGTATCAAAATTTGGAGAGTAATTTATTGACATTTTTTCAACATTTTTTTGCATAATTTAAAACAATTTATCTTTATATTAATGTTAATTATATTATAAATATAACTATTCTATGAATAAACTGTTTTCATTTTTAATTATTATTTTATTGTCATTTCATGGCAGCATAGCAATTGCTGGAGATGACGGAAAATTAAAAGTCAATGGAAATAAAAATAATAATGGATATGAGGAGGTTGGTGATTGTTTTGAAAAAATTAATAGAGGAGTTTTTGCATTCAACCAAGCTTTAGACAAAGTGATTTTCAAACCACTTGCTAAAGGTTATAGAATGTTTCCTCAACCTATAAGATCTGGAACTAGTAATGCTTTAAATAATCTAGGTAATGTTGTAACAATCCCCAACAATGTTCTTCAAGGTCAGTTCAAAGATGCTGGAGTAAATTCTGCAAGATTCGTTATTAATTCAACTCTTGGTATCGCTGGAATTTTCGATGTCGCATCTTATTATGGTTTAAAAAAACGAGATAAAGAAGATTATGGACAAACATTGGGAGTTTGGGGTGCTGGTCCTGGTTGTTATTTTGTTTTACCTATACTAGGACCAACTACTATAAGAGACTCTCTTGGATCTGTTGTTAATTTGATTGGAGGAGATGCGTGGTACAACGTGACTGTAGTTAATGATACACAATATTTTTCTGAGGCAGACTATTATGCATCAAGATTACTAAGTGGGATTGACTTTAGAGCAAAAAATTTAGAATCTTTTGATAGTCTCGAAAATAATTCTGTTGATCTTTATGCATCTGTTAGAAGTCTTTATTTGCAAGATAGATATAGAAAAGTGAGAAATATAGATAAAACAACCGAAACACTTAGTGACGACGACTGGGAAGAATTAGACAGTCAATAACCGATCTTTGAATGAAATTAATTAAATATTTAATTATTTATTTATTTCTTTTAAATTTAAATAATTATTTGCATGCAAAAGATCCAAGTGCATTAATAAATGAAATTGTCGATGAAGCAGCATTAATATTATCTAGCGATGATCCTGTTGAGTCGAAAATCATAAAACTAAATGCTATTGCAGAAAGAAGTGTAGATATAGATGGAATAAGCATGTACACCCTTGGAAAATATAGAAAAACTATTAATGACGACCAAAAATCTAAGTATCAAAAACTATTTAGAAGTTATTTCTTAAAAAACTTTTCCAGTAGACTAGTCGACTATACAAATCCAAAAATTGATGTTGTATCTCAAAAAAAGATTAATGATAAATATACAATAGTTAATAGTATATTAGAGGCTACATCGAAAAGACCACAAGTAAAAATAGATTGGAGAATTTATACAAAAAATCCTGATAAACCCTTAATAAGAGATCTAATAGTAGAAGGATTAAGTTTGGCAAGAACGCAAAAAGAAGAATTTAATTCAATTATACAAAATAATGATGGAAATATAAATGCATTATTTAAAACACTAGAAGAATATTTAATTAAATAATTTAATAAAATCCAATTTTGCCCAAACAAATGTCTGATTTGAAATCATCAAAACCAGCAACTAAACCAACGGATTTGATGTTTTGCCCCAATATACTTTTTGGTTGATAGAAATTTGATTTTTTAAACTGTTCAAATGGTGCTCTAATTTCAATCCAATTTTTTCTTGCTTCAAAAGTGTAACTATAATACTGCCATGGTGCTAAAGTTAATCCTGTTCTTAAATGAATGTTATATTTTTTTTTATTTCCATAAATTTTTACATATACTCCATCATACTCTTTACTATTAATTTCAGGGTTTAATTTTGCTCTGATTTGAATAAATCCGCCATTATTTTTTGTAGACACATCCCCTGTCATTCTATAACACATCACTCCATCAACTTTCTCAACTATAAATTTTCCCGTTGAAATACCTCCCATCACTTGATCCGTAATTAAATTCCATTGTTGAGATTGATTTGTTAATTTGGGGTTTTTTAATTCATCTAATATCATCTCTTTTGATATACTATTATTTTGACATAACAAAATAAAAAGTAAAAAAATTATTTTTTTCAAAACTGACTACTTTTTTTTTGCAAGTTGTTGTAAAAGATAAATTTCTTTTTCCGTAAGAGTGTTTTTTTCTTCTTTGATTTGATCCTCCAAACTAAATAAAGTTAATAATGAAAAAAATGACACTAAACCAGTTAAAATTACAAAATACATTGAGCTTAAATTAACAATTATGAGTATTATAAAGACGCTTGTCCAACCTATAAATATCCCTCTTAAAATTGTACGATGACTTTTTAAGTCAGGTATTTTAATAAACTGAATAAATAAAAGTATTAAAAGAAGCATTATTCCTGAAATAGATGCCCTTAATAGAACTAATGTGTCTAATCCGCCTCCATATAGTTCTCTATGGATTAAATAAGCAACAATACCTTTATATGCAAAATAAATTAGAACTATAAAACTAACTAATATTGAAACGTAATAAGAAATCTTAGGTTTTATTTTAATTCTTAGTTTCATATTTCAATTAATAAATAACATGCTTGATAGAAAAATACTTCAAATTTATCAGGATTGATGGTGGGCCCGCCAGGACTCGAACCTGGGACCAATACATTATGAGTGTACTGCTCTAACCAACTGAGCTACAGGCCCTTGGAAATAGTCACTTTATGTAAGATTAACAAGTTTATCAAGTTAGAAAGTTTTATTTTGATCTTATATATATCTTTTGAAGTTAGTTTTTAAAAAATGTAATTTTAATATGAATTTACTATAAAAAAATTCAAAAAATCAAGTATGAAAAAAGATTTTTCTTTTGAAATAAATGGTTTACGTGGTTTAGCGGTAGCTCTTGTATTTTTATTTCATTTAAATCAAGATGTATTTTTTTTTGGATATATCGGTGTAGATATATTTTTTGTTATTTCTGGATTTGTAATAACAAAGTTAATATATGACAAACAAGAAAAAAATGATTTTTCTTTTATAAGTTTTTATTTAAATAGATTTCAAAGACTATATCCCGCTTTATTTATATTTGTTTTTTTTGGAACAATTTTAATATTCTATATTAATATTACTGGAGATTTTAAAACCTTTATTAATACAGGTATATTTTCGTTACTAGGAATTTCTAATTTATATTTAAGTATAATTGAAAATGATTATTTTAACGCTTTAGATATAAATCCATTTATACATACTTGGTCTCTGTCTATTGAATTTCAATTTTACCTATTTTTTCCGTTTTTCATAATTTTCTGTATCAAAAATTTCAAAAATGAAACTTATATAATTATTTCCTTAATTGTATTAATTTTTTCTTTTCTTATTTTAAGTAATTTTTTTTATTTGGATTCATTTTATCAATCATCGGCAAGAATCTGGGAGCCTTTATTTGGTTCATTAGCATTTTATTTAAAAAAAAATAAAGTCATTTTTAAAAGTTTGTTCAAAATAACATTAGCATTTTTAATATTTGTTTTTTTTATATATTTAAATTTATCTGTTTCATTAAATATTTTTATTGCAACAATAATGGGACTTATTTTTATTTTGCAAATGGAAAGTAATTTTTTACTTAATAATATTTTACGTTCTAGATTGTTCCAGTTTGTAGGGAACATTTCATATTCTATATATTTGTGGCACTTTTTGATTATATATTTTGTCAATTCATATTTTATTAAGATTGATTACTATTTATTTTCAATTTTATTTACTTTGATACTATCTTCCTTTTCGTATTATTTTATTGAAAATCCAGTTAGAAGATCAAGTAGCATAAAAAATATTTTAAATTTTATTAATATTAAAGTTATTATATCTACTAGTTTTGTAGTGTTATTTATTCTATTATCAATAAAATTTCTAAATTTTAAAAATAATATTTTGTTTTTTTATAATCAGAAAATAACTAAAATTTATAACTCAGTTAATATAGAAAAAAAATTTAAACATAATACTTTAATAGAAAAAAAATTAATTGATGAAAATTGCAATGAAATATATTCGATTTTTGATAATGAATTTTTAAAGAAAAAAAAATGTTACCTAGACAATAATAAAAAAAAATTAATATATGTTTTTGGAGACTCACATTCTTGGCATTTTCAACCATTGTTTAAAAATATAGATTTAGATACGGATATATTATTAACAAGTTATAATAACAGTTCTTTTTTAAAACCCTTTTTTACTGGTGTAGACAAAAATTTTAGTGCCACAGCAGATATGGCAACAAAAAAACTATTCAATAACTTGCTTTTATTATCAAAAAAGTATTCAGATATTTATTTAGTTTTATCTTTCAATCATCTTAGATCGCAGCTTGGACAAAAAGGAGATATCTTTTATAAAACTCAAGAAAGAAATTATTCTACTTTGTTCAAAATTTTGCCTGCAAATGTTACAATTATATTTTTAGAAGATACGCCAACAATAAAGCATAACGAAAATACCTGTAATATAGCAATTAATTTGAATACTAGTTTATTTAATTCAGAAAATGATACTAACTTGTGCGATTACAAAAGAGTTGATGTTAAAAAGAAACTGAAGAAAATTAATAAAATGTTTCAAAATTTAAAAACCAATAATTTAATATACTCTATTAATATTATTGATTATTTTTGTCCAACAGATCGTTGTAATTTTTACCACCCGGAAAAAAAGTTTGCATTAATATTTGACGGATCACACATTAATTATGAAACATCAATAGATTTAATTAAAAAAGTAAAAGAAGATTTGAAAAAAATAATCGATAAATGAATGGTGGGCCGTGTTGGTTACGCTCCAACTACCCCTGCAATGTCAATGCAGTACTCTACTATTGAGCTAACGGCCCTAACTTTCTAAGAAACTTTTAAGCTGTTTTGATCTACTAGGATGTTTAAGTTTTCTGAGTGCTTTGGCCTCAATTTGCCTTATTCTCTCTCTAGTTACCGAGAATTGAAGACCTACTTCCTCAAGAGTGTGATCTGTGTTCATTCCTACTCCAAATCTCATTCTTAAAACTCTTTCCTCTCTAGGTGTTAAGGTTGATAAAATTTTTGTTGTAGCCTCACTAAGATTAGATTTTATTGCTTGTTCCAAAGGAGCTAGAGCTTTTGTGTCTTCTATGAAATCTCCTAAACTACTATCCTCTTCATCTCCAACAGGTTTTTCCAAAGAAACTGGTTCTTTAGAAATTTTTAAAACTTTTCTTACTTTTTCTAACGGCATTCTAAGTTTTTTTGCCAATTCTTCGGGTGTTGCTTCACGACCAAACTCACTAAGAATTAATCTTTGAGTTCGAACAATTTTGTTTATTGTTTCAATCATATGCACAGGTATTCTTATTGTTCTTGCTTGATCAGCTATTGATCTTGTTATTGCTTGACGTATCCACCAAGTCGCATATGTTGAAAATTTGTAACCTCTTCTATATTCAAACTTATCAACAGCCTTCATTAAACCAATATTTCCCTCCTGAATTAAATCCAAAAATTGAAGGCCTCTGTTTGTATATTTTTTTGCAATAGATATAACCAGCCTTAAGTTGGCTTCCACCATTTCTTTTTTAGCAATTCTAGATTCTTTTTCACCTTTTTGAATTCTGCTCACAAGCTTTTTATACTCTGTAACAGATATGCCTAGTTTATTACTTATTTCAATTAACCTATCTCTTATATTTTTAAAATCGTTTTTATTTTTGTTAAAAAATTTTTTCCATACATCATTCGTATCTAAAAATTCTTTAAGATTTGGATTTATCTCATTTCCAACATAAAATTTTATGAATTCATCTCTTGAAATCTTTGACTCTAAAGCAAGCCTTAATAATGTGCCCTCCAGAGATATAATTTTTTTATTTTCAGCATAATGTTTTTGAACTAAATCCTCTAAAACAGAAGGTGACAGTTGAAGTGATTTAATATTTTCCAAAATATCATCAACAATTTTTTTGTAATTTTTTTCTTTTGATGATGAAAATTTACTTGAATTTAAAACACATTCTAGTTTTTCCTTTTGATACTTTATTAGTTTATTATAATCTTTTGTTAAATTATGAACTGTTTGTAATACTTTAGGTTTAATTTCTGTTTCCATGGCTGCAAGAGTTGGATTAAACTCGTCTTCATCTGAATTATTATTTGTCTCTGAATTCTCTTCATCATCCTGTTTTTTTTGTTTAGAACCACTATTACCATCATCATCATCCATGTAATTTGTATCAATATCAATTATTTCTCTAACTAATATTTCATCACTTTGAAGTTTGATATCCCACTCAAAAAATTGTTGAGCTGTAATAGGACTTTGTGACAATGCATTGAGCATTACATCTTTTCCTGCCTCAATTCTCTTTGCAATTGCAATTTCCCCTTCTCGAGATAAAAGTTCTACTCCACCCATTTCTCTTAAATACATTCTTATTGGGTCATCACTTTTTTCAAGAGTTTTTCCTTCATCCTTGGATGATGAATCTTTTTTTCTTAAAACTTTATAGTCAGATTTTTTTTCGACAAGAATAATACTCTCATCTAATATATGCATAAATGCTTGAGCTAGATTTTCACTTGACAGATTTCTTTTACCTAAAGACTTGTTTAATTCCTCGTGCGTAATAAATCCACGGTGGATCCCTCGACCCATCAATCTTGCAAATGATTTTGTAATTATACGTTCCACAATATAAAGTTTGAAGGACCTATATAATGTCTAATACGAAAAAATCTATGTGATTTTTTTTATTTTTAGTTGATTTTTTGTTGTTTTTTTAACTCTTTTATCTCATTAAATATGCTCTCAGACATATCCTTTGAAAACTTTGATTCTAACTCTGATATTCTTTGCTCTAATTCATAATTTTTAAGATCTTGAATAATTTCAGTAAAAATTTCTAGTATTTTTTGATCATTATTCAAATTCTTTGAAATTATATGTTTAATTGAAGCATAATTCATGACTCTATTAATAAGATTTTTATCAATATTCAATTTTTGAACATTTAGATTAAGTAAATTTTCTGACTGTTTTAGAATTTCAGAGAATAGTTGCTTATTTTCGTCACTATATAATTTTATATTTTCAATCAAGTGAAAGTTTTCATGAATTAATTTTGGTTTTGTAAGTAATATATATAAAAATGAGAATTCTTTAATTTCAAAAGATTTTAATGATTTTGTTTCATTATAATAACTTTGAGTCTTTGCAAGAGATTTTGGAGATTCCATATAATTTTTTCTAAATTTCGAATTAATATTTGGAGTTAACTCTGAAATTTTTTCAAGAAAATATTCCAGAGTATATTTTTTTACAAAACTGTCTTTAATATTTGATGCAATTTCTCTAAGTTTTTTTTCGAAAATAGCTTTTGAACTAGGGCTTTCAGTTGTCAAACTGATATAATGCTTAAATATAAACTTATGTATAGGTATAGATTGTTGCTCTGAAATTTCTAAAAACTTTTCTTTACCAAATTTATTTACATAATTATCTGGATCTAGATTATTTTCCAAAAGAAGAAATGAAATTTTTTTATCAGGTTTTAATTCATCAATAATATTTTCTGCAGCTCTTAATGCAGCTTTGTAACCGCTTTGATCGCCATCGAAGCATATAATGATATGATTATAAAATTGGTTTAAAATTTGTATCTGCTTGCTTGTTAAAGCGGTTCCTAGGTTTGCAACAGTATTTTCTATTCCATTTTTTGATAAACCAATAACATCCATGTATCCTTCAACTAAATATACATCTTCTAATTTATTTGATAACTTTCTTGCTTTATCAAGATTATATAAATTTGATCCTTTCTTAAAAAAGGGGGTTTCAGGGGAATTAATATATTTAGCTAAATTTTTATTATCATCTATAATTCTTCCACCAAAACCTACAATATTTCCTGATATATTATTTATCGGAAATATAATTCTGTTTCTAAATCTTGATACATATTTTTTTTTCTTCTCATCAAAATAAAATAGACCTGTATCTATAATAGTTTCTTCATCAAAATCCTTTTTTAGAACTTCATAATAATCTAAATCTTCTGTTACAAAACCAAGATTAAAATTTTTAACCTCAACACCAGACAGACCTCTTTCTTTAAGATAATTTTTTGCTTTAACCGATTTTTCATTTTTAAATAACTCATTTTTATAAAATTCAGAAAAATTCTGATTTATAGATTTATATATTTTCCATTTATTCTCTCTTTCCACATCTTGTTTTGAAAATGTATAAGGTTGCATTCCTGCAAGATTTGAGAGCATTTTGACCGCTTCACCAAATCTAAGATTTTGAGTTTTCATTACAAAGTCAAAAATATTTCCGTGCTCACTTGTGCTAAAACAATGATAAAATTCTTTTTCATCATTAACTGTAAACGATGGAGTCTTCTCTGTTTTAAATGGAGATAAACCAACAAACTCTTTACCTCTTTTTTTTAGTTTAACAGTTTTAGAGACAACTGTTGAAACTTTTAATCTATTTTTAATTTCGTCTAAATATTCCTTTGGGTATTTCATTAGCCATTAAGTAAATTTTTAATAATCTGACCTGCCTTAGAGAAATCAACTGTATCAGCATGATTTTTTTTTAATTCACCCATCACTTTACCCATATCCTTAATTGAAGATGCCCCAGAGCTTTTTATAATTTCTTCACATATTTTTTTTGTATTTTCCTCGGATAATTGTTTAGGCAAATATTCGGATAAAACATTAAGCTCTCCTTGCTCAATTTCTAATAAATCTGATCTGTTATTTTTTTTATATATTTCAATTGATTCGGACCTTTGTTTGATCATTTTTTTTAAGAGTTTTTTTATATCCTCATCGTCTGTCTCCTTTTTATTTGGACCAGACCTATTGTTAATATCTAAGTCCTTAATTCCTGACAAAATTAACCTATAAGTTGATATCTTATTTTTATCTTTTGATTTTAAAGCATTTTTATAATCTTTATCTATTTTATCTCTCATCGTCATATCTGGAATGTACTTCATAGACAAAATTGTTCAAAAGAAAAAATTGTATTTTTAAAAAATTATTATAGATCTGTTGCGGATAAATACGTTTTATTGTATTAACCTTTAACTTATGAGTTGTAATTGACTTTAAAACGAAAAAACAAAACTCCACATCTCTCCAATTTTAATAAAGCTATTTTAGTTCTTGAAAATAAATCAGTCTTTAAAGGTATCGGACTAGGATATAAAGGAGAGGCAACTGGAGAGGTATGCTTTAATACCTCGTTAACTGGTTACCAAGAAATAATATCTGATCCATCGTATGCAGGACAGATAATAAATTTTACATTTCCACACATTGGGAACGTTGGGGCTAACAAAGAGGACATAGAGTCTGATAAAATATGGACAAGAGGAGTTATTTTTAATTCTGAAATAACAAGTCCATCTAATTATAGATCTCTTCAGAATTTAGATAAATGGCTTAAAAGGAATAAAATAGTAGGCATAACTGGTCTCGATACAAGAAGTTTAACAAATTTTATTAGAGATAAGGGGGCTCCAAAAGGAACAATATCAAACAACAAAAATGGTAAATTTAATATCAATAAACTTATAAATAAATCAATTAAATGGCCTGGTTTAAGCGGAATGGATTTAGCGCAAGAGGTCACAACTAAAAAGACATATATTTGGAAAGGATATAAAACTTGGAAAAAAACTAAAGGTTATGAGAAAAATAAAAAGAAAAAATTTAGGGTTGTTGCAATAGATTATGGAATTAAAAAAAATATACTTAGATATTTCTCTGACTTTGATTGTGAAGTTAAAGTTGTTTCCTGTAAAGAAAATGCAAATAATATACTTAATTTAAAGCCTCATGGAATTTTTTTATCAAACGGTCCTGGGGATCCTGCCGCAACAGGAAAGTATGCGGTTAAAGTTGTAAAAAATTTAATAAAAAAAAATATTCCATTATTTGGGATATGTTTGGGTCATCAAATATTAGCTTTAGCTTTAGATGCAAAAACCAAAAAGATGAAATTAGGACATAGAGGCGCTAATCATCCAGTCAAAAATTTAATTACCAAAAGAGTTGAAATTACCAGTCAAAATCATGGATTTGAAGTTGTAAAAAAAAGTTTAAAAAAAAATACAGAAATAACCCATCTATCATTATTCGACAATTCTATTGAAGGAATAAGATTAAAAAATAAACCAGTTTTCTCAGTTCAGTATCATCCTGAAGCAAATCCAGGACCACAAGATAGTAAATATTTATTTAGTAATTTTATTAAAGACATAAAAAAATATGCCAAAAAGAAAAGACATTAAAAAAATTTTAGTCATTGGTGCTGGACCAATTATTATTGGTCAAGCTTGTGAATTTGATTATTCAGGAACGCAGGCGTGTAAAGCATTAAAGGATGAGGGGTATAAAGTAATATTAATCAATTCAAATCCAGCAACTATAATGACTGATCCTGGTGTTGCTGATAAGACTTATATAGAACCAATATCTTTAGAAATACTAGAGGAAGTCATCAAAAAAGAAAAGCCTGATGCTATTTTGCCTACTATGGGTGGTCAAACAGCATTAAATCTTGCAATTAATGCAGAGAAAATTGGTTTACTTAAAAAGCATAAAATTGAACTTATAGGAGCTAACTCCAAGGCAATAGCGAACGCTGAGGATAGAAAAAAATTTAGAAAAAATATGTCTGATATTGGTATCGATTTACCAAAATCAGAAGTTCTCAATAAATTTTCAAATGCGAAAAAATGTTTAAACAAAATAGGATTACCTGCAATTATTAGACCTTCATTTACTTTGGGAGGATTGGGTGGAGGTATTGCTAGAACAAAAAAAGATTTTTTTAAAATTGTTAAAGAAGGAATGAATGAGTCTCCTCAAAATCAGGTTTTGGTTGAAGAATGTTTGGATGGTTGGAAAGAATTTGAGATGGAGGTCGTTAGAGATAAAAATGATAATTGTATAATTATCTGTTCAATAGAAAATGTTGATCCAATGGGAACTCATACTGGTGACTCTGTTACTATAGCTCCGGCATTAACATTGACAGATAAAGAGTATCAAGTAATGAGAAATGCATCTATTGCTTGCTTAAGAAAAATAGGTGTTGAGACAGGAGGTTCAAATGTTCAATTCGCCATAAATCCCAAAAACGGAAGAATGGTAATTATTGAAATGAACCCCAGAGTTTCAAGATCATCTGCATTAGCCTCTAAAGCAACTGGCTTTCCAATAGCAAAAGTGGCTGCGAAATTAGCAGTTGGTTATACTCTCGATGAACTACAAAATGAAATAACTAAAGTAACACCAGCTTCTTTTGAACCAACAATCGATTATGTTGTAACAAAAATTCCAAGGTTTACGTTTGAAAAATTTTCTGACACAGAAGCAATTTTAGGCACATCCATGAGATCAGTTGGTGAAGCAATGGCAATTGGGAGAAACTTCAAAGAATCTTTTCAAAAAGCCCTAGTTTCACTTGAAACTGGTTTATCAGGATTAGATAATATTTTTAACTATTCAAAAAAAGAAATCCTAAAAAATTTAAAAATCAATATTCCAAACAAATTACTTCTAATTGCTGAGGCTTTTAGAAAAAAAATTTCTTTAGATATTATATATAAATTATCAAAGGTAGATCCTTGGTTTTTAAATCAAATTAAGGAAATAGTTGATGAAGAAAAAATACTAATCTCAAAAGGAGTACCCAAAACTTATGAGGAATTTAATAGAATAAAATCAATAGGCTTTTCTGATAAAAAGATCTCACAATTGACTGGTCAAAAAGAAACAATCGTCAAATCCAGAAGAAAAGGGCTAAAAGTTATTCCTGTCTTTAAGAAAGTTGATACCTGTGCTGCTGAATTCAAATCTTTCACACCTTATATGTATTCTACATATCAAAGAAATTTTTCTATTAAAACTGAATGCGAAGCTGAGCCAAGCAATAAAAAGAAAATAATAATTTTAGGTGGAGGACCAAATAGAATTGGTCAAGGTATAGAGTTTGATTACTGCTGTTGTCAAGCTAGCTTTTCTTTAAAAGAAGCAGGTTTTGAGACAATAATGATAAATTGTAACCCTGAAACTGTTTCTACAGATTATGATACAAGTGATAGATTATACTTTGAACCTTTAATTGAAGAGTATGTTGAGAATATAATTTTAAAAGAAAAATCAAAAGGAAATCTAATTGGGATTATTGCACAATTTGGAGGCCAAACTCCTATCAAATTAGCTAAATTTTTAGATGAAAATAAATTACCTATTTTAGGGACACAATATAAATCGATTGATCTTGCAGAGGATAGAGACAGATTTAGAGAGTTGCTTATAAAGCTTAAATTAAAACAAGCTGAAAGCGGAATAGCCTACAAATTCGATCAAGCTATTAATGTTGCTGAAAAAATTGGATTGCCTGTAGTTGTTAGACCTTCTTATGTTTTAGGAGGTAGGGCAATGGAAATTGTTCATGACAAAAGCCAATTGAAACAATTTATAAATGAAGCCTTCAAAGCATCAGAACAAAATCCAATCTTAATTGACAAATTTATTGATAGTGCAATGGAAGTAGATGTAGATGCAATTTCTGATGGAAAAGATGTTTATGTTGCTGGAATAATGCAACATATTGAAGAAGCTGGGATTCATTCTGGAGACTCTGCGTGTTGCTTACCGCCAGTATCAATAAAAGCAAACCTTTTAAGAGAACTTAAAATACAAACAAGAAAATTAGCTTTGGCTTTAAAAGTTAAAGGATTTTTAAATATTCAATTCGCAATTAAAAATGATGAAATTTTCGTAATTGAAGTTAATCCTAGAGCAAGCAGAACTGTTCCCTTTGTTTCAAAAGCAAATGGTATGCCGCTTGCAAAAATTGCATCAAGAATAATGTCTGGAGAAAAGTTAAGTAAATATAAATTAAAATATAAAACCAATAAAAAATTTGCTGTTAAAGAAGCTGTGTTTCCATTTAATAAATTCCCAGATAGCGATTTATTGCTTGGTCCTGAAATGAAGTCTACTGGAGAGGTAATGGGTTTTGATGATGATTTTGGAATGGCTGTTGCAAAAAGTCAAATTGCTGCTTCAAATTCTTTACCTACAAAAGGAATGGCATTCTTATCGGTAAAAGACTCGCATAAACAAGAAATAATTGGTGTTGCACAAAGATTGATAAAACTTGGATTTACACTTTCTGCAACTAAAGGAACTTCAGAGATTTTAAAACAAAATGGAATTAAATGTAAAAAAATTAATAAAGTCAGTAGTGGTAGACCACATATAGTAGATGTTTTAAATTCTAAAAAAATATCATTGGTAATAAATACTGGAGGTGGAAACTCTGAGCACAGAATTAGTGATGCAAGAGCATTAAGAAGAGGAACTCTTGCAAACAAAATTCCTTATTGTACGAATATGTCTACAGCCTATTCATTTTTAGAAGCAATAAAATCTTTAAAAACTACAAAATTAAGAGTCAAATCTTTGCAAGATAATTAATTTTAATTAACTTTCCAATCTGTCTCAAATGTAACATAATTTACTTGAAGACATCTTCTTTCTTTTACTATTTCTTTTTTTTCCATACCATGCCATGTATTAGGACCACTTGAAAAAAAATAACCGTAATTATCTTTGTAAGGAACAGTTTTTGCTAATTTTAGATTTTCATCATAAAAATCTGTACCTAGATCTTCTTTTTCATTATGCTTGTTTACGAATAATAAACATGACATCAGTTTTTCTTTAATATCACAATGTGGTTTTAACCAGAATCCTTTTCTATCACAGATAACTTCAACTCTTACATATGAATTTGAAAGATCTTTATTTATCATTTCAGAAATTTTTTTATAAGTTGATGGATTTTGAAGTTCTTTAATAAATTCAACAAGATTAGGAAATTGGTTTGAATTTTCTTTTGTCACAAAACATCTAAATTTTAATGCCTTACCTCCATCTGATATACCTTCTCTAAACTTACCTTCACCTCCATCAATTGCTCTTGTGCCATCATAGTTTAAATTATGTTCTATCGGATTAGCTATATCAGCGTTTACAATTTCTTGAACTTGGCCATCAGTTAGTGGTTGATTTAATTCCCAATGTTCAAAAGGAATTTTGTGATTTGATGAATTTTTTAATATTGAATTTAAAAATGCCATTATAATTGAATTTTATCTTTAATGATATTTGCTACTCTATTCGTTTCATCTAATTTTTCATAGTTCCAATTTTCTAATTTTTCTCCCAATTCTTTTACAATATTCATTTTTTGAAATAATTTTCTAAAATTTTTAAATCTTTTATCGCTTTTTTTAGGTGGAATAGTGGCAATATAAATTGGCTTCCCAGTTAAAGCCGCTTCTGAAATCATAGAGCTTGAATCGCACGTAATAACTATATGTTTAGATATTGCAAGCGCACTTAAATAGGCCTTTTTATCAACACCATCTAATACTATATGATCGTTTCCAAAATATATTTTTGCATGTTCTATAGTTCCCTTTGGCGTTCTCATAGAAGGGATGACTACTAAATTAAGATTATTTTCTTTAACTAAATAATTTAATTTTGAAAAAATTTCTTGGATATTTCTATCTGAATAATCATAATACTGGGTAGGACCACCAATTATTAAAGAAATTATATTTTTATGCCTCAATTTGCTTGAAATACTAAACAAATATTCTTTGTCTTTTTCAATTTCTTCACTTGTTAAATAATGAATAGCTCCTTTTGTTTTTAATACATTATGTCCATGAAGATTATCGTGCTCAGGCACTACAACTAGATCAAAATTATCAAGTTTTACCTTTGGGTTTTGAATATGAATGTTAAATACTTTTTTCTTTGAATTTTTTTTTAAGAATAATGATGGAATAATACTTTTTCTTCCACATGAAATTATTAAATCAACATCTTCGCATTCAATTTTTTTAAAAACTGAGTCGGATATTGGAGTGAATTTTGGCGGTATAACTTTCCAGAAACCTTTTGTTTCAACTGTGTGGTGAGAATAATTTATATTTAAAGCTTTAGCCAAACCTTCTACTTGGCTAATCATCCCATGCATACCTTCTGTTAATAATATACCTTTCAATTTAGTCATTAATCATTATATAGCTTTCATATGAGTGAAAATCCAACTAAACACACAAAAGTGTTAATAATTGGGTCAGGTCCCGCTGGATATACAGCCGCAATTTATGCTGCAAGAGCAATGTTAAAACCAATATTAGTTCATGGTATGGAACCTGGTGGCCAATTAACAACTACAACTGATGTTGAAAATTTTCCTGGATTTAAAGATGTAATACAAGGGCCATGGCTTATGGATCAAATGAAAGGTCAGGCAGAAGTAGTTGGAACTGAGATGATTCAAGATCATATTGCATCAGTGGACTTAAAATCTAAGCCATTTAAAGCTGTTGGAGATAGCGGCCAAATTTATGAAGCAGACTCAATAATTATTTCAACAGGAGCTCAAGCTAGATGGTTAAATATTGACTCAGAACAAAATTTTAGAGGTTTTGGTGTATCTGCATGTGCAACATGTGATGGATTTTTCTTTAAAGACAAAACTGTAGCAGTTGTTGGAGGTGGAAATGCTGCAGTTGAAGAAGCTATGTTTTTAACAAAATTTGCTTCAAAAGTTCAACTTATACACAGAAGAGATAGTTTGAGAGCAGAAAAATTACTTCAAAAGAAATTAATGGAAAATAAAAAAATTGAAATAATTTGGGACTCTGTTGTTGATGAAGTTATTGGGGATAATGATCCTAAAAATGTAACTGGATTAAAAATTAAAAATGTTAAAACAAATAAAATAGACAAACTAAAAATTGATGGCTTGTTCATTGCTATAGGACATGATCCAGCAACCTCATTATTTAAAGACCAACTAGAAATGGATAATGAGGGTTATTTAATAACAAAACCAGATTCTACGGAAACAAATATACCAGGAGTTTTTGCTGCTGGTGATGTCAAAGATAAAGTATTTAGACAGGCAGTTACAGCAGCTGGTATGGGATGTATGGCAGCATTAGAGGCTGAAAAACATTTATCCGAATAAATGAATGAAACAGTATTGTTAACGGGGATAAGTGGATGGATCGCTAAACATACTGCAATTGAATTATTAAAATCGGGATATAAAGTTTTAGGCACTGTTAGAGATTCTGGTTTAATAGAGCAAACAAAAAAAACCATAAATGAATATGCATCAATTGATAAATTATCATTTGTCGAATTGGATCTTTTAAAAGACGAAGGTTGGGATGAGGCATTAAAAGGATGTAAGTATGTAATGCATGTGGCTTCTCCTTTCCCTTTAAAGACCTCTAGAGATCGTGAAAGTCTTGTTCCAACAGCTAAAGATGGAACTATAAGAGTTTTAAAAGCTGCTGTTAATGCGGGAGTTGAGCGTATTATTAAAACTTCTTCAATTGCAACAATGTTTAGAAAACCTAATAGGACAAATCCATATACATTTGGTGAAAATGATTGGAGTGATGCTAATTGGAAAGGTTGTAATGATTACTTTGTTTCAAAAATCAAGGCTGAAAAAGCAGCTTGGGAATTTATGGAGAATAAAGGTTTAAAGAATAAGTTGGTATGTATATGTCCTGGAGGTGTCTTTGGAGACGCTTTAGATACTAAAGAAAAAACTTCGATAAGTTATGTAAAATTATTTCTAGAAGGTAAATATCCAGGTGCTCCGGATTTTAGTATTTTAGTCTCAGATATGAAAGATGTAGTGAAAGCTCACATCAATTCTTTAACAAGACCAAATGTTGGTGGAAGACGACTAATAATTGGCTCTGAGGTCAAAAGAATGATAGATTTTTCAAATATTATGGCTGAAGCATTACCTAAATATTCAAAAAAACTTCCAAAAAGAGTGTTGCCAAACTTTTTAGTGAGAATAATTAGTCATCTGGATACGAGTGCAAAAATGATGGTTCCAGATTTAGGGATACAAATGCAAACTGATGCTTCGTATGCTGAAGATTTATTGGGATTTAAATTTCAGCCGGCTAGAGGATGTATTGAGGATGCAGCAAAATCAGTAGTTAGACTTGGATTAGTATAATATCAATAATTTACAAGCTATTTCAGTATAGAATAAAAAGTTATTTTAAATTATAAAAGAATGTAAATGGAAAACATTGTAAAGCAAATCCAGCTTGTAGCATTAGTAATCATTTTAGTTAGTACAGTAATTGCTTTTGGGCAAGAAATGTACCAGATGATACTCGTGCAAAGAGTTACTTTAGCCGATCTGCTTTTACTTTTTTTATATCTTGAAGTGCTTGCAATGGTTAGAGTATTTTGGGAAAGCCAATCAATTCAAATTACACTGCCGTTATTTATTGCTATAACTGCACTTGCTAGATTTATTATTTTACAAGGAAAATCTCTAAATCCAGAGATATTACTATATGAAGCAGGTGCGATTGTTTTAATTGCTTTAGCAATTGTAATTTTAAGATTTAGAAACTCATCTCTAATTGGACTAAATAAAAAAAAATAGGTTTATCCCAAATCCTCACAAAACTTTTTAATTCTAGACATTGCTATTTTAAGTTTTGCCATTGAAGTCGCATATGAAATTCTAAAATATCCATCCAAACCAAATGCTGAGCCCTGAACAGCTGCAACATTTTGTTTTTCTAAAAGCTTTTGGACAAAATCAGTATCTTTTTTAAGTTTAGTTCTTTTATTTAAAAGTTTTTTACAATTCGGAAATACATAAAATGCGCCATTAGGTTTTAAACAGCTAATACCATCAATATTATTTAAACTTTTTACAACAAAATCTCTTCTTTCTTTAAATGATTTTGCTCTTTTCTTAATAAAGTCTTGTTTTCCATTCAGAGCTTCAACAGCTGCTGCTTGACTAATTGACGAGGGATTCGAAGTTGACTGAGATTGAATTTTTCTAATTGCTGAAATTATTTCTTTTGGTCCAGCTGCATAACCAATTCTCCACCCAGTCATTGCATATGACTTGCTCACCCCATTCATTGTTAATGTTCGAGATTTTAATTTTGAAATTTGTGCAATTGTAAAGAATTTAAAATTATCATATTTAACATGCTCATAAATATCATCGCTCAAAATGTGAACTTTTTTGTTTTTGATTAAAACCTTAGCTATTTTTTGAATTTCTGATTTGCTGTATCCAGATCCAGTTGGATTAGATGGTGAGTTAAGGATTATCCACTTCGTTCTTTTTGTAATTGCAGCTTTTAATTTTGCAGGTGTAATTTTAAATCCATCTTTTTCATCACATTTTACTATTTTTGGTTTTCCTCCTGCTAAGAGAACCATATCCGGATATGAAACCCAGAATGGAGCAGGAATAATAACTTCATCTCCTTTATTTAAAGTTGCCATAAAAGTGTTATAGAGAACTTGTTTCCCTCCAGTTCCAACTGTGATTTCATCTAGTTTATAATTTAGTTTATTTTCTCTTTTAAATTTTTTTAAAATTGCTTTTTTTAATGCTGGAGTTCCATCAACTGCTGTATACTTTGTATCTCCGTCTCTTATTGCTTTAATAGCTGCATTTTTAACATTGATAGGAGTATCAAAATCTGGTTCCCCTGCCCCAAGTCCAACTACATCTTTTCCTGCAGCTTTTAATTCTCTTGCCTTTTGAGTAACTGCAATAGTTGGGGATGGTTTAATCCTTTTTAAATTATTAGATATTATGCTCATTGAATTATGAAATTATTCAATTACGTTGTTTAATATATGGAGAATACATATCAAGACCTAATTACAGACATTCAGAGTAAAAACCCAAAAATCGGTGGAAAACTCGAAGGTGGAAAAAAATTCAAAATAAAGTCAGATTTTACCCCGGCTGGTGACCAGCCAGATGCAATTAAAAGGCTTGTCCAAGGGGCTAAAAAAAATGAGTTTAATCAAGTATTATTAGGAGTAACTGGATCTGGAAAAACTTTTACAATGGCAAAAGTTATAGAAGCTACGAATAGACCAGCGTTAATATTGGCACCAAATAAAACTTTGGCAGCTCAACTTTACGGTGAGATGAAAACTTTTTTTCCAGATAATGCTGTTGAGTATTTTGTATCTTACTATGATTATTACACTCCAGAAGCTTACGTACCAAGATCAGATACTTACATTGAAAAAGAAGCTTCTATAAACGAGCAGATTGATAGAATGAGACACTCGGCAACAAGATCTCTTCTTGAAAGAGACGATGTATTAATAGTTGCAAGTGTTTCTTGTATTTATGGTTTGGGATCAGTTGAAGCTTACAGCAAAATGACTTTAACTCTTCAGAAAAACTATGAATATAATAGAGAACAAATAATTAAATCTCTTGTTGCTCTTCAGTATAAGAGAAATGATCAAAATTTTTTTAGAGGAACATTTAGGGCAAGGGGAGAATATTTAGAAATATTTCCATCTCATCTAGAGGATAGAGCATGGAGACTAAGTTTATTTGGTGATAAACTTGAGAAGATTGAGGAATTTGATCCTTTGACAGGAGATCAGGTTAGAGATCTTAGTCTAGTAAAAGTTTATGCTAATTCTCATTACATCACTCCTAAACCAACTGTAGAACAAGCAATTATAAAAATAAGAAAAGAATTAGAGGAAACTTTAAAAAAACACAAAGCAGAAAACAAGTTATTAGAGGCGCAACGATTAGAGGAGAGAACTAAATTTGATTTAGAAATGATTGAAGCAACTGGATCTTGTGCAGGAATTGAAAATTACTCAAGATTTTTATCTGGTAGAAAACCAGGAGAGCCACCACCTACTCTTTTTGAATATTTTCCAGATAACACATTAGTTTTTGTAGATGAGTCTCATGTTACAGTTCCCCAACTTAATGGGATGTTTAAGGGAGATAGATCTCGAAAAAGCACTTTGGCAGAATATGGTTTTAGATTGCCATCATGCATGGATAACAGGCCTTTAAAATTTGAAGAGTGGGATTTGATGAGAACACAAACTGTATTTGTTTCAGCAACTCCTGGCCCATGGGAGTTAGAACAAACTAAAGGCAAGTTTATTGATCAGGTGATAAGACCTACGGGATTAATAGATCCACCAGTTGAGATTAGACCAGCAAAAAATCAAGTAGATGACCTTATGCATGAATGTAAAAAAGTAGTTGAAAATAATTATAGAGTTTTGGTTACAACACTTACAAAAAAAATGGCAGAGGATTTAACTGAGTATCTTCATGAAAATGGGATAAAAGTAAGATACCTTCATTCTGATATAGATACACTTGAGAGAATAGAGATTATGAGAGATCTTAGAATGGGTGTATTTGATGTTCTAGTTGGAATAAATTTATTAAGAGAAGGTTTAGACATTCCAGAATGTGCGTTAGTTGGAATACTAGATGCTGATAAGGAAGGATTTTTGCGATCGGAAACTTCACTAATTCAAACAATAGGGAGAGCCGCAAGAAACGTAGATGGAAAAGTTATTCTTTATGCCGATAAGGAAACAAAAAGTATAAAGAAAGCAATTAAAGAAACTGAGAGAAGAAGAAAGATTCAATTAGAGTACAATAAGAAAAATAAAATCGACGCTAAATCTGTAAAAAAAGAGATAAGTGATATTTTAGAAAGTGTTTACGAGAAAGATTACGTCAAAATAAGCGAAGGTTCCAATATTGGTGGCAACCTTAAAAAACATTTAAAAGGATTGGATAAAAAAATGAAAGAAGCTGCATCTAATCTGGAATTTGAGGAAGCGGCTAAAATTAGAGATGAGATGAGAAAACTTCAAAGTACTGAATTAGAAATTACTTTAAACCCTAAAATTAGACAGTACGATGTTAAAAATAAAATTTATCCTAAAGGTAGATCAACTCTAGGTATGCCAGGAACAAGAGTTAAAAAAAAAAGAGATAAAAAATGGAAGCACGGAAGATAATAATTACTGGAGCAGCAACTCGAATGGGAGCTGCCATAGCTAAAAAATTATCTGGACCTAATATTGAAATTGTTATCCATTATAACAAATCTAGATCCAAAGCAGAAAATCTTAAAAAAGATTTAACTAAAAGTGGTACAAAAATTTATTTAGCAAAAGCAGATTTAACTAAAGAAAAAGAAATAGAAAGAATGCTTAAATTTTCAAAATCAAAGTTGAAGTATTTTGATTGTTTAATTAATAATGCTTCATTATTTGAGAACGATAAACTTGAAAATTTCACAACAAAAAGTTGGGAAAGCCATTTAAAAGCGAATTTAAAAGCGCCAGCTTTATTATCAAAGGGTTTTGCTAATAATATTAGAGGCAAAAACAATAATATTATTAATATAATTGATCAAAGAGTATTCAAGTTAACTCCATATTTTTTTTCATATACGTTAAGTAAATCTGGTCTTTACACTTTAACCAAAACCAGCGCTATGAGTCTTGCCCCAAATATTAGAGTAAATGGAATTGCTCCAGGTCCAACTATTAAAAATAAAAGACAGTCTGACAAGCACTTTAAAAAACAATACATGGCAACACCTCTTAAAAGACAGACAAATGTAGAAGAAATCTGCAATGCTGTTGACTTTTTTATTAAAAATAGATCTATTACCGGTCAAGTTTTAGCAATTGATAGTGGCCAAAACTTAAACTGGCAAACTCCAGACATAATGGGTGGTAAGGAATGAAAAAGAATAACTTAAAGATTGTTAAAATAAATAAAACCAAGAGCTTATTTAATTACGAAAAAAAAGTTTTAATAAAAGAATTAATACTGGGTTTAAAACTTGGTTATTTTAATTTTGAAAAAGAAAAGCCTCAAAAAGTAAAATTTAATTTAGAAGTGAATTATCAAGATAAACAGCCATCCAATGATAAAGATATTAAATCGATAGTTAACTATGCTAAAATAGTAAAATTAATAAAAAAACTAGTAAAAAACAAACATTACAATTTTCTTGAAACGTTGGCAGAAGATGTTTTTGATGAGCTATTCAAAGATAAAAGAATAGATAAAATTACTCTTCAAATCGAAAAATTAGAAATAATGAAGGATTGTAGCTCGGTCGGAATCCAGATTTCTAAAAAAAGAAGCCATGATCAGCTCTGATATTGGTAAAGAAGTAATTAAAAAAGAATTACCCTTGGTTCCTAAGTTGCCAGGTGTTTATAGGATGCTAAATTCAAAAGGAGAAATTCTTTATGTGGGTAAAGCAAAAAACCTTCCAAATAGACTCAAAAGTTATGTGTCAGAAAAAAATCATATCATTAGAACTGAAAGAATGCTTTCTCAGACAAAAAGACTCGAAATTACAACAACTTCAAATGAAAGTGAGGCTTTACTTTTAGAAGCAAATTTAATTAAAAAATTTAAACCAAAGTTTAATATTTTACTAAGAGATGACAAATCCTTTCCTTTTATTTTTATAGGCGACAAAGATAAATGGCCGCAAATCAAAAGGCACAGAGGTAAAAAAGGCAAAGAAGGATTTTATTTTGGACCGTTTGCATCAGCTGGATCAGCAAATTGGACTATAAAAATGATCCAAAAAATATTTCATCTTAGAATTTGTGATGATACAGTTTTCAAAAATAGAGAAAGACCCTGCATACTTTATCAAATTAAAAGGTGCTCAGGACCTTGTGTTGGTTATGTAACTGAGAGTGATTATAAACAAACTGTTGATGATGCAATTGAGTTTGTGTCAGGCAAATCTAGAAAAATTCAGAAAAGCTTATCTAACCAAATGGAAAAGGCTAGTGAAGATTTAGACTTTGAAAAAGCAGCAATATTAAGAGATCGAATTAAATCATTAAATATTATCCAATCTTCTCAAAGAATTAATGAAGCAAATTTAGTCGAAGCCGATGTTATTGCAGGATACAAAGAGTCTGGAAAAACCTGTATTCAGGTTTTTTTCTATAGGTCAAAACAAAATTGGGGTAATCAAGCTTTTTTTCCAAAGCATGATCCAGAAGAAAATCTAAATGATATTATTAATTCTTTTGTTTCTCAATTTTATGAAAATAAAAGTGTGCCATCTTCAATAATTTTATCAAATGAAATTAAAGAAAAAGAATTAATTGAAAAAACACTTACACAAAAAGAAGGTAAGCAAATCACAATTACTGTTGCGAAAAAAGGGACAAAACTAAAAGTTATTAATCAAGCAACAAATAATGCAAAAGATAGTTTGAATAGAAAACTTTATGAGAGTCAGAATAATAAAGATCTTTTCGATGCAGTATCAAAAAAATTCAATCTTGAAACTAATATTAATTTAGTCGAGGTTTACGATAATAGCCATATTCAAGGCACAAATAGTGTGGGCGCTTTAATTACTTATGGCGATGAAGGGTTTGTAAAAAAAAGGTATAGAAAATTTAATATAAAAATTCAAAAAAATGCTCAAGATGATTATGGAATGATGAAAGAAGTTCTTAACAGAAGATTTAAAAGGGCAGTTCAAGAGAAAGATAACTATTTAACTTTCCCTGATTTAGTTTTAATTGACGGAGGGAAAGGTCAATATTCTGTGGCAAGAGAAACAATGAATGAACTTGGTCTACATGAGATTCCAATTGTAGCAATAGCAAAGGGTAAAATGAGAAATAGTGGAAATGAAACATTTTTTCATAATGGAAAAGAGTTCAAGTTCGAGAAAAATGATCCAACATTATTCTTTCTACAACGATTGAGAGATGAATCTCATCGATTTGCTATAAGTGCTCACAGAGCAAAGAGAAAAAAGGGTATAAGCAAATCATTATTAGATCAGATTGATGGTATTGGATCTATCAGAAAAAGGGCATTATTAAATCATTTTGGTTCAGCTAGAGCTGTGGAATCAGCTAGTCTAGATGAAATAAAATCAGTCGATGGAGTTGAGGAAAAAGTTGCAAAAAAAATATATAACTTCTTTCACGAATGAAATTTAAAATACCTAATTATTTAACAATTGGACGAATAATAATTGTTCCAATATTTGTTTTTACGTTCTATCTTCCAGGATTTTATGGAGACGTTATACCATTTGCTCTTTTTTTAATTGCCTCATTTACAGATTTTTTAGACGGCCTTTTGGCGAGGATGTTTAAAGAAGAATCTAAACTTGGAGAACTTTTAGATCCAATAGCTGATAAGATTATTGTTGCAACTGCACTAATTTTATTAGTTATGGACCAAACAATAAAAAATTACGAAGTTATTGCAGCTATTATAATTCTTACAAGGGAAATACTAATTTCAGGTTTAAGAGAATTTCTAGCAAAAGGAAAAATAAAACTACCTGTTTCTAATTTAGCAAAACTTAAAACATTCTTGCAGATGTTTTCTATAGCAATACTTTTGACTGGAGAAACTGGGAATAAATTAGTTAATTTTCAAGATTATAATGCTCAAACAATTGGCATCATTATTTTATGGCTATCTGCATTTTTAACACTTTATACTGGATATGATTATCTTAGAAAAGGAATAGACCATGCAATATCTGAAGATAATAAGGATTAGGCAGCTTTTTTTTGTCTAACTAACTGATCAAAGCTTTTTGATAATCCTAATATAACATCACAAATTTTGTATTTATGATCTGCTATGCTTGCAACAGGTGTTATTTCAGCTGCAGTACCAGTTAAGAAACATCCATCAAAATTACCTAGTTCATCTGGAGAAATTTTTTTTTCATGAACTTTAATATTTTTTGATTTGGCTAATTCAATTACAGCTTGTCTTGTAATACCATTTAAAAAAGAATCTGGTGTTGGTGTATGTAATTCATTATTTTTATCTTTAAAAAAAATGTTTGCACTTGTTCCTTCTGCAACATTGCCTTCAAAATCTAACATTAATGATTCAGAATAACCTTGTTGTTCAGCTTCGTGTTTTGAAAGAGTACAAATCATATATAATCCAGCTGCTTTTGCATCCCAAGGAATAGTATTTGGAGCTGGTCTTCGCCACTTAGAAATATTTAATCTTATTCCTTCGGCTTTTAATTTTGGATCAAAATATGCAGGCCATTCCCATGTAGCTATTGCTACATTAATTGTATTTTTCTGTGCAGAAACACCCATCATCTCACTTCCTCTCCACGCAAATGGTCTTACATATCCATTTTGAATATTTTGAACCGCCACTATTTTTTTAGAAGCTTCATTTATTTCATCTTTTGTATAAGGAATATTAATGTCTAATCTTTTTGCGGAATAAAATAATCTATCTGTGTGCTCTTCTAGCTTAAATATCTCTCCGTCGTATACTCTTTCACCTTCAAAAACTAAACTTGCATAATGTAGTCCATGACTGATTACATGGCATTTTGCATCTTGCCATTCAACAAGCTCATTATTGTACCAAATTTTTCCTGATCGTTTATCGAAAGGTATCATTATTTAATTTTATAAAAAAATATATTTGTATATATAATATGTCAATATAACTTACCAATATGAAAAAACTTTTATATTTAAAAGATGATGATCTCAAACAATATATTGAAAAAATATTTCTTGGCTACAGAGAGACGGTCTCAGATGCTAGAAATGTGTTGAATAAATACTCCATAGGTGTCGCACATAACAAGGTTATTCATCTAATTTCATTATATGAGGGTATTACAATATCAGAACTTTTAAGAAAATTGAAAGTTACAAAGCAAAGTTTGAATAGAGTTTTGAAAGATTTAATAAATTTAAAAGCTATAAAATATGAAAAAGATCAAGTAGATACAAGAATAAAACATGTCTTCTTAACAGAAGAGGGAGAGAAATTATTTAACGAAATTTTCTCAGCTCAAAAGAAAAGAATTTACCAAGCATTCTCTGCATCAAAGGCAAATGAGGTTGTTAGTTTTGATAATGTTTTAAAAAAAATAATTAATGGAAAAATTTAAAGCACATATTTTAGTTGTAGATGACGATGATGGTATAAGAGAATTAGTTAAAGAATACCTTTCCCAAAATGAATATCTTGTAACTAGTTCGAATAGTGCCGAAGATGCTCTTGAGAAAGTTAAAATTATAAAATTTGACTTAATAGTGCTTGATATAATGATGCCAGGAAAGAGTGGTTTAGAATTTACAAAAGAAAATAAAGATAAAATTTCGACCCCTATAATTCTTTTAACTGCGAAGGGTGAAGCTTCAGATAGAATAGAGGGTTTGGATATTGGTGCAGACGATTACCTTCCAAAACCTTTTGAGCCTAAAGAATTAATACTTAGAATTAATAATATCTTAAATAAAACAAAATATAAAAATACAAAGAGAAAATTTAAATTTGGTAAAATTGAAATAGATCTTAATAAGCAGTTTATTTTGAAAAATGATAAATCAATAAAAATCAATAATACAGAAAAAATAATTTTGGATAAAATGGTTAATTCCCCTGGAAAAATTTTTAAAAGAGAGGAGATTGGAAATCTTATAAAAATTGATAAAGAAAGATCAGTTGACGTAATCATTACAAGACTTAGGAAGAAAATTGAAGAAAACCCCAAAAGTCCAAATTATTTACAAACAATACGAGGTGAAGGTTATGTTTTATGGATTGAATAAATATATAAAAAATATCTTGCCTAAAAGACTTTTTTATAGAGGTTTACTCATAGTCGCTGTTCCAATAGTAGTTATGCAAATAACTATCTCTTTAGTTTTTTTTGATAGTCTTTGGATCAAAACTAATTCTGGAATGACAAGGGCATTAGTCTCTGAAGTCAAAACTTTTGTAGATGCTTATGATAATGACGAAACTAACAAAGATTTTATAATAATTTTATTTAAACAACACTTGGGTTTTAATATCAAATATGAAAAAGATAAAATTTTACCAGATAAAATACCAGAAAGATGGTTCAGTCCAGTAGATCGATCACTAAGAAGAGAATTAAAGAAAAAAAATTTAACTTATTGGTTTGATACAACAAACTTCAAAGAGGTTGTTGACTTGAAAATAGGATATTCAAGAGGATATTTTCAATTTTATATTCCAAGAGATAGGCTAACTACGAGTTCAGCCAGATTATTTGGTCTTTGGATAACATTACCAGCATTATTAATGATAGCGGTAGCAATAATTTTTTTAAAGAATCAAACTAGACCCATAACCAAACTTGCAGAAGCATCTGAAAGATTTGGTCGAGGAGAAGATATTGACGAATTTAGACCTTCTGGAGCACTCGAAATACGAAAAGCTGGCTTAGAATTCGACAAAATGAGAAAAAGAATAATTAGACATCTTAATCAAAGATCTGAAATGCTATCGGGTATCAGCCACGATTTAAGAACACCTTTGACGAGGATAAAACTTCAAATTGCGATGATAAAAGACAAGAGTGTTGTAGAGAAACTCTCAAGAGATGTTGATGAAATGGAAAAAATGTTAAATGAGTATCTTCAATTCGCAAGATCTGGAGCAAAAGATAAGACTGAAACGTTTGATATTTCTGTTCTTCTTGAAGATATTTGTAAAAAATATGAGAAACCAAATATAAAATATTTTTTAAAAGAGAGGGTTTATTTTGATGGAAGAAAGAATTTAATTAGTAGATGTATCAATAATCTAATAGATAATTCTTTAAAATTTGCTGACAATGTTGAATTATATTTAAAAAAAGGAAGATCAACTATCAATATTTCAATTGAGGATGATGGTCCAGGAATACCACAGAAAGAACATCAAAATGTTTTGAAGCCATTTTATAAAATTGATAAAAGTAGATCTGAAACAAAGTCAAGTGTTGGCCTTGGTTTAGCTATATCATCAGATGTCGTAAAATCACATGGGGGAGATCTTAAATTTGATAAATCTAGTTTAGGTGGATTAAAAGTTATTATTTCTTTGCCCGTTTAGTTTTTTTTTTAATTTTTTTTTCAGCAATTTTTTTTTCTAGTTTTTCAATTCTTTTATTTAATATATCGATTTCATCTTTGCTTACTAAATTCATTTTAAGAATAATTTCCTCTTTTTTTGATCGTAAAATATTTACGACTTCATCACTAAAATCTTTGTAATTTACCAGTCCTTCTTCCAAAAATTTTGCAAATTTATCAAATACGAATCTTGATTTTGACATAATAATTTCTTATCAAAGTTTAAGTAATATTTATAATATTACAATTAAATGTTTATTAATAATTTTGACCCAGTCGCTTTTGAGATCTTTTCATTAGAAATTAGATGGTATTCCTTGTCTTATATATTTGGCTTAGTATTTGGTTGGTATTTTGCAAAAAACAAACTAATCAAAGATAACGCTCAGAGAGAATATTTCGATGATTACATAACTTATTTGATCATAAGTATTATCCTTGGTGGAAGACTTGGATATGTAATTATTTATGACCCTATTTATTTTATCAGTAATCCAGTTGAGATTGTAAAAATTTGGCAAGGAGGCATGTCTTTTCACGGTGCACTAATTGGAATTATTATAGGAACTTATTTTTTCTGCAAAAATAAAAATCAAAATATTTTTAGTTATTTAGATGTGGTTGCTGTTTGTTCTCCTATAGGAATTTTTTTAGGAAGAATATCAAATTTCATAAACTCAGAACTTTATGGCATAGAAACAAATGTACCATGGTCAGTAAAGTTTATAAAAATTGATTATTTAAATCGACATCCGTCACAAATTTATGAGGCAATATTTGAGGGAGTTGTTCTATTTATTATTTTAAGTTTGTTGTTTAATAGATTAAGGAACATACCTGGGATTATTTCGGGTTATTTTTTAATTTTATACTCTTTTTTTAGATTTGTTATCGAGTTCTTTAGAGAACCAGATCAGCAGATAGGTTATTTATTTTTCAACTTGAGTATGGGGCAAATAATAAGTTGTATAGCACTAACCTGCGGATTAATTATCATCTATTATAAAAATGCTAATAGGACAGAATAAAAAAATCGCATTAGATAAATTTATTTACAAATCTTTGTATGACAAGGATAATGGTTATTATATTAAAAAAAATCCTTTCGGAAAAAAAGGTGATTTCATAACATCTCCGAATATTTCTGTTCTTTTTTCAGAAATGATATCTATTTGGTTAATTTCATTTTGGGAGAATTTAAAAAAGCCAAAAAAAATAAATATTGTAGAGCTGGGTGCAGGTAATGGTGAGATGATGTCACAAATTATAAAAACTTTTAATAATTTTAGTGAAATTAGTTTATCTGCCAATTTCTTAATTTTAGAAAAAAGTCCATTACTGATAAAAATTCAGAAGAGTAAAATAGATAAGAAAAAAGCAAGTTGGATTAGGAATTTAAAAGAAATTCCAAAGGCTCCAACTATATTCTTGGCTAATGAGTTTTTTGATGCCTTTCCTATCAAGCAGTTTTTAAAGAAAAGCAATAATTGGTATGAAAAATATGTAGCATACAAAAAAAATAAATTTGAAGTTTGTGATCAAAAAGTGTCGTCAAAAATAATTGAGAAATATTTAGGTAAAAATATAGAAAAAGAAAAATTTGTTGAATATTCACCTTCAGCAATGAAATTTGCCAACGAAATAGGGAATTTTATTTTTAAAAAT
This sequence comes from uncultured Pelagibacteraceae bacterium, assembly GCA_902519255.1. GTDB lineage: Bacteria > Pseudomonadota > Alphaproteobacteria > Pelagibacterales > Pelagibacteraceae > Pelagibacter. The sequence continues at coordinate 291,618 of CABYIV010000001.1, read as the reverse complement.
AATGGTGGTTTATTGATGATAGACTATGGCTTTACCAGTGGAAAAATGAAAAATACTTTGCAAAGTGTTGAGAAGCACAGAAAAATTAGTTTTTTAGCAAATCCCTATAACTCGGATATTACTCATTTAATAAATTTTAAAATGTACAAGAAAGAGTTTGCAAGTTCTAATTTGAAGTCTTTAATAACTACACAAGGTAATTTCTTAACAAAATTAGGAATATTAAAAAGAGCTGAGATAATAAGTAAAAATTTACAATTTAGTAAGAAAGCGGACATATTTTATAGAATAAAAAGATTAATTGATGAAAAATATATGGGCTCTTTGTTTAAAGTTTTATTTGTAAGCAAATCTAAAAATAATTTTAATTTGGGTTTTAAGTGATTAAGTCAAAAATTTTTAGAGATCAAAAATCCATTTCACATTATTTTTTCAATAGATTAGGAGGTACCTCAAAAGGAATCTACAAAAGTTTAAATTGTGGAAAAGGTTCAAAAGATAAAATTGCTAATATAAGTAAAAATTTAAAAATAGTTTCAAAAAAAATAGGTTGTACAAGTGGGGATCTAGTTTCTCTTAATCAAATTCACAGCAATAAAGTTCTTAAAATAAATAATGTTCCAAAAAAAAAATTAACTGGAGACGCGATGATTACAAATAAGCAAAATATTGCGATTAGTATACTTACTGCAGATTGTGCGCCAATTCTAATTATAGAAAAAAAGCAAAAATTTGTTGGTGCAATACATGCTGGGTGGAAAGGTGCTTTTAAGGGAATAGTAAAAAAAACAATTCAGCTTTTAAAAAAAAATGGATGCTCAGAGAAAGATATGATTGCTTGTATTGGACCATGTATAAAAAAAAATAGTTATGAAGTAAAAAATGATTTTTTTAAATTGTTTAAGGACAAAAATAAAAAAAATGTGAATTTCTTCACATTTAAAAGGAAAAAAATTTATTTTGATTTAAGCGAATATATAAAATCTCAATTTTACGAAAATGGAGTTAAAAAAATAGATATAATAAGAAAGGATACCTACGCTCTAGAAAATAACTTTTTTAGTTCTAGGAGATCAAAAAAAAATAAGCATAACGATTATGGTAGAAATATTTCTGCAATTATGATTAAATAGGACATCTCGGATGAAAATTCTCACAGGAAACAGTAATAAACATCTTAGTCAAAAAATATCTAAATTTTTAAAAAATAGACTAGTGAATTCAAACATAAGAAAATTTGCAGACGGAGAAATCTATATAGAAATTAATGAAAATATTAGAGGCAATAGTATTTTTTTAATTCAATCCGTTTCATCTCCTGCAAATGACAATTTAATGGAATTACTACTATCGATTGATGCTTTAAAAAGATCATCGGCCAAAAACATAACTGCTGTGATCCCATATTTTGGATATGCAAGACAAGATAGAAAGGTGGTTCCTAGAACATCTATATCTGCAAAACTTGTATCTAACCTTATTGCAAAAGCAGGAGCAGATAGAGTCGTTACAGTTGATTTACATTCTGGACAAATTCAAGGATTTTTTGATATTCCAGTAGATAACTTATTTGCAACTCCAATATTTGCTAGACATATAAAAAAGAAATTAAAAAAAAATAATATAATCTGTGTTGCTCCAGATGTCGGTGGTACTGCAAGAGCAAGAGCTTTAGGAAAATTGTTAAATGTAGATTTAGCAATAGTAGATAAAAGAAGACCTGCTCCTGGAAAGTCAGAAGTAATGAATGTAATTGGAAATGTTAAAAATAAAACTTGTATATTAGTTGATGATATAATCGACTCTGGTGGAACAATTGTAAATGCAGCTTCTGAACTAAAAAAAAGAGGAGCTAAAGATGTTCATGTGTATGTAACACATGGCGTATTAAGTGGTAATGCTGTTGAAAAAATTAAGAAATCTTTGATAAAAAATTTAGTTGTAACTGATACAATAAATAATTCTATGAAAGTTAAAAAAGCTAAGAATATTGAGGTATTAACAATCTCTAATTTGGTTGGAGAAGCTATTAAAAGAATATCAAATTCTACCTCTGTATCAGATCTATTTAAATAATTTACTTGTAAAATTTAGTTTCATAAGTTAAAAACCCGACACTTTATGAGTTTATTAGCAGCCACAATAAGAGAAACAAAAACTAAGGGTGAAGTTAAATCTCTTAGAACTAAAGGTATGGTTCCAGGAATAATTTATGGAGGAGAGGAGCCAAATCAAAAAATCTCTGTCTCTGTTAAAGAAGTAAAAAATTTATTAAATAAAGAAAATATTTTATCAAATATTATTTCAATTAATATTGATGGGAAAGAACAAAAAGTTTTACCAAGAGTTATTGATTTTGATACAGTTACAGATGAGCCTATACATTTAGATTTTTTAAGAATTGTTAAAGGTGCAAAAGTAATTTTAGAAATTCCTGTTAAGTTTATAAACCATGAATTATCACCAGGATTAAAAAGAGGTGGAGTTTTGAATATAGTAAGACGAAAAGTTGAATTAAGATGTCCTACAGAAAACATACCAACAGAGTTAGTTGTAGATTTAAATAACTTAGATATTGGAGCAAGTATTAAAATATCTTTTATAAATTTACCTGAAAATGTAACACCTACAATTCAAGGAAGAGACTTTGTAATCGCAACCGTCGCAGCACCAACGGTTGTTAAAGAGCCTGAAAAACCAGCAGAAGCTGAGGGAGAAGGTGGAGAAGCTGCAGAGGCAGCTGCGGATGGAGATGCTAAACCTGAAGAAGGTGCAGAAAAAGCTGCAGATGGCGATAAAGGAAAAGAAGAAGGAAAAGCTCCAGCAGAGAAAAAATAATAATCTGTGAAAATAATAATAAAATAAAATGTTGTTACTCGTAGGTTTGGGCAATCCAACCCCAAACAGTCATAATAATAGACATAATATAGGTTTTAAAGTTGTAGATGCGATAAATCAAAAATTTGGTCTTTCAAAGCAAAAGCCAAAATTTAAGGGTTTACTTACAACAGGTAATATCGGGGAAAAGAAAATTTATGCTATCAAACCTCTGACTTTCATGAACAACTCAGGAATATGTATCAGAGAATTGCTTGAATATTTCAAAATAGATGCAGAGGATGTGATTGTTTTTCATGATGATCTAGATGTAGAATTTGGAAAAATAAAGGCAAAATTTGGTGGATCAAGTGCAGGTCACAACGGAGTTGCTTCAATTGATAAATTTATTGGAAAAGACTATTCAAGAGTGAGGATTGGGATTGGAAAGCCAGAGAATAAAATGTCTGTATCAGACTTTGTTTTAAATGATTTTTCTGATGATGAACAAGAACACTTAGAAAAAATTACTCACAATATAATAGACTCTATTGCTATTTTGATAGATAAAAAATTAGATTTATTTTCAAGCAAAGTTAACAATAATTAAATGGGTTTTAAGTGTGGTATAGTTGGTTTACCAAATGTTGGTAAATCTACTTTATTTAATGCACTTACAAATTCAAGTAAAGCCCAAGCAGCAAATTTTCCTTTCTGTACGATAGATCCAAATATAGGTGTAGTTCCTGTACCAGATTATAGGTTAGATGAATTGGTTAAAATTTCAAATTCAAAAAAAAAAATAAATACCACAATATCTTTTGTTGATATAGCAGGATTAGTCGAAGGAGCCTCTAAAGGTGAAGGATTAGGTAACAAATTCTTATCCCACATAAGAGAAGTAGATGCTGTTATTCATTTAATTAGGTGTTTTGATTCTGATGATATTCAGAATGTAAATCCAACAGTTGATCCAATTAGAGATTTAGAAATAATTGAAACAGAGATGTCTTTAGCCGATTTGGAATCTATTCAAAAAAGACTAGATAAGAAAAATAAAAAAAATAATGACGAAAATCAAAACCAAATTCTAGAAAGAGCTCAGAATTTAATTAATAATAACGATGATATAAATAAATTATACGAAGAATTTGATAAAAAGGATGTTAAATTATCAGGATTATTGTCAACAAAACCTAAATTGTATGTTTGTAATGTTGACGAAAATAGCATTGATAAAGGCAATGATTATACAAAAAGTTTTATTGAAAAATATGGTTCTAAAAACACTCTAACTATTTCAGCTGAAATAGAAAATCAATTAAATGAACTAGAAAATGAAGAGAGAAAAAACTATATGAAAATGATCAACGTAGATGATACTGGATTAAATTTATTAATCAAAAAAGGATATGACCTTTTATCTTTAGAGACGTTTTTTACTTCAGGAGTTGAGGAGACAAGGGCTTGGACAATTAACAAAAATTGCATGGCGCCTCAAGCAGCAGGTATAATTCATACAGATTTTGAAAAAGGTTTTATAAGAGCAGAAACTGTGTCTTATCAAGATTTCGTTGGTAGTGGTGGTTGGTTAAAATCAAGAGAAAACGGTAAAATGAGATTAGAGGGTAAAGATTATATTGTTAAAGATGGGGATGTTCTAAACTTTAGATTCAACACGTGACCATATCTTCTTCATTGTAAAGTAAACCAATACAGTCAATATTATCAAATAAGCTATAACTCTAAATCCTGTTTTATGTCTTTGCTCTAAATGTGGTTCTGCTGACCACATCAGAAAATTTGTAACATCTTTAGACATTTGTTCAGCTGTAGCTTTTGTTCCATCTGTATACTCAATTAAGTCATCAGATAAAGGAGCTGGCATTTTAATTTTATTTCCATACATATATTTATTGTAATAAACACCATCATCAAGCTCTACACCCTCTGGAGGTTCAGAATATCCTAACAATAAGGAATAAATATAGTCTGCTCCGCCCTTTCTTGCCTTAACTAGAACAGACATATCTGGTGGATAAGCACCACCATTAGCAGCTTTAGCTTCTTGCTCATTAGCGTATGGCATCACAAATTTATCAGACAATTTGGCTGGTCTTACAAACATTTCTCCAGTGCTGTCAGGACCATCTGTTACCTCAAAACTTGCAGCTATTGCTTTAGCCTCTACTTCAGAAAATTCTGGTCCACCCTTTTCTGCCAAATTTCTATAGGTTAAATATTTCATAGAATGGCAAGATGCACATACTTCTGTATATACTTGATAACCCCTTTGAAGTGATGCTCTATCAAATTTTCCAAAGAGACCTTTGAAAGTCCATTTAGTCTCTAAAAAAGGAGGTGATTTTTCAGCAGAGTTAGATGAATTTAGTACTATAACTGAGAATATTAATACAAAAAAAATATTTTTTAACTTTCTCACTTTATTGTTTTTTCTATTTTTTCATCACTCTTAGCCGTAGCAAAATTTGGCGAGCCTCCTAAAACTGGCTCGGTAATACTCAAAGGCAGCGGGGTAGTTTTTTCTTTCCATCCTAAAACTGGAAGAATAATTAAAAAATGCGCAAAGTAATACGCTGTAGCAACTCTTGCAATTAACAAGTACAATCCTTCAGCTGGCATCGCCCCTACATATCCTAGAATTAAAACATCAGCTACCAAGATCCAGTAGAACTGTCTAAATAACGGTCTGAAAACTGCTGATCTAACTTTTGACGTATCCAACCACGGTAAAGCGGCTAAAATTAAAATAGCTGATAGCATAGCTACAACACCCATAAGTTTATCAGGAACAGATCTTAAGATCGCATAAAAAGGTAATAAGTACCACTCAGGAACTATATGAGCAGGAGTTACAAGTGGATCCGCCTCGATATAATTATCAGCATGTCCTAAAATATTTGGCTGATAAAATACAAACATCGCAAAAACAATACAAAACATTAATAACGCAAAAGCATCTTTAATTACAATGTATGGATGAAACGGAACTGTATCTTTAGAAGGCTTTTTAATATCAATACCAACTGGATTGTTATTTCCAGGAACATGTAATGCCCATATGTGAAGTACTACAAGCCCTAGTATTAAAAACGGTATCAAGTAATGAAGAGTAAAAAATCTTGTTAAAGTTGGATTGTCAACTGAGTAACCACCCCATAACCAAGTTGTTATACTCTCTCCCACAAGTGGTATTGCACTAAATAAATTTGTTATTACTGTTGCTCCCCAAAAACTCATTTGTCCCCAAGGAAGAACATATCCCATAAAAGCAGCTGCCATCATTAGCAGATAAATTATAATTCCAAGTATCCAAATTATTTCTCTAGGAGATTTATATGATCCGTAAAATAAAGATCTAAATATATGAATATAAACTGCAAGGAAAAACATAGAAGCACCATTTGCGTGAACATATCTTAACAACCATCCATAATTCACATCTCTCATTATATGTTCGACACTGCTGAATGCCATATCTGCATGAGCAATGTAGTGCATAGCCAAAACTAATCCTGTAACTATTTGGGTAATTAAGCAAAAAGTTAATATCCCACCAAAGGTCCACCAGTAATTTAAATTTTTTGGTGTAGGGTAATCTGTTAAGTGATTTGCCAATGTAAGCAAAGGCAGTCTATCATTGAACCATTTACCAAATTTTGAACTAGGTGTGTATTCGTGATCACTCATATTTATCCAATCTTAATCGTGTTAGTATTTACAAATTCGTATTTAGGGATCTCCATATTAGTTGGAGCTGGTCCTTTTCTAATTCTGCCAGATGTATCATAATGAGAACCATGGCAAGGACAAAACCAACCATCATAATCACCTTTATCTGTTAATGGAACACATCCTAGATGAGTACAAATCCCAAGCATCACTAACCATTCAGGATTTTTTGCTCTATCTTCATCTTTTTCAGGATGCTTAAGATCATTGATGTCAACTGCTCTCGCTTTTTTAATTTCATCATCCGTTCTTCTCTTTATAAAAACAGGTTTACCTCTCCAAAGAACCGTTAAAGATTGTCCGGGTTGCATTGAACTTACATCTACTTCTGTGCTTGCTAATGCTTTTACAGAGGCATCTGGGTTCATTTGATCGACTAATGGCCAAACAGCAGCACCTACTCCAACTGCACCTGCTGCGGCAGTAGCAGTAAACAAGAAATCTCTTCTGTTGGTCTTTTTTTCGTCTTTTTGATCTGACATCTTTAATATTTTATAACTTTGGTAATATATGATTTCATATAATAAAAAAGAGATATTTCTATGGTAACAATGACACAGAAACCTTTAAAACACGGTCTAAAAGTAGCTCTATATCAGCCGGATATTCCTCAAAATACAGCTTCAATTATTCGAACTTGTTCTTGCCTAGGTGCTGGTTTAGAAATAATTGAACCTTGTGGGTTTTTATTTAGCGATAAAAGGTTCAAGAGAGTTGTTATGGATTATTTAGATTACAGTGAAATTAAATTTTACAAGAGCCCTAAAGAATTCTTTGATAAAAATAGTAAAAATAGAGTAGTTTTAATGACGACAAAAGCTAGCAAAGTTTATACAAAGTTTAAATTTAAGCGTAATGATATATTGCTCTTTGGCAGAGAAAGTGCTGGTGTTCCAGAATATGTACATTCTAAGGTTAATGAAAGAATTAAGATTCCAATGATAAAAAATAAAAGATCGTTAAACATTTCAATATCAGTGGCCATAGGAGCTTCAGAATTTATAAGACAGTTAGGTTAAATGGATCAATACATAAAAAAGAAATTAGCAAAAAATTGGTTTAAAACTTTACAAGAAGTGCTTTGTAGAGAAATAGAGGAAAAAGAGGGCAAAAAAACCAAATTTAAAATTACAAATTGGAATAGAAGTAAAAGTAATGATGAAGGTGGAGGACAATATAGAATTTTAGAAAACGGTAAAATTTTTGATAAAGTTGGAGTAAATTTTTCAGAAGTTTATGGAAAATTTTCAAATGAATTTAAAAATAAAGTACCAGGTACTAAAACAAGTTCTAAATTTTGGGCATCTGGAATATCTGTTGTTATGCATATGAAAAATCCTCATGTGCCCGCAATGCATTTTAACACGAGGTATATAGTTACTTCATTTGGTTGGTTTGGAGGTGGAATGGATGTTACACCTTGTATGAAAGATAAGAAATTAGAAAATTGGTTTCATTCAGAACTAAAAAAATCATGTAATAAACACAACAAAAATTATTACAAAAAATATAAAAAGTGGTGTGATAAATATTTTTATTTACCGCATAGGAAAGAGCCAAGAGGTATTGGCGGGATTTTTTTTGATTATAAAAAAAATAATTGGGAAAAAGATTTTTCTTTTGTTCGAGAAGTGGGAATAAGTTTTAAAAATATTTCTAATGAAATAATTGAGAAAAAAAATAAATTAAAATGGACAATTAAAGATAAAGAAATCCAATACAAAAAAAGAGGTAGATATGTTGAATTTAATTTATTACATGATAGGGGGACAAAATTTGGTTTACAAACTGGTGGAAATGTTGAAGCTATACTTATGTCATTACCACCAACAGCTAAATGGTAAATTATGGATAAAGAACCAATTACTACTGAAGGATTAGAAAAATTAAAAAGTGAATTAATTTTTTTAAAAGAAAAAAAGAGACCCGAAATTGTTGCAGCCATTGCTGAAGCAAGATCACATGGAGATTTGAAAGAAAATGCTGAATATCATGCTGCAAAAGAACAGCAATCTCATAACGAGGGAAGAATTCAAGAAGTTGAGGATTTAATTGCAAGAGCAAATGTAATTGATATCACCAAGATTAGTAATGATGGGAAGGTGATATTTGGATCTACAGTCTACCTTCAAAATTTAGATACAAATGAAAAAATAAATTACAAAATTGTCGGGAAAGACGAGGCAGATCTAAAACAAAAGCTTCTTTATTTTCAATCACCAATAGGAAAAGGTCTTATAGGTAAAAATAAAGGCGATCTTGTAGAGATAAATACACCAGCAGGGACAAAAAATTTTGAGATTGTAGACGTAAAATACGTTTAATTTGATAAAACTTTTTCCATATCTTTTTTTGATAAATTAAAATTATTTTCAATCCATTTCATTTCTAAATTTTTTAATTTTTGACCCAATTCCCTTCCCTCCTTTAATCCATAATCATTTATTAATAACTGAGCTTTTATTGGAAATTCTGGTTTATCTAATTTTTCAAAGTAAGTTTTTAATTCTGAAAGTTTTTTACTTTGTTTAAAATATAATAAATTGAAATCAATTAAATCGATTGTGCTAGATTTACCCTCATAATAAAATATTTTTTGTAAATCTTTCTTGTTAAAAATTGTAGTACTATCTTTATTTAGCGAATTATTTTTTAGAAAATTAATTTTATCTTTTAACTCATTGGGTAAATTATATTTAAACACAAAATAGTCAGAATTGTCAGTTTCATCGATTACAAGAAAAGAAACGACGAAATTTAAACTTTTATTTTTTAATATCTTTTCTTGTGGTTTTGATAACTTGCTCAATTTTTTAAAATTTTTTAGTTGAGGGAAAATTAATGAAAATAATTCACAAGAGGTTTTATTTTTAAATAACTTTAAAAAGTTATCCAATTTGAGAATTTTTTTTAATTCATTGAATTGTCTTTCTTTTGATATTTTTCCTAAACCCTCTATATTTTTTTTAATGATTTTTATTATATTAATTTCATGATCGATTTTGCTATATTCAGTATAAAATCTTAAATATCTAATAATTCTTAAATAATCTTCTTTTATTCTAGTTTCTGGATCACCTATAAATTTAATTATTCCAACATTTAAATCTTTATAACCAGAATTTGGATCATATAAATTCCCGTCTAAATCTGAATATATTGAATTTATTGAAAAATCTCTCCTTAATGAATCTTCCTTCCAATTAGTTGTATATTCTACGACAGCATGCCTTCCATCTGTTTTTACATCTTTTCTTAATGTTGTAATTTCAAAATTTTGATCATCAATCACTGCTGTGATTGTGCCATGTTCAATTCCTGTTTCAAAAAACTTTATTTGGTTTTTATCTAAACATTGCCTAATCTGATCAGGAGTTAAATTAGTTGCAAGGTCGATATCATCTGTTTTTTCATCATTTAAAATTTTTCTTACACAACCACCAACATATCTAATCTCGCTGGTTTCATTGTGGTTATTTATTACACCAAATATTTTATTTACTCCCTTATTATTTTTTAAATCTAGAAATTTGAGATCTTTATAGCTTGAAATTTTTTTGTTTTGAAAAATTTTTTTAAGTAAAGCTTTCATAAATGGCTGGGGTGCTAGGATTCGAACCTAGGAATGGCGGTACCAAAAACCGCTGCCTTACCACTTGGCTACACCCCAAGATGTTTTTCGTATATCACAAAAAAAAAGCTTTATATAGTTTTAGAGTAAATACACCAATAGTTTTTATATTTATTTTTTAATTTTTTTTGAGCTTTTATTGCCGCATTTTTGGTTAAAAAATAACCAATTATAGTCGAACCCGAGCCTGTCATATTTGCAAAGTAAATATTATCTAAATTTTGCAAATAACTTTTGATTCTTCTTAAAATTGGATATTTATTAAAAGCTGCTCTCTCTAAATCGTTATTCGAAACTTTTAATAAATCTTGTCTGTTAATGTTGTTTGATTTATGGAACAGGCTCTTTGAAAATCCTCTGTGTTTTGCATAAATCATCTTAGTAGAACATCCAAAATTAGGCTTTATTATTAACAAATGAAAATTTAATTTTTTATTAATTTTACTTATATTTTGCCCTTGTAGGATCATTGGACTCTCATAAAGACCCAAAATTACATCTGAACCAACTTTATTTGCAATTTTAATTAAATTATTTTTTGTAGTTTTAATTATTCTTTTTTTAAATAGGTAGTTCAAAATGGATGCTGCATTCATAGATCCTCCCCCCATACCAGAAGATTGGGGTATATTTTTTTTTACTTTGATATTGAATTTTTTATTTTTAATATAATTTTGATCATTTAAGATTTTTAGTAGTTTTGAAATTGTATTTGTATTTGAAATATTTGAGGAAAATTTCCCACTAAACGATATTCTATTTTTTGAACCTTGTGTCTCTTTTATTAAAATTTCATCAGCCAAATTGATCTTGGATATTAAACTTTCGATTTTATGATAACCATTTGAGTATTTATTTAAAATTTTTAAAGTTAAGTTTACTTTTGCAAATGATTTTATTTTATGAAACTTCATTTAAGAATTATTATTTAAGCCATTATATAATTTTTCCTTAACTTTAATTTTCAATTCTTCATCTGCTTCATCGCTATTTAAAGCACTTTTCCAAAAATAATTAGCTTGGATTTTTCTATTTAATTGCCAAAGAACATCTCCATAATGATCACTTGCAACAGGATCACTTGGTAACAATTCAACAGCTTTTCTTAAATATTTTTCTGCCTCAATATAATTTCCTGTCAAATAATAACCCCAACCAACAGAGTCTGTTATGTAAGGGTCTTCTTCTTTCCCTTTGTAAGCTTGATTTAACATTTCTATTGCTTCTTCAATTTTATATCCTCTTTCTAACCAACTATAAGCGAGATAGTTAAGTGTATAGGGTTCGTCAGGTCTAATTTTAATTGAATTTAGCAAATCCTTATCCGCCAAATCATAATTTTTTAATCTTTCATACGCTCCACCTCTGCGATAGAGAACATCTGCATAAGCCATAGAATTTTTATCCAAATTTTTTAAGGCCAAAGTATAATAATTTATAGCCTCATCATATTTTTTAAAGTTTTTGTAAATATTTGCCAAATCATAAATCATCTTTGTCGATTTATTATTAAATTTTTCAAGATTTTTTAATATATAGTTCAAACTTGCATCATAATTTTCTTCCTCTGCTATAATTCTGGCAATCTTCTTTGTTTTGTACCAAAAAAATATTTCATCCTTATCATCAAATTTTTCGAAAGTTTTTTTTGCTAGATCATAATTATTATTAGACTGATAGTTTTCAGCTATTAATGATAAATTAAAATAAAATTTTGGATTTAAATAATTTGAAATATTTAAATATATGTTTGAGTAATCAAATCTACTTTGAGATGAATAAAAATTAGATATAAGGAAAAAGAATTCTGCCAAAATATCATTCTCATTTTGACATGAAAAATGCTGTGTTAATTTTGTATATTTTTTTTCATCTATCCATTTTTTTACTTGAGAAACAAGCAAACTACTTCTTAAAGGATCTATTGTATCTGCAAAATTATCAACTGTTGCAAGGTCATTATTAGACACTTCGTTACTCAAATAAAAAAAAGTATATCTAGAGTAATCACTTTGAGGATCGTTAATTAAATTTAAAAAATAAGGCTCAGTTTTTTTGGAATTCAAATAACAATTTTGAAAAGCCATGTTTATCAAATCTAATTTTCCAAATTGCTCAACAATGTCAGATTTTTTATATATAAAAAGATCAATGTAACTTTTTAAGCTAGAATAAATTATAAATTTGTACGAGTCGTCCTCTTTGAACTTTTCCAATTTTTTTAACTTCAAAGCTGCTTGTTTAAACTTTTTCTTGTTAATGCTATCTAAAATTAATAATAAATTTCCTTCAAAAAAATCTCCTCCTATTGAGGTATTAGAATATTTTACTTGTTTAATTGCTTTTTTAACCTGTCCGTCCAAAAGTAAAGAAAATACATATTCTTGCAAAAAACTATCATGTGATTGAATTAATATTTTTGAATTTTCAAAAAACTTAAGAGCATCGTTATTTTTCTGGTTATCAAATGATAATAATGCTGAAAGATAATTTGATAGATACTTCTGGTTGAATTCTTTTTCATTCGCTGCTTTTGAATAGAGATTTGTTTGGTATAGAATTAATATTATAAAACAAAAAATTTTTAAGAACATTTTTTACTTTATGACTTTAAATGAAAAAAATCAAAATGACATATTTGATAATGATTTAATAAACGAGCTAGGTATTGAATATGAATTTAGTGATGAGCCAATAAATAGATTTAAAAATAATGCTTCTAATGAGGAAAAATCTGAAGAATTAGCAAAACTTAGAGTTGAAATAGAAAAGATTGAAGATTGTGAACTAAAAAATAGTGCAAAAAATATTGTTTTCAGTGATGGATATTCATCTTCAAAAATAATGATTGTAGGTGAAGGACCTGGACAAAAAGAAGATGAATTAGGAAAACCTTTTGTTGGTGATGCAGGAATGCTTTTAAATAAAATGTTGAAAGCTATTAATTTAGATAGAACTAACGTTTATATAACTAATGTTGTAAATTATAGACCTCCAAATAACAGAAAGCCTGAAATATCAGAAATAAATAGATACTCTGAATATTTAAGAAAACATATTTCGATTATAAATCCAGAAATACTTATTTTAATGGGAAGCACAGCAATGGAAGCGCTCTTCGGGAATAAAATTAAAATCTCTAAAGAAAGAGGAAAATGGAAGGAAGTAATAATTAATAATAAAACATATTTAACAATGATAACTTTTCACCCAGCATATCTACTAAGACAAGCAGAGCAAAAAAAATATTCTTGGGCCGATCTTAAAGAAATTAGAAAAAAAATAGATGAAACTGGTTTAGAGATTTAAATTTTTAATAATATTTTATATGAAAAAAATTATTGCTGGGGTTGATGAAGTTGGAAGAGGGAGCCTTGTAGGACCAGTTTATGCAGTTGCTGTTATATTAAATAAAGAAATTAATAGAAAAATTCTTAAAGATTCAAAAAAACTTAACAAAATTCAAAGGGAAACTTTAGCTAAATATATAAAAAAAAATTCAGTTTGGGCGTTAGGATCTGCATCAATAAAGGAAATTGAAAAAATTAATATTTTAAATGCTAGCCTACTTTCAATGAAAAGAGCAATTAAGAAACTCAAATTGAAACCTAAAAAAGTTTTAATAGATGGTAATAAACCACCAGACTTAAAAAATTATGTAATTAAAACTATTGTAAAAGGTGATGAAAAAATTCCTGAAATTTCAGCCGCATCGATTATTGCTAAAGTTGAAAGAGATAAGCTAATGAAAAAGATGTCTTTTTCTTTTAAAAAATACGGCTGGGATAATAATGCAGGTTATGGAACTAAAGATCATATTAAAGCTATTAAAAAATTTGGAGTGACTAGATTTCATAGAAAAACCTTCCAACCAATACACAAGATATTGAGTCTTAAATAATAATCATAACAACTATCAATCAATAAATTCAATCACAGGTTGACGTAGACTCCTGACTGGAGTCTAATTCAAAAATATAAAATGATCATTTCAGACATAAAAAATAAAATTATTAATGGAGATAGTATTAAGGAATTAAAAAAAATTCCGGCTGAAAGTTTTGATCTGATATTTGCAGATCCACCTTACAACCTTCAACTGAAAAAAGAATTAAGTCGACCTGATAGATCTAAAGTCGATGCTGTAGACGATGCGTGGGATAAATTTGATAGTTTTAAAAGTTATGATGAGTTTTCAGTTCAATGGCTCAAAGAATGTAAAAGAATTTTAAAAAAAAATGGATCTATATGGGTTATAGGAAGTTATCATAATATTTTTAGAGTTGGTTCAAAAATGCAAGATTTAGGTTTTTGGATACTAAATGATGTGATTTGGAACAAAAATAACCCTATGCCAAATTTTAGAGGAACACGTTTTACGAATGCGCACGAAACACTTATATGGGCATCAAAAAGTGAAGGATCAAAATATACTTTTAATTATCAATCACTTAAATGTTTAAACGATGATCTACAGATGAGATCTACATGGAATTTACCTATATGTAATGGAAAAGAAAGACTTAAAAATAATGGTAATAAAGTTCACTCAACGCAAAAGCCAGAATCTTTATTGCACAGAATTATATTAGCATCGTCTAATAAAGGCGATTTAATATTGGACCCGTTTCTCGGTACGGGAACAACTGCTGTAGTTTCAAAAAAGTTAGGTAGAAATTATTTTGGTATAGAAAAAGAAAAAAACTATTTTGAAGCTGCAAGTAAAAGAATTAAAAATACAAAAATTATAGAAGATGAATATTTAGATACTATAAAAAATAATAGATCCAAACCAAGAGTGCCATTTGGATCTTTGGTTGAATTAGGAATTATTAAACCTGGTACTGAAATTTTTGATCAAAAAAAACAAATCAATGCGAAAATTATGATTGATGGTAGTATAAAATATCGGAAATCAGAAGGATCAATTCATAAAGTTGCTGCACAAATATTAGGTGCTGAGAGCTGTAACGGTTGGACTTTTTGGTATTATAAATCAGGTAATTCACTCAAACCAATTGATGATTTGAGGCAAAGACTAAGGCCAACTACTTAATTTCTATATATTTTTCCAAGATAACTCTCTAGAAATTTTTTATTTTTTGATAAAAATTTCAAAACAATATTTCTAATTAATATTATTATTGGATTAGTTAAATGGAAGGCAAAATGGTTTAATTTTGATCTTTTATTTACTAGTAATATTTTACTTATCTTATCTTTATAAATACTATTTGAATTTGTAATATTTTCTAAAATACCATTTGCTGTTTCAATACTTTGAGAAGCACCTTGTGCAAAAGAAGGTGGAAAAGCAAATAAAGCATCACCACTCAAATAAGTATTTTGATATTTTAGTGTGGGTAATTCAGTGCTTACAAATACAGGAAAACACTTTATATTTGCTAAACTTTCCAAATTTATAGTAGAATTTTGTGAAATAAAGTCTTTTAAAGATTTTATAAATGTTTCTGAATTAAGAATATTTTTATTTTCAATTTCTTTAGTTGTTAGTTTCTTTTTGATTATAGCAACGAAATTATATTCGAGTTTTTGATTTACAGGATAAGTTACATAGTGAAAATTTGACCCCATATAAATAGAAATATTATCTTTTTCATGTTGTTTTAAATTCGCCCTTAAAGCAATGTTCCCATTAAAAATTGGGTTTAAATGATTATTTGATATTTGAGATTTTAATTTTGAAAAAACACCGTCTGCAATTACTATATAATCGAAACTTTCATTGTTATTATTCCAAGAAATCTTTATTTTTTCATTATATTCGATATTTTGAATATCGGCTTTAAATTGAATTTTTTCCTCAGGTATATTGCCAATTAAAAACTTTGTTAATGTTGATCTTTTAAGTGTTGTGTAACGGTCGTTTACATTATTGAATTGCTTTAAATCAATTTCACAAATCTTTTTAATATTTTTAGCCTGGAAAAAATTAACTTTTGTTGGATAATAAACATCTGATGCTGAAATATTTTTAAATCCTACTTTATTTAACAAATTAATACTATTAACTGAAAGTTGAATGCCATAACCTTCATTTAAATTAAGATAATCTTTTTTTTCAAAGATTTTATAGTCTATTTCAGTATTTTTGTTTAATTCATTTGCAAGATACAAACCAGATATACCAGCTCCTACAATTGCAACTTTTTTCATTCAGATTTTGAGATGGTATAAAATATTTTTTTAGTAAATGATGGAATTATTTCTGAGCTTAATTTATCTTTTTTAATTAATATTTTATTTTTAATCTTTGGAGGTCTTTTCGAGTTATTTAACAAAATTTTCATTTCCATATTAGATAATTTTATATTAATTTTTTTATTATTTGAATAATTATACTTACTTTCTCGAACTTCAGTCATTGGAAAAATTGGCATATTTTTTAAAAATTTAAATTTATCATTTTTGACTAATAAGTAGTTATTATGTTTTTTATAAATAGTCGCTTCGAAGTATTTAGTTTTTATTTCTTTATTAAATTTGGTCAATTCAAAGTCATTTTTTTTTAGAGATATACAATTTTTATTTAAAGGACATTCCTTACAACTTGGATTTTTTGGTTTGCATATTAAAGCACCTATCTCCATGATTGCTTGGGAGTAATCACTAGCACGATTGGACAGTCCAAAAAAATTAATTTTTGTTTTTAAAAAATCTTTAGATATTTCATTCTGCTTTTTTAAATATAGAGTTCTTTTAAGTATTCTCTCTACATTTCCATCTAAAGGAATAGTTTTAAGGTTAAATGCTATAGACATTATTGCTTTGGATGTATATTCGCCTACTCCTGGCAATTGTATTAACTTTTCATAAGATTTTGGCAACTTACCATGGAAATCTCTAACAATTATAATTGCACTTTTTTTTAGATTTCTTGCTCTTGAATAATAACCAAGACCTTCCCAATGTTTCATTAAGATCTTTTCGTCGACATTTGCCAATGATTGAAAGGTTGGAATTTGTTTTACAAATTTTTTAAAATAAGGAATAACAGTTTTTACTTGAGTTTGCTGTAACATAAATTCACTAACAAATGTAAAATATTCTTTTTGCCTCTGGGAAACTTTTTTTCTCCAAGGTAAAATTCTTTTATTATTATCGTACCAAAGTAGAATTTTATTTGGTATGTTTTTATTATTCATATGAGTCAAAAATATAATACTAAGCAGAGATATAACTCCATTCAAGGTTTAAGATCTTTTAAAGATACTTTACCCACAGAAGCAAAAAGAATAATTAGTAAAAAAGGTAAAATTTATAATGAAACTTTAGATAATTGGAAATATTTAGTAGGTAAAGATTTATTTAAAGTAAGTTTTCCTAAGTCATATAAAAGTTCAAACAAGTTATCGGGCAGTCGTTTAAATATTTTAGTAAAGAGGGGAAATGAAATTGACGTTGAGTATTCTAAAAAAGAAATAATAAAAAAAATTAATGTTTTTTTTGGCTATCATGTTTTAGATGACATTAAATTGAATACATTTGATGGAAAAATTGAAGAAAGCCATAAAAATACCGCTATTAATGCGACAAAAAATAAACATATAAAGAGCATAAATAATATTAAAAATGACAAAATAAAAAACTCACTGTTAGAGCTAAGTAAACATTTTAAAATAAAATGAAAAAGATAATTTTTACCTCAATTTTAATTTTTTTTAATTTCATCAATGCTAATTCTGAAGTTAAACCAATTTTAGTTGGAAGTGCAGACTCTAAAGTTAAGTTAATGGTTTTTGAATCTTTAACTTGTAGTCATTGTGCAAATTTTCATAAAAATATATATCCTAAATTAAAAGAAGATTTTATTGATAAAGGATTGATTTCAATAGAATTTAAAAGCTTTCCATTAGACATCATTGCATTTAATGCAACTAAATTAGCGCATTGTAGAAATGATGGTGAGCATGAAATTTTGCATCATTTATATTTAAATCAAGATAAGTGGATAAAAGGAAAAAATGAATTAGAGGCAAATCAAGCAATGAAAAAATTTATTGATAATACTGAATATAATCTTGATTTTGATAAGTGCTTGGCAGATAAAAAAATAGAGGATCATATTTTAGAAGACCGAATCGAAGGTGTTAAAAAGTATAAAGTGAATGCTACTCCTACAGTCATAATTAACGGAAAAAAGTTTGAAAATCACTCAAACTACAAAAAATTAAAAAAATACATTGAAAAACTGATATAAGTCAGTGGATGGAATTTAAAAAAATCCAACTAAATGGATTTAAGTCTTTTGCTGAAAAAACTAATTTCCTGATTGAAGAAGGTTTAACTGGGATAGTTGGTCCAAACGGTTGTGGCAAATCAAATATAGTGGAATCGTTGCGATGGTGTATGGGTGAGACATCAGCAAAAAGTATGAGAGGTTCAGGAATGGAAGACGTTATATTTTCCGGAACTTCAAACAAACCATCAAAAAATATTGCAGAAGTTTTAGTCAGCTTATCAAATGACAGTAAAGATGGTCCTCTACAATATAATGAGCTCGATGAAATTGAAATAAGAAGAAAAATAGAAAAAGATAAAGGCTCAAAATTTTATATAAATGGCAAAGAAGTTAGAGCTAAAGATGCTCAGATGTTTTTTGCAGATTTATCAACAGGTGCTCATTCACCTTCAATTATTAGTCAAGGTAGAATTGGAGCATTGGTCACAGCAAAACCTTCAGATCGAAGAGCTATCTTAGAAGAAGCAGCTGGTATAGCAGGTTTACATGTTAGAAGACACGAAGCAGAATTACGATTAGGCGCGGCAGAAAATAATTTAAAAAGGGCAGATGAATTAAGAAGACAACAGGAAAGACAATTAGCAAATTTGCAAAAGCAAGCTGAAGAGGCTGCAAAATACAAATCTATTTCAGAAGAAATAAAAAAAGTTGAGGCAGGTTTATATTATTTACGTCTTTTAGAAATTGATAATGAAATTAAAGTAGAGAATGAGATCAATAATGAGGCTGATGATCAAGTTAAGTCCTTCAATGATAAATTAGAGGATTTAAGCATGAAAATTATTGAAAAGAATAAAAATGTAAATCCTATAAGAGAAAAAAATCAAGAAAACTTGTCAAAAATTCAAAGATTAAATCTAGAGTTAAAAAGTTTAGATGAGGAAAAAGACAGGGTTAATGATGAAATACAATCAATTAGAAAGGCTTTAGGTGTAATAGATGAGGATATTGTAAGAGAAAAAAGCATAATCATTGATGCAAACTCTAATGAAAAAAGACTTAGAGAAGAAAAAGAAAATTTAATTACAGTCGACTCCAAATACTATGAAACTGAAAAATTATCAGGTTTAGATCTTGTAAATGCAAAAGGAAAATTAAAAGATGAGCAAGATAAATTAGAGAGAATACTAGAAAATCTAAACCTTGATACACTAAAAAAGAACTCAGAAACTATTGATTTAGCAAGTGAGCAGTTAGATAAAGCAAAAGAAATGCTCTCAGAGAATAATATCAATGGTGCAACTAATTTAATAGATGAATGCAAAATAAATCTTTCATTTTTAAAAATGAAAATTAATGAAATGCATGACAACGATTTAGCGATAACAGTAACTAAGAAAAACGAAGAAATCAAAAGTCTACAAGAAGAATACGCTGAAGCATTTAGTACAAATCAAAATATTAAAAAAGAGTCAATAAAAAGAAGTGAAAGAATTAAAATAATTGACCAAGAAATAGAAAGTTGGAAAAACTTATTGGTAAATTCTGAAAAAATGATTAATGAATTAAATAGTAGAAAAGATACTCAACAAAAAAAATTAGATAGCCTTGAAAAACAACCTCAAACACAAGCTGAAAGAAAAGGACAAATATCAGAAAGTTTAAGAATTTCTGAAAAAGAAAAAAGTGATAATGAAATATTAATAGATGAGCTAGATAAAGAGATTAACAAATTAAGAAGTAATCTAAATACAACAAAAGAGGAGTCTATTGAAATAAGAGAACGAAAGGCAAGCTCTGGAGCAACAATCGATGGTTTGAATAAAAGAAGAAATGATTTGCTAGAAAGAGTATCAACAGAACTTAATTTAAAAGAAGAAGAGATACTGAATTTTTCAAACTTAAAAGATGTATCTGAATATCCAGATACAGTAACACAAGAGGAATTGCTTGATGAAAGAAAAAGGGAAAGAGAAAAATTAGGCTCGGTTAACTTAAGAGCAGACGAAGAGACCTCAAAATATGAAGATGAAATTAAGAAAATGGAAAAAGATAGACAAGATTTAGTAACTGCAATTATAAAGTTAAAAGAAAGTATTACTGAACTCAATCAGAAAGGTAGGGAAAGACTTCTAGATGCTTTTGAAAAAGTGAATAGAAAGTTCAATGAAGTTTATACCAAACTATTTAATGGAGGTAGTGCAAAACTAGAGCTAGTAGACTCTGATGATCCTTTAGATGCAGGATTAGAAATGTTGGTAAGTCCACCAGGAAAAAGATTACAATCAATAACTTTATTATCTGGAGGTGAACAAGCCCTGACTGCTTTATCTTTAATCTTTGCAGTGTTTCTTACTAATCCAGCTCCAATATGTGTTCTCGATGAAGTAGACGCACCTCTAGATGATGCGAATGTAACAAGATTTTGCAATCTTTTGACGGAACTAACTAAAATTACATCTACAAGATTTATTATTGTAACTCACCACGCTCTAACCATGTCTAAAATGGACAGACTATACGGCGTAACAATGCCAGAAAAAGGAATTAGCCAACTAGTTGCTGTAGATCTTCAAAAAGCAGAGAGTATGGTTGCTTAATAATGGATGAAGACCAGTTTAAAACTCGCCTAAAAATTGCAAAAAATAAAACTGACAAAGACAAAAAATCTGAAGAGGGAAATAAAGGCTCAAGTATGGGGTCAGCCTTCAAAATGAGCACGGAATTGGTATCTGCAGTAGCTGTTGGGACAATTATTGGGTTTATTTTAGACAATTGGTTTGGTACTAAACCCTGGTTAATTTTAATATTTTTTTTTATTGGTGTAATAGCTGGAATTATGAACGTTATTAGATCAGCAAAAAAAATGCAAAAATAGTAGGCAAATGGCAGCAAATCCAATGTACCAATTCAACGTGTACCGAATTGGTCCAGAAATTAAAATAAATAACATAGATATTTCATTCACAAACGCGAGTTTGTTTATGGTCATAAGTTCACTAGCAATATTAATTATTTTTAATTTAGGCACGAAGAGATCTATAATACCAAATAAAATTCAATTACTTGCGGAACTCAGTTACTCTTTTATTTCAAAAATGATAAGTGATACAGCTGGATCGAAAGCTAAGCCTTACTTTTCTTTCATATTTTCTTTATTCATGTTTGTTTTATTTTGTAACATGTTTGGGATGATACCATACTCTTTTACTGTCACTAGCCACATCATTGTAACTTTTGTATTAGCAGCATTTATATTTATAGGAGTAACAATAATTGGATTTATTAAACATGGACTTGGATACTTAAAACTTTTTGTGCCAAGTGGTGTTCCAATGGTTTTATTGCCATTAATAGTTGTTATAGAAATAATTTCATACTTAAGTAGACCAATTAGTTTATCAGTTAGATTGTTTGCAAATATGATGGCAGGCCATACGATGATGAAAGTTTTTGGAGGTTTCGTAGTTAGCTTAGGAATTGTTGGGGGCTGGCTACCACTAGGTTTTTCAGTTGCATTAACAGGTTTGGAGATATTAGTTGCTTTTCTTCAAGCATATGTATTTGCAATTTTAACATGTATCT
Source organism: uncultured Pelagibacteraceae bacterium (assembly GCA_902519255.1). Classification (GTDB taxonomy): domain Bacteria; phylum Pseudomonadota; class Alphaproteobacteria; order Pelagibacterales; family Pelagibacteraceae; genus Pelagibacter. Next base: position 269,629 of record CABYIV010000001.1, on the reverse strand, counting down.
ATTTGAATGATGCATTAAATTTACACCATTAATTAACATAAGGAGGATATAATGGAATTAGAAGCAGCAAAAATGATAGGAGCAGGACTAGCAGCAATTGCACTTGCAGGTGCAGGAGTTGGAATTGGGATAATTTTTGGAAATTATCTTTCAGGTGCAATGAGAAATCCATCTGCAGCTCAAAAGCAGTTTCCAAACTTGCTATTAGGCTTTGCATTGGCGGAAGCGACTGGTTTATTTGGATTAGTTGTTGCATTAATTATTCTTTTCGCGTTTTAATTAATGTTGAAAAAGATAATTTTTCAATTTCTAGCTTTAAGTCTTATCTTTACTTATAGCGCTCAAAGCGCTGAGAGTGGAGGTATGCCCCAGCTTAATCCAGAGTTTTGGATATCTCAAATTTTTTGGTTAGTACTTACCTTTGGATTATTGTTTATAATTTTATCTAAGTTCATACTACCAAAGATTAGTAACAATCTTGAAACCAGAAAATCACAAATCTTAGAGAATATCGAAACTGCAGACAAGCAACGGGAAGAAACTGAAAAAAAAGTTAAAGAATTTGATAAAATTATCAATGATACAAAAGTCGAAGCAAAAAACTTCTTTAATAGTGAAAGACAAAAAGTTTTGGACGATATAAACAATAAAAGATTATCTTTAGAAAAGGATATCGAAAAGGAAATAATAAAAGCTGAAGAAGAAATAGACCAATTAAAAAAAACTTCTCAAGAGAAAGTTACTAAAATTGCAATTGAGACATCCTCCGATCTAATTAAACAATTAATTGGTGAAGATATAAATAAAAGTAGTCTTTCAGCCATAGTTGAAGATCTTTCTAAAAAAGAAATGGAAAAACATAATGGCATTTGATGCAACATTTTGGGTAGCAGTTTCTTTTGTAATATTTTTTGGAGCGCTAATTTATTTAAAAGTTCCGCAAAATGTTAATAATTTATTGAGCAAAATGATTACTGATATCAAAAATGAAATTGATGAAAGTGAAAAACTCCGAGCTGAATCTAAAAGACTATTGGATGAGGCGCAAAAGAAGCTAGATACTGCAAAAATTGAGAGTGAAAAGATTATGCAGCAGTCAAAAGATGAAACTGAAAGATTTGTAATTGAAATGAATGACAAATTCCATAAATCAGCTGAACTAAAGAAAAGTCTAGCAGAAACTAAAATCTCTCAAATGAAGGATAATGCCATTAAAGAAATTAAAGATACATCAATTAACATTGCTGTAGAATCTGTGAAAAAAATTATTACAACATCTGTTGATAAGTCTAAACTTGATAATTTGTTTAATAAAAATCTTGAAGAAACGAAGACAGAATTAAAGAAAATCAGTTCTTAAACTAAGATAGTTTATCAAATTTTATAAAAATAATGTAAATTAAGGAATATGAATTCAATTGTAATTGGATCAGGTTTTGGTGGCATAGCAGCAGCTCTTAGACTTCGGGCAAAAGGCCATAAAGTCACTTTAATTGAAAAACAAAAAGATTTAGGTGGAAGAGCGAGAGTATTTAAAAGTAATGGGTTCACTTATGATGGTGGACCAACTGTAATAACCGCTCCATATTTAATTTATGAAATTTTTAAACTTTTTAATAAAAATCCAGATGATTACATAAAAATAAAAGATTTGGATACTTGGTACAGATTTGTTTTTGAAGATGGAAGCCATTTTGATTATTCAGCTGATGAAAAGAAAATGGAAGAACAGATTGCAACAATTAATCATAAAGATGTTGTGGGTTACAGAAATTTACTTAAATTTACAAAAAAAATATTTGATAAGGGTTATTCAGAATTATCAGATGTGCCATTTGATAAACCTTCATTTATGTTTAAGCAAATTCCTGCATTGCTAAGTTTAAAAAGTTATAAATCTGTTTATTCTTTGGTTAGTGGTTTTATTGAAAATGAAAAACTAAGAAGGCTATTTAGTATGCACCCATTATTGGTGGGTGGGAACCCTTTTACTACAACCTCTATATATGGATTAATTTTGTATTTAGAAAAAAAATGGGGAATTCATTATTCTATGGGTGGAACGGGACAAATCATAAAAGGTTTTGAGAAATTGATGTTAGAAGAAGATGTTACAATTATTAAAGGTAAAGAAGTTAAAAACTTGCTTACAGAAAATAAAAGAGTTGTCGGTGTTGTGACAAGTGAAGATGAGGAAATTAAAGCAGATAACGTAGTTTGTAATGCAGATCCTCCCGGTGTTTATTCAAAAATGCTAAATAATCAAAAATATAACACCTTATTTAATTGGAAGATAAATAGAATGGAATATTCAATGGGATTGTTTGTTTATTATTTTGGAACAAAGAAAAAATACGAAAATATTGAACATCATACTATAAAGTTTGGCGATAAGTACAAAGAACACTTGGATGATATATTTGTAAACAAAAAATTAAATAGCGATATAAGCTATTATCTACATAGGCCTACCGCGACTGACTCGAGTATGGCACCAAAAGACCACGATTGCTTTTATGTATTAGTGCCTGTACCTAATAATAAATCAGGAATAGACTGGTCAGTCGAAGGTGAGAATTTAAAAAAACTTGTAATAGATAAAATGGAAAAAAGTTTATTACCAAATTTAAGAGAAAATATTGTAGATGATTTTTATTTAACCCCTGATTATTTTGAAAATGAATTAAATACAAAATATGGCTCGGGTTTTTCAATTCAGCCCAAATTTTCTCAATCAGCATACTTTAGATTTCATAACAAATCTGAGGTTTATGATGGTTTATATTTTGTTGGAGCAGGCACTCATCCTGGAGCTGGTGTTCCAGGGGTCCTATCATCCGCAAAGGTCTTAGATAAAATTTTGTAATGAATGAACAAAATTATTTGTCGATATACGCTAAATCTTTTAATTGGGCAGGTTTCTTTTTACCAAAACAAGTCTACTCTGATTGCTCTAATTTGTACGATTTTTGCAGATACATAGACAATATAGCAGATGAAAAAGGTGATCTTGATACGAAATTAAAAAATTTCAATACTTTCAAAGAAGATTTCAAATTAAAAAATGAAAATAACCAAATAATTAAAAATATGTGGGCTTTAATAAATAAATTTGGAATATCACAAAAAATAATTGATGATTTATTCGATGGCGTCGAGGCCGATATAAAATCAAAAGTAGAAATCAACACTGACAAAGATCTATATGTTTATTCATATAGAGTGGCTGGAACAGTTGGATTAATGATGGCAAAAATTTTAAATGTCAAAGAAAGATCAGCACTTTTAGGAGCGATTGACTTAGGTATTGCAATGCAATTAACTAATATTTCAAGAGATGTTATTGAAGATGAAAGCAATAATAGGTTTTATATAAAAAAGAATTTTGATGAAATTAAAAGAATTCTAAAAATCGCTGACAAATTTTATAATAATTCTTTTATATCAATTAAAAAAATTCCATTCTTTTTAAGATTTTCGATTTTGGTTGCAAGACGAGTATACAGACAAATTGGAAATGAAATCTTAAAAAAAGGAAACTTAGAAAATTATAATAAATCAGGAAAAATTTATGTAAACAATTTGGGAAAAGTCTTACATACAGTGCTATCTATTGGTGATTTAATTAAATTATATTTTGTAAAAGAAGATAAAAAACTTACAATAAAAGAGCATGAGATAATAATGCAAGATATCGAGTATAATGAAAGATTTTGATTACATAATTATTGGAGGTGGCTGTGCAGGTTTAACATTGGCTTACGAGTTAGAGTATCACGATAAACTTAAAAATAAGACTTTAGCAATTATTGAAAAAAGAGATGAATATAAAAGAGATAAAACTTGGTCATACTGGAAAACTGTACCTCACAAGTTTGATGACTGTGTAAAAAAAAGATGGAAAGATTATACAATCAATTTTAAAGGTAATGTTGAATATAAAGATTGTAAAGAAACTCCTTACGAAAGTATTGATAGTGGACTATTCTACAAAAAAATTTTAAATAAAATTAACAAAAATCCTAATATTCAATTCTTTAAAGATATAAGTGAAGTAAATACTGAAAACGCAATTTTATTTAACAGTCTACCAAATCTTGAGAATAAAGATTCTAATTTATGGCAACACTTTCAAGGCGTCGAGATTGAAACTGAAAAAGATTTTTTTGATGATCAAATAATGAATTTAATGGACTTTGATTGCGATCAAAAAAAAAGTGTTCATTTTTTCTATACACTACCCTATTCAAAAAAATCAGCTTTAATCGAAACTACGTGGCTTTCAAAAATGGAAGATGATAGTGAAAAAGATTATGATAAACAACTTACTGATTACATCGAAAACACTTTAAAATTAAAAAAATATAAAATTAATTATAAAGAAGTTGGGGCTATACCATTATTTTATCCAAAATTTAAAAACGATAAAAATACGATTAATATAGGAACTGCTGGAGGTATGACACGTTTGAGCACTGGCTATACTTTCCTAAATATTCAAGAACAAGCAGAATATATTACCCAAAACATTGATAAAATAACCCAAACTAGAGCTTTCAATATAAAAATTAAGTATAAGTTTTTAGATAATGTTTTTTTGAAAGTCCTAGATGAAAGGCCAGAGATCATGCCAAATATTTTCTTCAAAATGTTTAAAAGCAAGTCAAAAACAGTAATTAATTTCCTTTCCAATAAAAGTAATATTTTTGAGGACTTATCCATTATATTAAAGATGCCAAAATGGATTTTTATTAAAGCTGTGTTTAAATAATGATAAACAAAATAAATTTTTTTCATTCTATTATTTTTTTTAATATCTGTATTTTTTTTTCTGCCTTTGAGGTATTGAGAGATAATTCGTTTATACTTTTTAGTTTTTTTTTAATTCTTACAATTGGTATCTCTCACGGTGCGCTGGATCATGAAAAGGGTAAAAAACTTTTAAAAATTTATAAAATTAAAAATACAGAGGTATTCTATATAACATATATAGGTATTGCTATTTTTGTTATTTTAATCTGGATTTTAAGTCCAATATTGTTGCTTTCGCTTTTTTTAATAGTTGCAGCATATCATTTTGGCAAAGAGGATAGTGACTTTATCGAAACAAAAAATGTTAATTTTTTAGAAATTTTTTATTTTATTAAAGGATCATTAGTTATTTCAGCGCCCTTACTGTTTCATAAAGCTGAGACAATCGAAATTTTTAAAATGTTAAATTTTTCAATAGATGGAAATATTATGGCTAATAATTTTTTAATTCTTTTAGTTATATTATCGGTGCTAAGTAATTTTCTTATATATAGAGGTAATAATAATGATTTAAGATCAATTCTTTTTTTAGATAGTTTTTCAATAATTATTTTAAACTATTTTTTTAACCCTATATTGGCTTTTACAATTTATTTCTGCTTTCTTCACTCTATAAGACACTCACTAAGTTTAATTAGTGAAATAAATAAAAATTTGAAGAAAGGATTTCCTATTTTTTTACGAAAAATTATTCCACTTACAGTAATTACAGCGATAATGTATTTAGTAGTTTTTTATTTTATTTCAGAAAAATTTGGTATAGATGAAAGCATTATTAAAATAATATTTATTGGATTGGCTTCATTGACCTTTCCTCATATTTTACTTGAATTCATGGTAGAAAAAAAATGAAAAATAAAACTATAAATCTAATTGGATGGATATTGTTCATTATATCTTCAATAGGTTTCATCATCTCAAGTGTAGGAAGTTTTTGGGCCATGTTTGGAAGCCTGTTTTTTTTTATTGCTTGTATAGTATTTTTAATTCCGTTTTTTAAAAAGGATGAAAATGAGTAACAAAAGTTTAAAAATTTATTTAGCGGCACCAAGAGGATTTTGTGCAGGAGTTGATAGAGCGATTGAAATTGTAAAAAAGAGTATAGATAAATTTGGTGCTCCAGTTTATGTGAGACATGAAATTGTACATAACAAACATGTTGTAGAAAGTTTAAAAAAGATAGGAGCGATATTTGTTGAAGAATTAGATGAAATCAAAGATAAGTCTAGACCAGTTATTTTCTCAGCGCATGGGGTTCCAAAATCTGTTCCAGAGGAAGCTTCTAATTTAAATATGATGTTTGTAGATGCAACGTGTCCTCTAGTATCTAAAGTTCATAGAGAAGCAGAAAATTTAAATAAACAAGGTCATCATATATTATTAATAGGACACAAAAATCATCCAGAAGTCATAGGAACTATGGGTCAATTACCAAAAGGTTCAATAGATTTGATTGAAAATATTGAGGATGCAAATAAGTATAAAAATATTTCAAATAAACAGCTATCTTTCATAACTCAAACAACACTCTCTGTAGATGATACCAAAGATATAATTGCAGCTTTAAAATCTAAATATCCAGATATTAAAGAGCCCAAAAAAGACGACATATGTTATGCAACAACAAATAGGCAATCAGCAGTTAAAGAAATAGCAGATAAATGTGATATGTTTTTTGTAATAGGAAGTAGAAATTCATCTAACTCTGTAAGATTAGTTGAGGTTGCTAAAAACTCTGGTTGTAGTTCTGCTGAATTAATACACTCAGAAAGTCCAGTGCCAATAGATAAGATTAAAGAATGTAATACGATTGGAATCTCCTCAGGTGCTTCAGCACCAGAAATACTTGTTGAAAAATTTATAGCAAAGTTAAAAGATCAATTTACAGTCAACATAGAAGAAGTAGAAATCGTAAAAGAAAATATTACTTTTAAAATTCCTGGAAAATTAAATTAATGGCTGTTTATACTAAAATTAATAATAAGCAAATAAAATTTATCGAGAAGAAATATAATATTGGAAAAATAAACAAATATTCAGGTATAAAAAAAGGTATCGAAAATACCAACTTCCTTTTGAAGACACAGAAAAATAAATATATTTTAACTATTTACGAAAAAAGAGTTCAGAAAAAGGATCTTCCATTTTTTGTAAATCTTATGTCTGGTCTATCTAGATTAAAAGTAAAATGTCCAGTTCCTGTAAAAGACAAAAAAGGTAAATATTTATTTAATTTAAAAAATAAAAAAGCTTGTATTGTCAGTTTCTTAGGAGGAAAAGATAAAAATCAACTAAATAATAGGGATTGTTTTATAGTTGGAAAAAATGCAGCACTACTTCATGAGGCTTCAAAAAAATTAAAATTATATAGAAAAAATTCTCTATCGATTAATTCATGGGGATCAATTCTGAATAAAATAGACAATAAAATTAATAAATTGTCAAAAAACCTAAAAGATTTAATGAGAGATGATTTGAAAGATCTCAAGAAAAAATGGCCGAAAAAAATGCCAAATGGAATAATTCATAGCGATCTATTTATTGATAATATTTTTTTCAATAAAGGTAAATTTCATGGATTTATAGATTTTTATTTTTCAGCTAATGATTTTCTATCTTATGAATTAGCAACCTGCATTAATGCTTTATGCTTTAAAAAAAAAAATAGAAAATTTGTATTAGATAAAAAAAGATCTTCAAATTTATTAAAAGGCTACCAATCTGTTAGAAAATTAAGTGAAATTGAAAAAAGAAATTTAAATACATTATGTAGAGGATCAGCTTTAAGATATCTTTTGACTAGATCTTATGATTATTTAAATACTCCTAAAAATGCTGTCATTAAAATTAAAGATCCAAAGGAGTATATAGATAAGTTAAACTTTCATAGAAATCTGAGCTCATTTAAGGATTATTCTTGATGATTAAAATTTACACAGATGGTTCTTGCATTGGAAATCCAGGAAATGGTGGTTGGGCAGCAATTATTATTGAAAATGGAAAGAAAACTCAAATTAAAGGAAGCAAAAAAGAAACAACAAACAATCAAATGGAGTTACTTGCCCCCATTAAAGCTTTAAAAAAAATTCCAAAAGGAAGCAAGGTTCAAATATTTACAGACTCTAAATATGTTAAATCTGGGATAACTGAATGGATACATAATTGGAAAAAAAATGGCTGGAAAACAGCAAATAAAAAAGAAGTTAAGAATAAAGAACTTTGGACTGAATTATATAATCTTTCAAATACATTTGAGATTAAATGGAGCTGGGTAAAAGCACATTCAACAGATAAAATAAATAACGAGGTTGATATTCTTGCAAGAGAAATTGCTAAAAATTAATTGTTGAATTATTAAAATTATATATTTAAGATGAATTTATGAGATTAATAGCTGCTTGTTTGATTAGTTTATTTCTAACTTCGTGTGCAACAATAGTTAACGATGCTAATGTCCCAGTAGCATTATCTTTTTCTGATGGAAGCAGCGGTGAATGTCAATTATCAAATAAAAGAGTTTCTTTAAATGTTAAAATTCCTTCTCAGCCAATGGTTAGAAGATCAGATGATGCACTAAAATTTAATTGTAAAACTGCTGATGGAAAGACAGGTTTCGGAAGTATACCTAGTGAGATTGAGTCTGGTAAACTTGCAGGTAGTGTTGTATTTTTTGATTTAGGTATTACCGATTCTATTACCGATAAGCACAGAACATACCCCGCAAGCTTCGTTATTCCTGTAAATTAGATAATTTACAAAATTTTTAAGACACCCTCTGCTGATGACAAACCACATTGTTTAGTTTCTTTCTCAACTTGAATATTAATCACTTCTAAGTTTTCAATTACCATCGCATAACGAATTGATCTAATACCCATTCCTTTTGAATTTCTATCTACTTCTGCTCCAATTGCTTTTGTGAATAATAAATATGGATCTGACAACATCTTAATTTTATTTTTAGCATTATTTGCTTCCCCCCAAGCATTCATAACAAAAGGATCATTAACAGATAAACAAAATATATTCTCAATTCCTTTAGCTTTTATTTTATCGGCATTAGCAACATATCCAGGTAGATGGAGTTTTGAACAAGTTGAGGTAAAGGCCCCAGGTAATCCAAATAAAATAACTTTACCATTTCCTAAAATATCTTTAATTTTGCTAGTTTGTGGTTCACCATCTATTAGATGGAAAATTTCTATATCAGGGATTTGATCTTTTATTTTTAATTTCATATGGAATTAATTACATAATCTTTAACTTTATTTATATCATTTGATATAACTTCAAATTTTTCTTCTCTATTATAAACATATTTAAGACTATCTGGTAATTCTTCAGTTTTTGAGATGGCATCTTCTATTGCTTTTGGAAACTTACATGGGTGTGCTGTAGATAAAACAACACAATTTTGTTCTAGTCCAAGTTTTTTTGCAGCACCAATTCCAACTGCAGTATGTGGATCGACTACAACCTTATATTCTTTATTTATATCTTTTATCATTTGGATAGTTTCGTTCTCATCTAACATCTCAGATGTAAAATTCTTTTTTATTTCATCTAAGTCACTATTGTCGATTTGGTAAGTATTGTTTTTTATTCTACTCATTACATCTTTCGTAACATCTGAATTACAGTCTTTTACATCGTACAAAAGTCTCTCAAAGTTGCTTGCTATCTGGATATCCATACTAGGAGTATTTGTTTCCTCAACTTTCTTTTGAGTATAATCTCCTCCAGAAATTGCCCTATGAAGAATGTCATTTTTGTTTGTAGCTACAATAAGTTTATCAATTGGAAGACCGAGTTTCTTTGCTAAATAACCAGCATAAATATCTCCAAAATTTCCAGTCGGGACAGAAAAGGACAGAGGCTGTCCATTACCTATTTTAAAATAAGCATAAAAATAATAAACAGCTTGAGCAACAATTCTTGCCCAATTAATCGAATTAACACCTGACATATTTATTGAGCTAGAAAATTTTTCATCATTAAACATTGCTTTGACTAAATTTTGACAGTCATCAAAATTTCCCTCGATAGCAATGTTGAATACATTTTTTTCATCATGGATTGTCATCAGTCTTCTTTGCACTGGTGAAATTCTGTTATTTGGATGTAATACAAAAACATTTAAATTCTTTTTGCCTTTTAAAGCATCAATAGCAGCTGCACCTGTATCTCCTGAAGTTGCTACAATAATATTAATTTTTTCTTGCTCATTTCCTAAATGATATTTATAAAAATTTCCTATCAATTGCATTGCAATATCTTTAAAAGCAAGAGTTGGGCCATGATAGAGTTCTAAGACTTTTAAATTTCCTAAATCAGAGATTTTTACAACATCTTCTGCTCTAAAATTTGAGTAAGATTTTGATACTGTGGAAATTAACTCTCCCTTAGTCATAAAATCACCGATAAATGGGAATATTATTTCGGCTGCTAATTTATTGTAATTAAGACCACTAAGTTTATTTAATTCATCTTTACTAAATGGTTTGATTGACTTTGGCACAAAAAGGCCTCCATCATCAGCTAGGCCTTTCAGAAATACGTTTTTAAATGAAAAATGATCTGAATTATTTCTAGTGCTTATATATTCCATCAGTAATTTTTTTTTCTAAAATATAAATATATTAAAAAAATGGAAACAGCTAATGAAAACCATGTAAGAGCATACTTTAAGTGGTTGTTTGAAATATTGGCTCCAATTTGTTTTGACTGAGGGTAAATTCCTTCCTGCTTGCTAATATTGTTTATAATGAATGGAGAAAATTCTTTACCTGTATAGGTCAATAAATCTTCATCTTTAAGCGTGAACCAGTAATTCTTATTTACGTCATTATCTGGCTTGAAATAATTAAATTTGCTTTTTAATTTTAAAACTCCCTCAAATTTACTTTCATTTGAAACATACTTTTTAGATTTAAAATCTCTTGGAACCCAACCCCGATTTATTAAATAGCTTTTATTGTTAATACTAACTGGATTTACAATGTCAAATCCTGGCTCTCCTTTTTCATTTAAAGAATATAAATAAATTATTTTTGAATTATCTAATATTCCTTCAAATTTGATTTTTTTAAAGTTAATTGGATTACTTCCATTAAATTCTACTGAGTCACTTTTTAAAGATTGGTCGATTGAATTTATTAAATCAAGCTTCCAGTTTAGTCTTATAATTTGCCAAGTACCTAATGCCAAAAAAACTAAAATAAAAAAGTATACAAAAATTGAAAAAGATAGTTTATTTTTCAAGAACTATTAACTTCCCCAAATGTAAATAGCTGCAAATAAGAATAACCAGACAACGTCAACAAAGTGCCAGTACCAAGCAGCAGCCTCGAAACCAAAGTGATGTTCTTTAGTAAAATGTCCTAATTTACCTCTCCATAAGCAAACCGCTAAAAAAATAGTCCCAACTAAAACGTGGAAACCATGAAACCCTGTGGCCATATAGAATGTAGCTCCATAAATATGGCCTGAAAAACTAAATGTAGCGTGTTGGTATTCATATATTTGCAATAACGTAAAGAATGCTCCTAAAATTACTGTACAAATTAGACCATTTATAAATCCTTTTCTATCATCCTCTAATAAAGAATGGTGTGCCCAAGTTACTGTTGTACCAGATAAAAGTAAGACAAGAGTATTTATAAGTGGGATATCCCATGGATCAAAAGTCTCAATATCTTTTGGCGGCCATACATTTCCCATGAATTCATTTGGAAACAAACTTGCATCAAAGTATGCCCAAAACCATGCAACAAAAAACATTACCTCAGATGCAATAAATAATGTCATTCCATATCTGTGATGAATTTGAACAACGGGTGTGTGATGACCTTTGTGCTCAGCTTCAATTACGACATCTCTGAACCACATGAATGCACAATAAATTATAAGTAAAAAACCTAAAACCATTGCCCACATAACTTTACTGTGGAAATAATAAACAGATCCAACTGCAGTAACTAGTGTTGCTATAGATGTAGCTAGAGGCCAAGGACTAGGGTCAACTAAATGATAATCATGTTTTTGACCAGATGCAGACATTTATTTTAACTCTCTTTTTTTTCGTTTTTATAATATTCAGATGAGAAAAAAGTATATGACATAGTAACATCTTCAACTCTAGATGTTTTTGGATCATTTACTAATTCTGGATCTAGGTAAAAAACTAGGGTGTAACTTGCCTTTTCCCCCGGATCTAATGTTTGTTTTTCAAAGCAAAAACAGCCTAATTTATTAAAATATGCTCCAAATGATGATGGAGAAACATTATATGTAGCCACAGCAGATGAAATTTCATCTCCCGTGTTTTCCACTTCAAATTTAATTCTGTATACCTTGCCTGGCTGAACATCCATTGTTTTTTGATCAACATCAAAATTCCAATCAAGAGCACTGTTAACGTTGGTATCTAATCTTACATTTATTTTTTTATCTAAAACTATATTAGGAGCCTCTTTGGATATTTGTGTTGTTCCACCAAAGCCAGTTACTCTGCAAAATAAATCATACAGAGGCACAGCCGCAAAAGATAATCCCAACATAAAGACAAAAATTCCTGCTAGAATTAGTGGAGTTAAAGTATTTTTTTTAATCATAAAGGTCTTTCAAATACTCCAATATTAAATAGTGTGAAAATGAATAAGAAAACTATAAATGCAACCAAACCAACTGCTGTCCATAAATTTTTCTTTTTTAATTTTTGATCTTTGACTATCATAAAACTTTATCCACTAAGAAAAAAACAAATATTAAAAATAGATAAATAATTGAATAGCTGAAAATATGTCTAGCTTTCTTTATGTTAAATTTTCCAACTTTATAGTTGTAAAGCTGGTAACAAATTAAATTATAATAAAATGTAAGTAGTAGGCTAAGTGTTAAGAATACTTCGCCGACAAATCCAATATAATATGGGAAAATAATTGTAGGTATCATTAGTAAAGAATAAATTAGAATATTCTTTTTAGTATCCTGAATTCCATTAGTTACCGGAAGCATTGGAATACCTGCTTTTTTATAATCATCAGCTTTGTATAAGCTTAATGCCCAAAAGTGTGACGGTGTCCAAAAGAAAATTATTAAAAAAAAAGCAATAGACTCCAATGAAATAGAATTTGTTGCTATTGCCCATCCAATTACTGGTGGTAAAGCTCCTGACGCTCCACCTATAACAATATTTTGTGGAGTTTTTCTTTTTAACCAAATTGTATAAACAAATACGTAAAATAATATCGTAAACAATAATAGAAATGCTGATAAAGCATTTGTAACAAAGTATAAGCTTACAACTGAAATAACTGACAGAGATGTTCCAAAATATAATGCTTGGTTTCTATTCAGCTTTCCTCTTGGAATTGGACGCAGGCAAGTTCTAGACATTAATTTATCTAAGTCAGCTTCATACCACATGTTAAGTGCTCCCGCTGCTCCAGCGCCAAAGGCTACAATTAATATCCCAAACACTGATTGTTGAAATGAAACTGAAGTAGGAGCTGTTAATAGACCAACTGCACATGTGAAAATAACAAGAGACATTACTCTTGGTTTCATTAACTTTAATAATTCAGTAATAATACCTAGTTCGTAATATGATTTTTTTACTTTAGAATACGTCGTAGCCATTTTAGTTTTTTATATCTTAAGACGTTACTAACTACTAGATTTTTCAGTACCTTCATAATCTTCAAACTTCGGTAATTCATCAAAAGTATGAAAATTCGGTGGTGATGGAACTGTCCACTCTAATGTTGTGGCCCCTTCTCCCCATGGGTTTTGTGCTGCTTTTTTCTTTTTTGCAAAAGCGTAGATTAAATTAGCGAAAAATACCACTAAGCCAACTACAGAAATATATGAACCGATTGAAGAAATATAATTCCAATCAGCAAATGCATCCGGATAATCAGCGTATCTTCTTGGCATTCCAGCTAATCCTAAGAAATGCTGTGGAAAGAAAACTAAATTTACACCAATGAAAGTTAACCAAAAATGAAGTTGGCCCATCCACTCAGAATATTCATACCCTGACATTTTACCAAACCAATAATAGAAGCCTGCAAATATTGCAAAAACAGCTCCCAAAGATAATACATAGTGGAAGTGAGCTACAACATAATAAGTATCATGCAATGCAGTATCTACTCCAGCGTTTGCTAGAACAACACCAGTTACTCCTCCGACTGTAAATAAAAATATAAATCCTAAAGCCCAAACCATTGGAGTTTTAAATGATATAGATCCTCCCCACATTGTAGCTATCCATGAAAATATTTTAATTCCTGTTGGAACAGCGATAATCATTGTTGCCGCTAAGAAATACGCTTTAGTATCAGTATCTAAACCAACTGTGTACATGTGGTGAGCCCAAACAACAAAACCTACAATTCCAATTGCTACCATCGCGTAAGCCATTCCTAAATATCCAAAAACCGGTTTCTTTGAAAACGTAGATACGATATGACTGATCATTCCAAATCCTGGTAAGATTAGAATATAAACTTCCGGATGACCAAAAAACCAGAATAAATGTTGGAATAATGTTGGGTCTCCACCTGTTTGTGCATCAAAAAATGCAGTACCAAAATTTCGATCTGTTAGAAGCATAGTAATTGCTCCCGCTAATACTGGTAGCGAAAGTAATAATAAAAATGCTGTAACTAATATTGACCATGCAAATAATGGCATCTTGTGCAAAGTCATTCCAGGAGTTCTCATATTTAATATAGTTGTAATAAAATTAACTGCTCCTAAAATTGATGAAGCTCCTGCGACGTGTAAACTTAAAATTGCTAAATCCATTGCTGGACCTGGTTGACCTGCAGTAGAAGATAGAGGTGGATAAATCGTCCAGCCACCACCGACACCTTGTGCACCTGGAGGTCCATCTACAAAAATTGATGAAAGTAATAAAATAAATGCAACAGGCAACAACCAAAAAGAAATATTATTCATTCTTGGAAATGCCATATCTGGTGCTCCAATCATTATCGGCACGAACCAGTTTCCAAAGCCACCAATCATTGCTGGCATGACCATAAAGAAGATCATTATTAATCCATGACCTGTAACCAAAACATTATAAAGATGGTAGTTACCACCTAAAACATCGTCACCAGGATGCATTAATTCCATTCTCATCAAAACTGAAAAAGCTGTTCCAATAACTCCTGCAATAATTGCAAAAATTAAATACATTGTTCCAATATCTTTATGATTTGTAGAATATGCCCATCTCTTCCAACCTGTTGGGGTATGATGATCGTGAATATGTGCTGCTTCTGAACTCATTTTTATTTACTCGCTACTAGTTTTTTATTAATTAAATTTTCATCTTTTGCAAATTTTATCTTAGCCTTTGAAAGCCAAATTTGGTAATCTTCTTCTGAAACTACTTTAACTTCAATTGGCATAAAAGCATGTTTAATTCCACATAACTCAGAACATTGTCCGTAATAGGTGCCAACTTTTTCAGCTTTGAACCAAGTTTCATTTACTCTTCCTGGCATCGCATCCCTTTTAACTCCAAATGCTGGTAATGCCCATGCGTGAAGCACATCATTTGCTGTAATTAAAACTTTAACTACTTTATTTACTGGAACAACGACTATATTATCTGTTGCTAACAATCTTGGCTGACCTTCTTTTAAATCCTTCTCTTCGATCATATAAGCATCAAAAATTATATTTTCATCTGGGTACTCGTATCCCCAATACCATTGATATCCAATTGCTTTTATAGTTACATCAGCTTTAGGAATTGCATCTTGTGAATATAAAACTTTAAATGATGGAACTGCCATCACGATCAAGATTAAACAAGGAACTAATGTCCAAACAATTTCAACTAAAACATTATGTGTTCTTTTAGATGGATTAGGATTTCTCGATGCTCTAAATCTTACCATCACATAAAGCATTAAAAATAAAACAAACGCACTTATAGCAACTATGATTGGTACTAACATATAGTCATGAAACCAAACTATATCTCTCATAGTTTGCGATGCAGGCTCTTGGAAACCTAATTGCCAATTTTTTGGTTGGTTTGCAAACGCTCCAACTGAATAAATTAATGCTATAAAAACAAAAAATAGTTTTTTCATTTGTTTTCTATATAGATCGAAAATATTATAAAAAATACCAGAGAATTCGCGACAATTTATCAATTTTGCAAATAATTGATGACAGATAACGCGGATATAACCGCAGTTTCAGACCTTAAAATGTTATCGCTTAGTTTTATCGATTGAGACCCTTTAAAGTTTAGAATCTTTTTAATTTCATCAGCTGAATAATCCCCTTCAGGACCAATTAAAAGACAATTTGGTTTTGAATTAGAAATCTTAATTTTTTTATTATTTGTATTTAAATCTGCAAAAATTAAATTGATATCTGAATTGTTAGACAGGAATTTATCTAATGATTTAGGTTTTTCAATTGAAGGAATATTTATTCTATTACTTTGTTCACACGACTCTATAACTATTTTATTTAGTCTCTCATTATTTACTTTTCTAACAATTGTCCTTTCGGAAATAATTGGTACAAATTTTGTTACTCCAAGCTCAGTTGCTTTTTGTATCATGAAGTTAAAATAATTTGATTTAATGGGTGAGAAGGCTAACCAGATTTCTTGCTCTTTATCTTTTTGTCTCAACTGTTCAACAACCTTGAAATTTAAGCTGCTTTTTGAAATTTCAGTTACAATTGACTTCCATTCTCCAGATTTATTAAAAACTGAAAAGGTCTCTCCTTGTTTAATCCTCATTACTTTCAATAAATAATGTGACTGAGACTTAGTTAAATTAGTTTCTAAATTAATTGATAATTTTTCTGGATAAAATATTCTAATATTACTCATTATAATTAAATTAATTTATGAAAAATATTAAAGCAATCATATTTGATGCATACGGAACTTTATTTGATGTTAATTCTGCAGCTGAAAAATGCAAAGAAAGATTGGGCGATAAATGGGAAGGATTTGCTAATTATTGGAGAACTACACAGCTTGAATATACTTGGCTAAGAAGTTTAATGAAAAGACATAAGGATTTTTGGCAAATCACCGAAGATAGTTTGGACAAATCTATGAATTTTTACAATATTGATACTGCAATGAGATCAGAACTATTGAATTTATATAAAGTGCTTTCACCATTTACAGAAGTAAGGGATGCTTTAAATAAATTAAAACTATCAAATTATAAATTAGCAATTCTATCAAATGGTACACCTGACCTTTTAAATGAACTTGTTGTTAGTAATGGGTTAAAAGATATTTTTGATGATATTTTTTCTGTAGAGGAAGTTGGTATTTTTAAACCAGATTCAAAAGTTTACGACCTTCCAATAAATAAATATAATATTGAAAAGAATGAAGTTTTATTCTTAAGTGCAAATACATGGGATGTATCTGGCGCAGGAAATTATGGATACAACACTGTTTGGGTGAATAGAAATAATAATATTTTTGATAAATTAGATTTTGAACCTAACAAACAAATAAGTAATTTATCAGAATTGCTTGATTTAATTTAGATATATCCTATATGAAACACATGACAAATATAGAAGTAGAAAAAATTATAGATCCAACACCAGCATCAGATGGTGCGGGAGTTAAATTAAAAAGAAGTATTGGTGTTGAACCAAATTATTATGATCCATTTTTAATGTTAGATGAATTTGGATCAGAAAATAAAGATGATTACATTGCAGGCTTTCCTCCTCATCCACACAGAGGAATTGAAACAGTTACATACATGTTAGCTGGAAGTTTTGAACATAAAGATAGTACAGGTGGTCAAGGAAAAATGACTGCAGGAGATGTACAGTGGATGAAAACTGGCAGTGGAATAATTCATTCTGAAATGCCAACTATGAACGATGGAAAACTTCATGGTTTTCAATTATGGATTAATATGCCTGCTAGCGAAAAGATGAGCAAACCAGAGTACCATTATATAGATGCTGATAAAATGAGCACACATAAAGATGAAGATAAATTTATAAAAGTAATAGCTGGAAAGTTTGAAAATTCAGAAGGTCCAATAAAAAAACACAATGTCGACCCAATTTATTTTGATGTAGAATTACATGAGAGTAAAATTTTTAATCATCAAGTTCCATCCACACACAATTCATTCATATATTTAATTGAAGGTGAGATAGAAATTGGAAACAATAAACATGAAAGTGTTAAAGACTCTACTTTAATTTTATTATCTAAAGGTGAAAACTTGAAAGTAACTGCTTTAACAAACGCTAAATTTTTACTAATATCTGGAAAACCGATAGGAGAACAGATTGCAAGAGGCGGCCCATTCGTCATGAATACTAAACAAGAAATACTTCAAGCAATTGATGATTATCATAATGGTAATTTTGTAAAGTAAATATGAAAGCTATAAGATTTGAAAAGTTTGGTGGTCCAGAAGTCTTAGAATATAAGGATATTAAAATCGGTAAACCTGGTCCAAAGGAAGTTCTAGTTAAAAATTTGTCAGTTGGACTTAATTATATTGATGTTTACCATCGAACAGGTTTGTATCCGATTGAATTACCAAGTGGACTTGGATTAGAAGCATCTGGAGTAGTTGAAGAAATTGGCTCAGAAGTAAGTCTTTTTAAAGTTGGAGATCGAGTAAGTCATGCATCTGCTCCAATAAGTGGATACTCAGAAAAACAAATAATGCCAGAAGAAAAATTAGTCACGGTGCCAGAAGGTATTTCGGATGAAATAGCCTCTTGTATTTTATTAAAAGGAATAACTTCAGAATATTTGTTACACAGATCATATGCTGTAAAAAAAGGAGATAAAGTTTTATTTCATGCTGCAGCTGGTGGTGTTGGTCAAATATTATGCCAGTGGGCTAATGCATTAGGATGTGAAGTCATTGGAACAGTCGGATCTGAAGAAAAAGTTGAAATAGCAAAAAAAAATGGGTGTCATCATGTTATCAATTATACAGATCATAATTTTGTGGAAGAAGTTGAAAAAATAGTAGGTAAAAACGGAATAGATGTTGTCTATGATGGTGTTGGAGCAAAAACTTTTGAGGGATCAATAGAGTGTTTAAAAATTAGAGGGATGATGGTAGCATTTGGAAATGCATCTGGATATGTTCACACTATAGATGTTAAGAAACATATAAATACAAAAGGTCTTTTTTTTACAAGACCGTCAATAATGCATTATACAATTACAAGAGATGAATTAGAAAAATCTGCTAAATTGGTTTTTGATGCAGTTCTATCAGGGAAAATAAAAATTGAGGTATCTAAAAAATACAAATTAAGTGAAGCTAAACAAGCTCACATAGATTTAGAGAATAGAGTTTTAACCGGACCAGCGGTTATTATTCCTTAAATTGATCATCCATATCTGAAAGATGAAGTCTTAAAGCTCTAGTCGAAATTTGTATTTCTCTTATAAAAAATATTATTGAAACCATCATCGATAAACAACAAGAGCCAAAAATTATTCTAGCCAAAAAGTATGTCTCTAAATAAAGAGCAAAAACAGTAAGCATATTAAATAAAAAGCCAAATGCTGCAAAAAGTATAGTAATCCTTAAATTTTTTACTCTATCATTTAAATTAATTAACTGCTGCTTCCACTCTGGTGGGGTATGCTTTTCAAAAACATATTCGTCGTGTATTTTTCTAATCAAACCACTTAATGTATGAAATCTGTTACTATAGACAGCCATAATAAGAGGAATGGCGGGAAACATTAATGCGGTAACAGTGTAATCAATATTCATGCGAATCAGTTTGATTATGAATCTACGCTTTGTTATTTACAAGTAAATTATGTCTGAAAAGGTTAAAATTTTTATTGAATTAACAAGACTTAATAAACCAATTGGTTTCATGCTTCTATTTTGGCCTTGTGTTTGGGGTTTAACAATTTCATATGATTTTTCTCTTTCTTTAAATACTTATTTTATTTATGCTTTTTTATTTTTTTCTGGATCTGTTCTAATGAGATCAGCAGGATGTATTGTTAACGATATAAGTGATAGAAAAATTGATAAGTTAGTCGAAAGAACAAAAAATAGACCAATCGCGTCAGAAAAAATTTCAGTATTTAATGCAGCAATATATGCTGCAATCTTATGTTTAATCGCTTTTTTAGTTTTGATAAATTTTAACAAATTTACTATTTATATGGCTCTTATTTCAATGCCATTAGCTTTTACATATCCATTAATGAAAAGATTTACTTACTGGCCTCAACTTTTTTTAGGTATTACTTTTAATTACGGTCTAGTTTTGGCATGGATATCCATTCAAAATGAAGTTTCTATAGTACCAATTATATTTTATTTAGGAGCCACATTTTGGACATTAGGTTACGACACAATATATGGATATCAAGATATTAATGATGATGAAATAATTGGAGTTAAATCAACATCGATTAAATTTAAAAATAACCCAAAAAAATTTATATCGTTTTGTTACATTATATTTTTAATATCATTGTTTCTTGTTGGTTATAAAATGAATTTTAATTATTTATATTATATTGCTTTAATAGTGCCTTTAACTCATTTGTTAATTTTTCAATCTCTTAAATTAAATACTGAAAGTGGGAATGACTGCTTAAAAAAATTTAAAAGCAACAATCTTTTGGGTCTTATTATTTTAATAATTTTGTTAGTAGGAAAATTAACTTAATGAAAAATATTGATATTATAAAAAGATTATACAATGATTATACAACAAAACATCTTAACAAAATAATACTTGCTATAGTATTTTCAATTTTAGTTGCTGGCGCCACATCAGCAACGGCATGGTTACTTGACCCTGCAATAGAAAAAATTTTTATAAACAAAGATCAAAGTTTAATTTTCATAATTCCACTTTTAATCATAATAGCTTTTGCTACTAAAGGTATATCTCTATATTTAGCAAAAGTTTTAATGATAAAAACTGCAGAAGAAGTGAAAAAAAATATTCAAATCGATATGTTATCTTCTTTCATAAAAGCTGATACTGAAAAAATTGAAGATAAACATTCGGGTAAATATATTTCAAATCTCAACTTTGATGTAAATCAAATAACCGGAATGCTAAGTAATGCAGTTTTAAACCTATTCAAGGATGGCTTAACGCTTATTGGCTTATTATTTGTGATGTTCTTTCAAAATTGGAGGCTTTCTCTTATAGCTTTAATTATGCTTCCAATAGCTACGATAACTGCAAAAAAATTAGGAAAACGTATTATTAAAGTTGCCACAGAAGCACAAGAAAAGTCAGGCGACTTAAATAAATATTTAATTGATCTTTTTAAAAATCATAAAATTATAAAAATTTTTCAAAGAGAGAATTATGAACATGAAAGATCAGAAAAATTCGTCAATGATCTAAAAGAAAAATCAATAAAAATTGCAACTGTTTTTATAAGATCCACTCCAATAATGGAAGTTGTAACTGGAATAATGATTGCAATATTAATTTTTTACTCAGGAAAATTAATTATGAATGACCAGCTTAGTATAAACAATTTTTTCTCTTTTTTGGCTGCAATGATGCTTGCTTATCAACCAGTAAAGTCTTTAGCAACAGTTAACGTTGCTTTTGGCCAAGGACTATCGGCAGGAAAAAGAATATTACCTATTATTGATCAACAAAATAAAATTTCAACAAATGAAAATGGAAAAATATTAGATATAAGTAATGCATCAATAAAATTTCAAAATATTAATTTTAGTTACAAATCAAATGTTAACAACATAGTCCTTAAAGATATTAATATTGATATAGCTGGCAGAAAAATGACAGCTTTGGTAGGCCACAGCGGATCAGGAAAATCTACAATATTAAATTTAATACCAAGAATTTATGATGCAGATTCTGGGGAAATTCTAATTGATAATCAAAAAGTACAAAACCTAAATCTTAAATCATTAAGGAAAGAAATATCTATTGTTGATCAAAATACAACACTTTTTGATGATACTATTTTTAATAATATCAAATATGCCAAACCAGAGGCGAGTGACGGAGAAATTTTTAAGGCTGCAAAAATATCTATGTGTACAGATTTTATAGAAAAATTAGAAAATAAATTTCAGACTGTTATAGGGGAAAATGGAGTAAAATTATCAGGCGGTGAAAAGCAAAGACTTTCGATAGCAAGAGCTTTGTTAAAGGATAGCAAAATAATTCTTCTAGACGAAGCAACTTCATCTCTTGACTCTGAAACAGAAGAAAAAATACAAAAAGCCATTGAGGAATTAACAAAAAATAAAACAACAGTAGTTATTGCTCATAGACTATCAACTATTCTTAATTCAGAAAAAATTTATGTTGTTGATAAAGGTTCTATAGAATCATCAGGGAAACATAATGATCTAATCAAAAATTCATTGCTTTATAAAAACTTCTACGAGAGACAAATAAAAAATAACTAATGTATTTTTTGTATAATATATTAGGAATTATTTTTTTTTTAATCTCTCCATTTATATTATTTTTAAGATTGATTAATGGAAAGGAAGATTGGAGAAGAATCTTAGAAAAATACGCTTATTATAATTTAAAAAAGACTGATACAACTGTATGGTTTCATGGTGCAAGTGTTGGGGAAATCATGAGTATTCTTCCTTTGATAAATAAGTTTGAAAAAGACAAATCTATAAAAAAAATTTTACTTACTTCATCTACTTTAAGTTCTGCATCAATAATTGCAAAGAAACCATTAAAGAAAACAACTCATATTTACTATCCATTTGATATTAGATTTATATGCAATAACTTTTTAAATTATTGGGAACCAAAAATCGCAATATTTGTAGATTCTGAAATCTGGCCAAATATGTATGAAAGAATAAATTCAAAAAAAATTCCTCTTATTTTAATCAATGCTAGAATTACCAGTAAAAGTTTCAAAAGATGGCAAATCTTTTCATCTTTTGCAAAAAATGTTTTTAGTAAAATAACTATAGCTTTACCTCAAAATCAAGAAACCCAAAATTATTTAAAAAGATTGGGTGTTAAAAAAATTAAATTTGTAGGAAATTTAAAGTATTTCAAAAATGATAAACAAAGTTTGAAGAAAAATGTTCAAAAATATTTTAAAAATAAAAAAGTATTCTGTGCGGCCAGCACTCATTATAATGAGGAGAAAATCATTGGAAAATTACATTTAAAATTAAAGAAAAAGTTTAAGAATTTAATTACAATATTGGTTCCGCGTCACATAAATAGATCAAAGGACATAAAGCAAGAACTTAGAAAATTAAAACTGATAGTTACCGAAAGATCAAGCAGACATAAACCGTCTGAAAATTGTGACGTATATATTGTTAATACATATGGAGAGATGTCAAAATTTTTAGGACTTTCAAATGTAACATTTATTGGTGGATCTTTAGTAAACCATGGAGGACAAAACCCATTAGAAGCTGTAAGAATGGGTAATTACGTTATGCATGGTAAAAAAGTAAATAATTTTAAAGAAATATATAAAGAATTAAAAAGTTTAAAAATATCTTCAGAGATTAATAATATTGATCAAATGGAAAAGGTATTTTTAAAAAATCATAATTACAAAATATCAAATAGTAAACTTAATAAAATTAATTATTTAGGTGCTAAAATTTTTGAAAATAACGTTAAAGAAATTAAAAATTATTTATAATGAAAGTAAAAAGACCCATTTTTTGGGATAGTTTCAATTTCATATCATTATTACTATTACCATTTAGTTTGATAACAATTATTTTTAATTTTTTTAAATCTTTAAGTCCAAAAAAATATTTTAAAATAAAAACAATCTGTGTTGGAAATATTTACTTAGGTGGAACTGGAAAAACACCTTTAGTTTTAAAAATAAATGATATGTTAAAATATAAGTTTAAAACTGTATTTATTAAAAAAAAATATATTGATCAAATTGATGAGCAAAATATTTTATCAAAATATGGAAATCTAATTTGTTTAAGTTTTAGAGATATTGCGCTGAGAATAGCTGAGAGAAAAAAATACCAGTTAGCTATATTAGATGATGGTTTACAAGATAAAAGTTTAAATTATGATATTTCTATTGCTTGTTTTAATAGTTCAGAGCTAGATGGAAATGGGCTAGTTTTGCCTGCTGGGCCATTAAGGGAAAGAATTACGAATATTTTAAATTATGATCTTGCATTTCTTAATGGTGAAAAAAAAAATAAAAGTTTCGAAAAAACTCTAAAGAGATTAAATCCAAATTTAAAAATATTTAGAGCTAAATACACTCCTAGAAATCTTGATTCTTTTAAATTTAAAAATAACTTTCTAGTTTTTTCAGGCATAGGCAACCCTTTAGAATTTCAACAAACATTAAAAAAATATAATTTTAAGATAAAAAAAATAATGACTTTTCCAGACCATTATAAATATAAAAATTCTGATATAAATAATATAAAAAATATGGCTAAGAGTAATAAATTAAAAATTATAACAACCGAAAAAGACTACAATCGATTATCAAATATACAAAAAAAAAATATCCAATTTTTAAAAATAGGATTAAAAATTGAAAAAGAAAAAGAATTTAAAAATTTTTTATTAAAGAAATTATGAGGAAGTTTTTTTATTTAATTGAATTTATTTTAATAAAATTGTTTTTTTTTATACTAATTATAATTGGTTATAAAAATGGATCTAATTTGGGAGATTTTATTGGACGCTTGTTTGGACCGATATTTAGATCAAAAAAGTTAATTGAAAATAATTTGGAACAATCTGGCATTGTAGACAAAAAAAATTACAATAAAATTATCAGCAAAATATATGGAAATTATGGAAGAATACTTGCTGAATATCCTTTTCTTAAAGCATTTAGAAATAACAAATTAAATAAATTTATTGAAATAGACGGGCTTGAAAACCTAAACAAAATTAAGAAAGAAAAAAGACTAGCTGTTTTTATATCTGGTCATTTCAATAATTTTGAATTGATGGCACTCCAAATAGAGAAAGCTGGTATAGATTTGTGTGCAATTTATAGACCGCTAAATAACGTATTCCTTAACAAAACTATGGAAGAAATCAGAGAAAATTTTATATGCAAAAATCAAATTAAAAAAGGAAGATCGGGCACAAGACAGATTATTGATAATATAAAAAAAGGTAATTCAGTAGCTCTAATGATAGACCAAAGAGTAAGAGAAGGAATAAAGATTAATTTTTTTGGTAAACCAGCAAGTACTACGACCATACCCGCACAATTAATTAAAAAATATAAATGTGATTTAGTGCCTATTTATATAGAGAGAAGAAAAAATTATTATTTTAAAATGTTCGTTTCAGAACCAATCAAAATTGGGAATAATAAATCAATCAAAGAAATTACTGAACATCTAAATAAGATACTTGAAAAAATGATTTTAAAAAATGTAGACCAGTGGATCTGGACTCATGATAGGTGGAAAACATAATCAGTATTTATCTAATAAATCTCTTTTCATTGAGGCCTCAACATACGAAAAGTAGGCTTCCTGTTCTTCAACGTTCCAATAAGTTAAGTTTTCAAGTGGTATTTTTTTTTGTGAGATAGCACAAATCACATGATCGCCATCTTCAATGATCTCAAAATTATTTGCTAAGTATTTTAATTTAGCTAACTTATTTAACATATTTAAGATATATATTTACTAAATGAAAATTGCAATAATTGGAAGTGGAGGACGAGAACATGCTCTAGTTCATCACTTAAGTAATTCAAAAAAAATAACAAAAATATATTCAATACCAGGTAATGCTGGTACCGAAGAAATATCTGTAAATATTGATTTAAATTTGGAAAATTTTCAAGATTTGTATAATTTTATTAAGAAAGAACAAATCGAATTAGTGATTGTTGGTCCAGAAAAACCATTAGTCGAAGGATTAGTAGATTTCCTAGAGTCAAAAAATATTAAAGTTTTTGGTCCTAGAAAAAAAGTAGCTCAATTAGAAGGCTCAAAAATATTTACAAAACAAATTTGTGAGAAATTTAACATACCAACTGCTAAATTTAAAATTTGTAAATCCAAACAAGACTCATTTATATTTTTATCGTCATCTAATTTTCCTCTTGTTGTAAAAGCAGATGTTCTTGCTGCAGGTAAAGGTGTTTATATTTGTCAAAATGTTGATGAGGCTAAAACTGCTGTTAATGAAATATTTGACGGTAAATTTGGGAAAGCAGATCAAGTATTAATCGAAGAATTCCTAGAAGGTGATGAGATGAGTTTTTTTATTATTTCAGATGGAATTAGTTATAAAACTTTTAATACAGCTCAAGACCATAAAAGAGTTGGTGAGGGTGATACTGGAAAAAATACAGGAGGAATGGGAGCTTATTCACCTTCAAGCTTAATTAATGATGATTTAGAGAATAAAATTTTAAACAAAATAATTGAGCCAACGTTAAAAGCTATAAGTGAAATGAATGAGAAGTACGTCGGTTTTTTATATGCCGGCTTAATGATAAAAAATAATGAACCATACCTAATTGAATATAATGTCAGGATGGGTGATCCTGAATGCCAAACTATATTACCTTTGGTTGACAGTGATTTATTGGAGATAATAAATTCTTGTTGTAATTCAAAATTAAAGACCCACGA
The DNA here is from genome assembly GCA_902519255.1 of uncultured Pelagibacteraceae bacterium. GTDB lineage: Bacteria > Pseudomonadota > Alphaproteobacteria > Pelagibacterales > Pelagibacteraceae > Pelagibacter. The sequence goes on along the minus strand of CABYIV010000001.1, from coordinate 243,191 downwards.
AATAAAATGGAAAAATAAAAAAAGTATGTGCATTGCTTTATGCTCAAAAGGATATCCTGAAAAATATAATAAGAATGTTGAAATTAAAAATTTAAAAGAATTCAAATCAACTAAAGATAATTTTATTTTTCATGCTGGAACAAAAAGTTCTGGAAACAAAATTGTAGCAGTTGGAGGAAGGGTAATAAATTTTGTAAATATCTCAGATAGTTATTTATCAAGTAGAAAAGAAATCATCAATCAGATTAATAAATTGAATTGGGAAGATGGTTTTTACAGATCAGATATAGGTCATAAAGTCATAGATAAATGAGAGTAATTGGTGGAAAACTAAAAGGGAAAATAATTCATAATCCTACAGATAAAACAACAAGACCTTTAAAGGATATGGTTAGAGAGTCGATATTTAATATTTTAGAGCATTCTAAGAATGAAAAAATTAAATTCAAAAATGACGTGGTTTTGGATTTATTTTCCGGTTCTGGTTCGTTTGGTATTGAATGTTTGTCTAGAGGAGTAAAAAAAGTTTTTTTTTTTGAAAATTATAAACCGTCTTTGAAAATTTTAGAAAAAAACATTAAGGAGTTAGAAATTGATAAAGATTCAGTCATCAAGGAAATAAACGCATATGAAATTTCTAAAGAAAATATAGATAATGAAATAATTAATTTAATTTATTTGGATCCACCATTTAAAGATAAAAATATAAATAAATTATTAAGGAAAATTTTAGACTTAAAAATTGCTCACAAAAGTACATTAATAGTAATACATAGAAATAAGAAATTTAAAGAAAATTTTATAGAAGATTTTAAAGTTCTTAGAGAAAAAAAATATGGTTTATCAAAAATAATATTTGGTAAATTACTATTTTAGGATTTTTTTTGTTTCTATTTTAATCAATTCAACAGAAGGTTGGTTAATTGGATTTACATTTAATAAGGAGCTTAGCATTAGTGTTTCTAAAATAAAAAATGTAAATAGTTCACCTAAAGTTTCCTCACTTTTATTTTTAATTTCAAAACTTCTAAATGATAATTTTTTCTTATTAAATACATTTTGCGTAGCTTTTTTTTGAGCATACAATACTTGATCTAAGCTGCTCTTTTTTAAGTGCTCCAATCCATCAATTAAATATGCATTATTAAATTTAATTGGACTTCTCTCTCTAGTGAAAAAAAAACTAAAGAAATTATTTTTTGGACCATCTAAATAAAGTTGTAAAAGACTATGATTGTCCTTTGGCATTGTAGAGATTATAGGAAAAAACCCGTTACCCTTTTTTCCTAAACTTTCAGCAGATAATTGCTGGTACCATTTCAAAAAGTTATTTAATTTTTCGTCATAATTTAAAATTACACAATTTTTTTTTCCTTTAATAATATTTGAGTGAATTGTAGAAACATTTTCAATTAAAAAATTAATAAATGTTTTATTTTTTATTAGATAATTTAAGCGTTTAAATTTTTTTTCATTTAAACCCATCAATTCTGCCGGAACCATTCCGACTTCAGATAATACTGAATATCTTCCTCCAATATAATTTTTATGGTCTATTACATCAGATTTCAATTTATTCGCCATAGCTCTTAGGATATTATTTTTATTTTCAGTGATTATTAAATTCTTATTTCTTTTCTGTTTTGATAAAATCAGGTTTAAATTTGATAATGTTTCTAGGGTATTACCTGATTTTGATATAATTATATTTAAACGTTTTTTGTTTGGATTTGTAATTCTAATGCTCTGTAGGTTATTATAAAAGAAAAATTTTTTTTTTATTTTATGACTAAGAAAATCATAAATAGCTTGTGCACCTAAAATAGATCCTCCCATTCCTATCAAATTAAACTCGTCGTATTTTTTAAATTTAAGTAAATTTTTTTTCTGAAATGAATAATTATAATTATCTATTAAAGATTTTAATAAAGGATATTTTTCAATTAAAATTTTTAACTTTAGGAAATTAGAAAGTTTTTTTTTATATAATTTTTTATTTTTATTATTGAAATTTTTGTAAATAATATGTTTTGTCTCCATTAATTACTGGATTTTCTTTTTCATATTACTTATTAAATCTGACCCACTATCGGAATTATCATCAAGATTATCATCTTTTATCTTAAGTAACTCTTTAATTTCATCTTTGTTTTGTGAATTATTTATTTCTAAATCTTCCCCGGGAGCTGGTAATTTGTCCATATCTGGTGGCATTTGTAATGGATTTTTTTTCTTAACCAAGAATTCATCACTTTGTTCTGATCTTTTTTTACCTTCTAAAGCATCTCTAACTCCGCCACAAAAAGTTAATAATGGCAATAAAACGATTAATAAGATTAAATTTAGTTTAATTTTTCTCATCTTTTTTTTTATAGAATATAAATTCAGATAAAATAAGGCATATAATACCAATTGTTATAAATATGTCAGCTACATTAAAGATAAACCAATGATATCCTGCATAATTTAAATCTATAAAGTCTGGAACAGCTCTGTAATAAACTCGGTCAAATAAGTTTCCTAAAGAGCCTCCTAATATTATCATCAAAAAAAATGATTTAATTTTTGACTCAATGAAAGCGAAATACAATATTACTAAGTTTATAATGACTATAATTGCAGTAAAGATATTATAGAAAAGTTTATCTTCTGATGAAAATAAACCAAATCCTATCCCTGTATTCCAAACTAAATAGATATTTAAAAATTGATTTATATAAAAATCAACTTGTCCTTCATTATTTAAAATATTTAGAATATAAATTTTTGATAGTCTATCTAAACCAAAGCAAATAACTATAAATATAAAACCAATAAGAAGTTTATTTATTTTTTCATTGCCCATTTAAATTAAGATGTCCATGCCTTTCACAACTTGACTCAAAAATTTTCCAACAAACTGGGCATTTTGTTCCCCGAGCTTTTTTTGCAACTACATCAATACTATTTTTTAAATTTTCTTCTTTAATTACAGAAGCAGATGAAGTTATACAAATTTCAGCAAAATTTATATTTTTTGCTTTATCATAAAATTCTTTATTTAACTTTATCTCAATCATTGCCTCTAAACTTGAGCCAATTGATTTTTCAGCTCTCATGTTCTCAATTGAAATATTTGCCACATCTCTAATTTTTTTTACATATTCCCAATCTGAGCTTATTTCTATATTTTTCCAAGAATTTGGAATGGAAACAAAATTTTGCAAATGTATACTTTGTCTATCTTCTTCTTTTTTAACCAATTGATAAATTTCTTCAGTTGTAAATGATAATATTGGGGCAAACCATTTCAGGAGACATTGTAAAATAATATTTAAAAGAGTAATGCAGTTCTTTCTTTTATCGGAATTCAAAGCCTCACAATACAAAGTATCTTTCCTGATATCAAAATAAAAGGCTGAAAGCTCAACTGTACAAAAATTTAGCAATTCTTTATATAAGTTGTGAAAGTTATAATTTTTAAAATTATTTTTAAAATTCTCATTTATTATATAAATTCTATGAAGCATAAATTTTTCAAGTGAGTCAAAGTTTTCAAACTTAACTTTTTCAAAATCAAGATTTTCATATTGATCTTGAATATTTCCTAAAAGATATCTAAACGTATTTCTAATTTTTCTATAAGACTCTGCGTGTTGATCTAAAATTGAATAATCTATTCTAAGATCCTCAGCATAATTTGAAGATGCAACCCAAATTCTTAATATATCAGCTCCGTATTTTTTAAGTATATCTTGTGGAGCAATTACGTTACCTGTTGATTTTGACATTTTTAGACCTTTACCATCTACGACAAAACCATGAGAAAGAATGCTTTCAAATGGAGCAACTCCTCTTGTTCCACATGACTCTAATAATGAAGAGTGAAACCATCCTCTATGTTGATCTGAACCCTCTAAATACATCGATGCAGGCCATTTAAGGTCATCTCTTTTTTCTAAGACAAAAGAATGAGTGGATCCACTATCAAACCAAACCTCAACTATATCTGATAATTTTTCATAATCTTCTGCTTTATACTTATCTCCAAGAAATATCTGATAGTCTTCATTAAACCAACAATCAGAACCTTCTTTTTCGTAAATTTTTGCAATATTTTCAAAAACTTCATCATCAACTAAGACATCACCTGTTTTTTTTGAAATAAAAATCGGCAGCGGTACACCCCAAACTCTCTGTCTTGATACACACCAATCAGGTCTAGTTTCAATCATTGATTTTATTCTTTCTTTTCCTTTGGAAGGATAAAAATCTGTATTATCGATAGCTTTTAAGGCTTTATCCCTTAACCCATGACTTTCCATAGAAATAAACCATTGTGGAGTTGCTCTATGAACTAGTGGAGCTTTTGATCTCCAAGAATGGGGATAAGAGTGAGTAAGTTTTCCGTTTGTTACTAAATTTTTTTGCTCATCTAATTTTTCAATAATTAAGTTATTGACCTTAAAAATATGTAAACCTTCAAAATGTTTAATTTCATTTGTATATTTTCCATCACCATCAACTGTTTCAATTGCTTTAATATTATTATTTAAACAAAGATTGAAATCATCAGGTCCATGACTCGGAGCACAGTGTACAATGCCTGTACCTTGTTCAGTAGTAACAAAATTAGCCTCGAGCATTGGAATATCATAATCATATCCCATTTTAGAAAATGGATGACTACAAACTGTTCCTCTTAAATCTTTTCCTAAAAATTCGTTTAAAACTTTAATATTTTCTATAGATGTATCTTTTTTAAAAGGTTCTATTAAGTCCTTTGCAATCACTATTTTTCTATCGACAAAATTTTTGTTATCATTTATTTCAAGCAAAACATATTTTAGGCCAGCATTGTAAGCTAAAGCTTTATTTGCAGGAATAGTCCACGGGGTTGTGGTCCAAATTATTACATCAGCATCTTTAATAATATCTAAATTTGAAACTTTCACCTTGAAGGCTGCATAAATCGTATCTGAAACATGATCCATGTATTCAACTTCAGCATCAGCTAAAGCTGTTTTTTCAACAGTTGACCAAAGAACAGGCTTGTAACCTCTATAAAGACTTCCTTCTTTAAGAAATTTTCCAAGTTCTCTAACTATTTGAGCTTCCGCATCAAATGACATTGTAGAATAGTAATTTTCCCAATCACCAATTACCCCAAGTCTTGTAAATTCTCCCTTATGGACGTCTATCCATTTATTTGCAAATTCCCTACATTCTTTTCTGAATTCAATAATTGGAACATCATTTTTATTTTTTTTGTTCTTTTTGTATTGTTCTTCAATTTTCCACTCGATAGGCAAACCATGGCAATCCCATCCAGGAACATAAACTGAGTCCTTGCCATCCATTTGATGAAATTTTGTAATTATGTCTTTTAAAATTTTATTTAAGGCAGTACCCATATGAATATTTCCATTTGCATATGGAGGCCCATCATGAAGTACAAATTTTTCTTGCCCTTTACTTTTTTGTCTTAACAAATTGTAAAGGTCAATTTTCTTCCAAAATTCAATATAATTTGGCTCCTTGTTTGGCAAATTTGCCTTCATTGAGAATTTTGTTTTAGGTAAATTAATGTGTTCCTTACTCATATAGTTTTATCTTTTAGCAACTTTAATATCTTTCTTTATCTGTTTTTTTAAAGCATCAATATTTTTAAATTTTGTTTCTCCTCTAATAAATTTTGTAAAATTAATAGTTAGATTTTTATTATAAAGATTTCCAGAAAATTTAAATAAATTTACCTCTAATAATAATTTTTTTTGATTAAAAGTAGGTCTATACCCAATATTTGCTATTCCTTTGATCTTTTTTCTATTTTTTTCGATATAAACATCAACTGCATAAACTCCTACTTTTGGTATTACATAATTTTTTATATTTATGTTGCATGTAGGAAAGCCAATTTTTCTTCCCATCATTCTACCCTTTTCTACAACACCTTCTATTGACCAATTTCTTGATAAAAGTTGATTTGCAATTTTTAAATTGCCATTTTCAATTAATTTTCTAATTAATGTTGAAGAAATAATTTTATTTTTTTTATATAACGGTTTTGGGTTAATTAATTTGTAATTATATTTCTTTTGAAATCTTTTTAATAAATTTACGTCCCCCTCTCTCCTATTTCCAAATCTAAAATTATTACTAACAAAAATATAACTTGCACTTAACTTTTTGAATAAAATATTTTTAATAAAGTTATGACAAGATATTTTGGAGAATTTTTTATCAAATTTTTTATTTATTAGAAAATCTACGTTATAATCACTAAAATATCTGCTCTTTTGATTAAGATTTGAAAGTCGATAATTCGTAATACTTTTATCAAAATACATTTTTGGTATTGGATCAAAAGTCACTACTCCAATTTTTGAATTATATTTTTTTTTATATTTTTTTGCTTCTTTGAATAATCTCTGATGGCCTAAGTGTAATCCATCGAAATTACCAATTAGTATCATGGCATTTTGATGTTTTTTTAAAATCTCAAAATTTTTATAAATTTTAATTTTGTTCACCATTTTAATTTTGTTTGAGTGTAATTCACGCTTACTCCATATTTTTCTTCTAATTTATCAACATTAAAACTACTTAATTCTTTTTTATGTATACCACTCGTTATTAACAAATTGTCAAAATTTTGAATATTAGCTCCTTTTATATCTGTATTCATATTATCTCCGATACATAAAACATTTTTACTATTTATGTTAGCAGATAAATTATAAACTGGAGGATAAGGTTTTCCAAAGTAAATTACTTTCCCACCAATTTCCTCAAATATTTTTGCAACTGATCCAGCGCAAAACTCTCTAACATCTCCTCTATCAACAATTAGGTCTGGATTTGTACACACAAATTTTTTATTTGAAAATTTCTCAAGTAAATCTTTATAATATTCAAGTTTTGTCTCATGATCTTCAAATAACCCTGTACAAATAAAATAATCAGCTTGATTAATATTGCTAACTTTATTTTGTTCAAATCTTTTAAATAAGTCAAAATCTCTTGGTGGTCCAATATGATAAAATTTTGAATTTTGAAAATTTTGCATTAAATATTTTATTGAAGCTTCTCCTGAGGTGTATACATCTTCATAAAATTTTTTGAGCCCCATTTTTTTCAAAAAATCAATAACTGTGGAATTTGGTCTTGGAGCATTGGTAAGTAATACAAACTCTTTATTATTTTTTTTTAAATTTTCTAATACTTCAATAGAATCTTCAAAAATTTGTAATCCGTCATGGATTACTCCCCATATGTCGATAAAAAATAATTCGTAACTATTTATTTTAGATCTTAATCCATCTTTGTCTAAGTTTTGGGGCATACTTGAGGTATAGCTTAAAAATATGCTTTATTCTTGGGTTTTTTAGACCATAATTTTTATTCAAGATCTTGAAAATTATTAAATATGTCTCTATATGACTGCTTATTTAAAGGAGAATTTGTATGAAGTTTAAACCGTTACATGACCGTGTTTTAATAGAAGTTTTAGATAGCAGCGAAAAAACTGCTGGTGGCATAATTATTCCAGATACAGCTCAAGAAAAACCTCAAGAAGGTAAAGTTGTTGCTGTCGGCGGAGGTGCAAAAACTGAAGATGGAAAACTAATACCTATGGACGTTAAAGTAGGAGATAAAGTTTTATTCGGTAAGTGGTCAGGAACAGAAGTTAAAATTGATGGTAAAGAGTACAGCATAATGAAAGAATCTGACATTATGGGTATTGCAACAGGTAAATAATTAATAAGGAGAGTTTAGAATGGCTAAAATAGTAAAATTTGATTCAGATGCTAGAGCATCAATGTTAAAGGGAGTTGATATACTTGCCAATACTGTAAAGGTTACTCTTGGACCAAAAGGAAGAAATGTTGTTATAGACAAATCTTATGGTGCCCCAAGAACAACTAAAGATGGTGTTTCAGTTGCAAAAGAAATTGATCTTGATGATAAATTTGAGAATATGGGTGCACAAATGGTTAAAGAAGTTGCTAGCAAAACAAACGATGAAGCTGGTGATGGAACAACAACTGCAACAATATTAGCTCAAGCAATTGTCAAAGAAGGTTGCAAGTATGTAACAGCAGGGATGAATCCAATGGATGTTAAAAGAGGGATTGATGCTGCTGTAGACCATGTAAAAAATAAATTAATTTCGTCAGCTAAAAAAGTAAAAGATAGTGATGAAATTGCACAAGTCGGAACAATTTCAGCAAACGGTGATAAAGAAATTGGTGCAATGATTTCAAAAGCTATGCAGAAGGTTGGTAATGAAGGAGTAATTACTGTTGAAGAAGCAAAAGGAATTGAAACAGAACTCGATGTAGTTGAAGGTATGCAGTTTGATAGAGGATATTTATCTCCATATTTTATTACTAATGGTGATAAAATGACTACAGAGTTAGAAAATCCTCTAATTCTTCTTCACGAGAAAAAATTAACAAATCTTCAACCAATGGTTCCACTTTTAGAAGCAGTTGTTCAAGCAGGTAGACCATTAATGATTATCTCAGAAGATGTTGAGGGTGAAGCGCTCGCAACACTCGTTGTTAATAAATTGAGAGGTGGTCTAAAAGTTGTAGCTGTAAAAGCTCCAGGTTTTGGAGATAGAAGAAAAGCTATGTTGGAAGATATAGCAATTCTTACAGGTGGACAGGTTATCTCTGAGGATTTAGGAATTAAACTTGAAAATGTTAAACTTAATGATCTTGGATCTGCAAAACGTGTAAAAGTTGATAAAGAAAATAGTACAATTGTAAGTGGAGCAGGTAAGAAATCTGACATTGAAGCAAGATGTGCTCAAATCAAAGCTCAAGTCGAAGAAACAACATCAGACTATGATAGAGAAAAACTACAAGAGAGACTTGCTAAACTAGCAGGTGGTGTAGCTGTAATCAAAGTTGGTGGTGCTACAGAAGTTGAAGTTAAAGAAAGAAAAGATAGAGTTGAGGATGCATTAAACGCTACAAGAGCAGCAGTTGAAGAAGGTATTGTTGTTGGTGGTGGATGTGCATTGCTTTATGCTTCAAAAGAACTTGATAGTCTAAAAGTAAAAGGTGATGACCAAAAAGCGGGTGTAGAAATTGTCAAAAGCGCTTTACAAGCACCTATTAGACAAATCACAACAAATGCAGGTGTTGATGGATCAGTAGTTGTTGGTAAATTATTAGAAACCAACAAGCCAAGCAATGGTTACGATGCACAATCAGAGCAATATGTTGATATGTTTAAAGAAGGTATTATTGATCCAGTTAAAGTTGTAAGAACAGCGCTTCAAGATGCTGCTTCTATATCTGGATTATTAGTAACAACAGAAGCTATGATAGCAGATAAACCAGATGAAAAAGACGCTGGTGCAGCTGGTATGCCTCCTGGAGGAATGGGTGGTATGGGCGGTATGGGTGGAATGGGAATGTAATCCCAATTTTACTCAAAAAAAAATTCAAAAAGGGCAGTTTTTACTGCCCTTTTTTTTTGAATTGAAAAAAAATATTTTGAATATATAAGAACGCGCAAATGACAACATCAATACGTAACATCACCATAATTGCTCATGTTGACCATGGCAAGACTACTTTAATTGATAACTTAATGAAACAGAGTGGTTCTTTTAGGGAAAATGAAGTTGTTGATGAAAGACTAATGGACTCCGGCGAACTTGAAAAGGAAAGAGGTATTACAATTCTTGCCAAACCAGCTTCCATAAATTGGAAAGATTCTAGAATTAATATTATTGATACACCTGGACACAGAGATTTTGCTGCAGAAGTTGAAAGAGTTCTTAGTATGGCTGATGGTGCATTATTGTTAATTGATTCAGCCGAAGGAGTAATGCCTCAAACTAAATTTGTATTAGCTAAAGCACTTAAACAAGGCCTTAAACCAATAGTAGTTATTAATAAATTAGACAAAGCTGACCAAAGAGCCGATGAAGTTTTAAATGAGACTTTTGACTTGTTTGTTAGCTTAGATGCCAACGAAGAGCAATTAGACTTTCCAGTTATTTACGCAAGTGGAAGATCTGGCTGGGCATCTAAAGAAATAGATGGCCCAAGAGAGAATCTAAACCCATTATTAGATTTAGTAATAGATCATGTTAAACCAGCAGAATTTGACAAGACCAAGCCTTTTGCAATGCTTTCGACTCTTTTATATGCAGACAGTTTTTTGGGTAGAAGTTTAGTTGGTAGAATTTCTCAAGGTACTGCAAAAGCAAACCAACAAATCAAAGCAATTAATCTTGATGGAGAAAAAGTTGATGAGGGAAGGTTGACTAAAATATTTAGATACGAGGGGACAAAAAAAGTACCAATAGAAGTAGGCGAAGCTGGAGATATTGTAGTTATCGCTGGATTAGAAAAAGCAAATGTTGCTGATACCATATGTGATACTGAGGTAGATACACCAATACAAGCAACCCCAATTGATCCACCAACGATGTCTATCAAAATAACAGTAAATAGTTCTCCATTAGCTGGAACTGAAGGTAAAAAACTTACAAGTACTCAAATTAGAGAGAGGTTAGTTCAAGAAGCTCAAAATAATGTCGGAATTTCTTTTTCAGAAAATGAAAACAAAGACTCATTTGAAATAAGTGGAAGAGGCGAATTAATGTTAGAAATATTATTAACACAAATGAGACGTGAAGGATTTGAAATGACAGTAAGCCCTCCTAGAGTTTTATTTCAAAAAAATGAAAATGGTGAAAAATTAGAACCTATTGAAGAAATTACTATGGATCTTGACGAAGAGTTTTCTTCAAAAGTTATAGACTCCATGAATAAAAGAAAAGGAAAATTAATAGATCTTAAAGATACTGGAAAAAATAAAAAACGATTAATCTTTCATGCACCAACTAGAGGTTTAATGGGGTACACCAGTAGATTTCTTACTCTAACTAAAGGAACAGGAGTAATAAACAGAATATTCCATTCTTATGGAAAATTTGAGGGAGATATGGAAGGCAGAAGAAATGGTGCATTAATTTCTATGGAACAAGGAAAAGCAGTAGCATTTGCAATTTATAATCTACAGGCAAGAGGAGAAATGTTTGTTACTCATAACGATCCAGTTTATTCGGGTATGATTGTAGGATTGTCACCTAAACCTGGTGATATGATTATAAATGTCATGAAAGGTAAAAAACTTACAAATATGAGGACACAAGGAACAGATGAAAATGTTGTTTTAACTCCTGTAAGAAAGATGTCTATCGCTGAACAATTGAGCATGTTAAATTCTGATGAAGCACTAGAAATTACGCCAAATTCATGCAGATTAAGGAAAGCTGTGCTTGATCCTCACGAGAGAAAAAAGCTATCTAAATTATCAGAAGCTTCTTAAAAAATAATTATTCAGATTTATTTTTGGTAAAAGGCAGCCACTTTTCAAATGCTGATTTACTAGGTCCATCATATGGAATTGAGTAAGAGTTTGTTCTTGTCAATACTTCAATTCCTTTTGAGAAAACAAAAATAAAAACTATTACAAAAACAATTGTCATTATTTTAAATGGATCAAAATTTTTTGTCTTAAAAACACTAACAGCTTTTGCTTCAGCTCTATGAAATTGTTTAAACGTATAATAAACAGCAAATATTAAACCTATATGAGCAACATACGTCCCTGCCCAACCAAATGCAAAAGTGGCATATGAAAATACGTATAAACTAAATACTGTTGTCCATATAAAACTCAAAACTAATAATATTTGTAGTCTCACAGTTTTAGGAAGGGCTCTTAAATCATTTTTACTATCGTCAAATAGTATATTTGCCGATTCTTTCATCCAATTTTTTATAGACATGATTTATATTTACAATTTTTATTCAGTATTAACAATCGACTAATTGTCCGCTAAACACATTTACTTCGTTACTTTATCCACAATATAAATTCCTAAAGCTACAGCAGGGCCTATCCCAAATGCAAATATTATAGTACCCAAACCAACAGTTCCTCCCAAATACCAACCAGATATAACAGCTGAAATTTCTAAAGTAGCTCGAATTAAAGCAATAGGAAGTTGAGTTTTTTTTGTTAGACCCGTCATCAATCCATCTCTCGGACCAGGACCTAAATTTGCAATTAAGTATATGCCGCTTCCTAGACCGACAAGTAGAACAGAAAATACAGCAAGAATATATTTTGAAAAAGTAGCTAAAGGAGGATCAAAAAGAAAAAGCGTCAAATCAATTATGGCTGCTATAATTAAAATATTTAAAATTGTACCAATTCCTGGTTTTTGTTTTAGTGGAAACCAAAACCCTAAAACAACAATACTTATTATTAATGTAGATAAACCAATCGAAATATTTAATATGTTTGATAACCCTTCTGCAAGAACAGACCATGGAGAATTACCAGTCGTAGAAACTAATAAAAGACCCTCTCCCAACCCAAACAAAGATAAACCAATACATAAAAGTAAAAAAGTTGTAAATTTAGGTTTTAAATTTAAAGGTTTTTCTGAGCTCCAGGATTTTGAGGGAATATTTTTAATGGTTAAAAACATAATTCTTTAGACTATTTATCTTTTAAACATAAAAATTCTATATAAAGTTCTGACAAGTTAGTTAAAATAATATGAAATAATGAGAAAATTCTTAGTAATATTATTAGTTTTATCTCCTCTTTTTTTACAAGCACATACTGATCACTATAAAAATTATTCATACATAGAAATGGAGATATTTAAAGATGATGAAAAAATTGGAGAAAGTATTTTCACATTTAAAAAAGAAGAAAATAAATTTATTGTTAAAAATAAGACTAATTTCAATGTAAAATTATTGGGTGTTACAGTATTCTCTATAAATAGTAGAGGTACTGAAGAATATATTGGAGACCAATTAATTTCATTTAACTCAGAAACATTTCAAAACAATAAGAGAAAATATGTAAATTTAATTTTTGATGAAAAAAAAGAGAAGTTTATAATTGATGGATCATCATATAAGGGTGAGGCGGATAGAGAAAATATAATCGGTCATTGGTGGAATCATAGAATTTTGCAAACTGAAACACAAATAAGTCCATTATCTGGAAGTGTAAAAAAACAAAACATAGAATTTTTAGGAAAAGGAAAAATTAAACTTTATAATAAAGAATATGATGTAGAACATTTTAGACTTTTTTCTACCAACCCAAATCTATCTGATGATAAAAAATTAAATTTTGAAATATGGTACGATAAAAAAAAAGCATTGATTATAAAAGTGGCTTATAAAAGAATGGGTCTATGGGAATATAGACTAAAAAAAATTCAATAATTATTTTCCCGCTACCGTCATTTGATTAATCAACAAAGTGGGAGCATTTGTTGAGTACTTCATCTCTAAATCATTTGCCAAAGTAATATTCTTAAACATTTCCTTAAAATTTCCAGCTATAGTTATTTCACTTACTGGGTAAGTTAATTCTCCATCCTCAACCATAAATCCTGACGCTCCAACTGAGTAATCTCCTGTAATAATATTGCCTCCATGGCCTATAGTCTCTGTTATATATAGAAACTTTTTTTCTGAATTTAGCAAATCTTTAAAACTTAAGGTACCATTTTCAAAATATAAGTTTGTTGTTCCTCCAGACCTACCATTAGATTTTAAATTTAACTTTTTACCATAATAAGTATCAATTAAATAATTTTTTAAAATACCATTCTCAACTAGTTTCAAAGAATTGGTTTCAACGCCCTCGCTATCAAAGTTTTGGGAACCTAATCCTTTTTCAATTTTTGGATCATCAATGATATTAATTGAATTTGGAAAAACTTCAGAATTGATTTGATCTTTTAAAAAAGAAGTTCCTCTTGCAATAGCACTCGCACTAATTGCACTTGCTAGTGTGCTTAGTGTTCCTTTGGAAATTCTTTTATCGAATATAACGCCAATTCTTTCACTCTTGATTTTTTTTGGACCTAACTTTTTTATTGCTTTGTCGGCAGCTATTTTTCCAATTTCCTCTGGTTCCATCATATCTTCCAAGAATCTTGTGCTACCAAACTCATAATCTCTTTCCATTGCACCGTTAATTCTTGATACAGCTACACATGAAGATGAAAAATTTGAAGTTTTGTATCCACCTAAAAAACCATTACTGTTTGCGAGTATAAAATTATTTTTATTTTCGGTAAAACCAGCTTCAGTATTAACTATTTTTTCGTCAGTTGATGCTGTCTCTTCAACTTTTTTTAAAAATTCAATCTTTTTATCATTTGGATAATGTGTTTCATCATAGAGATTAAGGTCTCTTATCTCTTTAGACATTAAATCTTTATCTGGTAACGAATTATTTTCATCTGATGGAGTAATTTTTGTAGCATCAATACAACGTTCTATTAGTTTTTCTAAGTTTGATTTAGATAAATCTGATGAATTAATGCTTGATTTTTTTTTCTCTATATAAGTAGTTAAATTGACAGCAAAACTATCTGCTCTATTTGACTCGTCTAACTTTTTGTTTCTAAAACTAACATTTTCTGAGACAGAGTGAATTACTTTTACACCCACATCTGTTGCTCCTAGTTTTTTAGAGTTTTCAATACAATAAGATGCTATATCTTTTAAAAATTCCTGATCCCTTATCATTTAGATTAAAGTTTTGTTCCACCAACAGTCATCTTATTTATAAGAATTGATGGCTGAGCTACTCCTACTGGAACACCTTGTCCAGCTTTACCACATGTCCCAATACCTGGATCTAATTTCATATCATTACCAACTAATGAAACTTCTTTTAAAATTGACGGTCCATCTCCAATTAATGTAGCACCTTTGATTGGTGATCCTATTTTGCCATTATTGATTTCATATGCTTCCGTACAGTTAAAAACAAATTTTCCTGAGGTTATGTCTACTTGTCCTCCCCCAAAACTTACAGCGAAAATACCTTTATCAACTGAACTTATCATTTCATCTTGTGAATATTTACCTGACAACATCATTGTATTTCTCATTCTTGGTAAAACCACATGTTTATAACTTTCTCTTCTTCCACTACCTGTTGACTTAGTTCCCATCAGACGAGCGTTTAAACGGTCTTGCATATAGTTTTTTAAAATTCCATTTTCTATTAAAACTGTATTTTCAGTAGGCGTTCCTTCATCATCTATCGTTAAACTTCCTCTTCTTTGATGTAAGGTCCCGTCATCTACAATCGTAACTCCTTCGCTAGCTACTTGCTGCCCCATTAAACTATGAAATGCTGAAGTTTTTTTTCTATTAAAATCCCCCTCGAGACCATGTCCGATTGCTTCGTGAATTAAAATTGCTGGCCATCCAGGACCTAAAACAACTTTCATTTCTCCTGCTGGCGCTGGTTTGCTTTCTAAATTGACATTTGCGATTCTAAAAGCTTCATCACAAACATCTTTCCAGCTTCCATCTTTTAGATAATCATCATAACTTTGTCTTCCTCCAACTCCATAAACACCTGTTTCTTTTTTTCCATCTTTTTCTAAAACAACGGAAACGTTGAATCTGACTAATGGTCTATCATCTTTCAAAATTTGATTATCAGACCTAATAATTTCTATTGATTTATGTTCACCTAAAAAATTTGCAGTTACTTGATTTACAATTGAGCCTTTTGATCTTAAATAGTTATTAACACTTTTCAGCAAATCTATCTTTGAATCGAAAGTCTTGCTTTCAATAGGATTAATATTTTCGTAATATTTGCTGTTAGTTTTAGGAATTTCATGGTTGTAGGTTCCTTTTTTTGACTTTAATGTATCTTTTAAATTATCGCTTGATTTTCTTAGTGACTCTTTTGAAATATCATTAGAATGAGAGTATGCAACAACTTCGCCTGTAACAGCTCTGAAACCATATCCTTGATCAGAGTTATAAGTTGAACTCTTTATTTTATTATCATCTAAAACAATAGACTCAGATTTATGATTTTCTAAATATAATTCTCCGTCATCACAATTTTTTAAAGTTTCAGTAACAATTGCTTCAGCTTGTGATGTATCTATATCTGTTTCTTTGAAGAAATTTGACATTCGAAGAATGTAGTAGTGATTATTAATATATCAACTGCTTATTTGGCACATTTGTAAAAATAAAATATTCAAATATAGTTTAATTATGAAGGTTTTTTTTAACAATTCATGCAAAATCTGCAGAGCAGAAATTAATATTTATAAAAAAGAAAACATTGAAAATTTGAATTGGATAGACATAACCAAAAATAAAAATGCTGAATTAGAAACAAAAAAAACTGATAAAGAGCTTCTAAGAAGACTTCATGTAGAACAAGATGGAAAAATCTATGTGGGCATTGATGCTTTTTTACTTATTTGGAAAAGTATTCCAAAATACAAGTTTCTTTATAAATTTTTTAAACTCCCTGTCATTTACCAGTTATTTTATGTTGGATATGAAATTGTAGCGTTCTTTTTGTATTTAAAAAATAAACACCAACTAAACTAATGTTGAATAGCGTACAAAATCTGGGTTACAAAAGATAAAAATATAAAAAAAGAGAAAAATAAAATAAAATACATAACTGTAACTGCTCTATTTCTCTTTCTTCTTAAAATAACAAATTTTTTATCATCAAGAAAAGAAATGTCTCTATCACCTGGCACTGGATAGTCATAACTCCATCTCCATAAAGACGAACCAAATCTTTTATCTAGTTTATTATAATAATTTACCCACGCCAATGACCACATAAACATTAAAAATAAAAATGTTAAAGCTAAAAAAGTTGAGAACATAAATATATTAAATTATATTAAATTTTTTTTATATGTCTATCTGGGGAAGTTTAATTGGTGGGATGATCGGTTTTTCTTTAGGAGGACCGTTTGGGATGCTATTGGGTTCCTTAATTGGTGGAAAAGTATCAAGATCAAGATCAACATTTAAATCTTTTGCACAACCTCAACAAGTTTTTGCATTAGCTCTTATAGTTTTATCAGCTAAACTGAGTAAAGCAGACGGTCAGGTTAGTAGAGAGGAATTAATAGCGGTTAAAGATAAACTCAAAATTCCAGAACATGAATTAGATCAAGTTGGAAAAATTTTTAATAAAGCTAAAGAAGAAAGTACTGGTTACGAACCATATGCAAAACAAATAGCTCAGATCTATCAAGGAAATATAAATGTGTTGGAAGAAGTCATTAATATATTATTTTATATTGCAGAAGCTGATGGAAATATAAGTGATCAAGAATTTAGAATGATACAACATGTTTCCCAATTATTTGGTCTTAGTGATTCTCAGTTCAATGGAATAGTTGAGGGTAGAAAATCATCAGATAAACTCAATCCATATGTAGTATTAGAGAGCAAACCTGATGATAATCTTACAGATATTAGAAAAAGATATTTAAAATTAAGTAAAGAACATCATCCTGACTTACTTCTAAGTAAAGGAGTTCCTCAGGAAGTTATTGAGGAAAGTAAAAAGAAAATGAGAGCTATTAATTCAGCCTGGGATCAAATTCAAAAGCTAAAGAGTAATTAAAATTGCTCAGATTCTGTCGAGCCTTTCATTGCTGTTGTGGAGCTCTTTCCAGAACTTATTGTATTGGAAACTGCATCAAAATAAGAAGTGCCAACTTCTCGTTGATGTTTAACACTGGTATATCCATCTTTTTCTCTAGCAAATTCATTTTGTTGTATTCTAGAGTAAGCAGTCATACCTTCCTTTTTATACTTTTCTGCAAGCTCGAATATAGCAATATTTTGCGTATGGAAACCTGCTAAAGTTATAAATTGAAATTTATATCCCATCATTCCAATTTTAGTTTGAAATGTTGCAATCTCATCATCAGATAAATGTTTCTTCCAATTAAAGGATGGAGAGCAATTATAAGCCAACATCTTTCCAGGAAATTTTGCATGTATTGCATCAGCAAACTTTTTTGCTTCTTCTAAATTAGGTGTTGCAGTTTCACACCATATTAAATCTGCGTAAGGTGCATAAGCTAACCCTCTTGAGATTGCTTGATCAATGCCATCTTTTACATAATAAAAGCCTTCAGGTGATCTTTCTCCAGTTAAAAACAGTTTGTCATTTTCATCAAAATCGTTTGTTATTAGTTTCGCAGCGTTGGCATCTGTTCTTGCAAGAATAATGAGAGGAACGTCGGCAATATCAGCTGCCAATCTTGCTGCTTTTAGATTTCGGACCATGGTTCCAGTAGGAACAAGTACCTTACCACCCATATGTCCACATTTTTTTTCACTAGCTAGTTGGTCTTCAAAATGAACTCCGGCTGCGCCAGCTTTTATAAATTTTTTTGTTAGCTCAAATACATTTAACGGCCCGCCAAATCCTGCTTCACCATCTGCAATAATTGGCAACATGTAATCAGTTCTTTCGCTGCTATTCATATCTCCATCTGCTATTTCCATATGCTGAATTTGATCAGCTCTAATTAAAGAATTATTCATAGACTCAACTAATTTAGGTGCGCTGTCGTAAGGATATAAAGATTGATCAGGATACATTTCACCGGCACTGTTTGCGTCTGCTGCAACTTGCCAACCACTTAAATAGATCGCTTTTAAACCTGCTTTTGCATGTTGAACAGCTTGATTTCCTGATAAAGAACCAAGTGTGTTTACATATGGCTCTGTATTCAACAATCTCCAGAGTTTTTGAGATTGCTGTTTACACATTGAATACTCAATTCTAATAGATCCTCTTAGCCTTTCTACTTCATCTGGCTTATAATCCCTTTGTATTCCTGCAAATCTTTTCAACTCGTACGAGATTTTCTCGGCTGACATTATTCCCCCTTTAAAAAAACTAATTCTTTTTACTTTTCGTTATATTCTTCTGTAAACTCATTCATCCCACTTGATCCCCAATCGCAGTGGTCATCTCTTAAATAAACCCCTCTGCTTCTATGCTCTTGGTGCTCTTGGTGATTTGTAGTTTGAGAACTAGTTTCAATGTTTTTTATAGTATTTTTGTCCATGTAAACTTTATAATTTACAATATTTACAAAATCCACAAAAAATGTTAAAATTCCAGTAAATACAATAAATTTTTTGTAAATAATAATTTACAAAGTTTACAAATAGTAAATGAGTCAAGTAGAATTAAACATTGGTCCAAAAATAAAAGCTTTTAGAAGACAGCTAGGTATGCAGGCAAACAAACTAGCCTCACAACTTAACATTTCACCAAGTTATTTAGCTTTAATCGAGGGTGGTAAAAGAAAAATTGACGGGGAATTACTTTTAAAAATTTGTGAGGAATTAAGCATCAACATTAGCGATCTAACAAATAAATCAGATATCAATATGGTCAACACAATTTCAGAATTACTTGATGATCAACTTTTTGAAGATTTGGATATAGTTGGTCCAGAAGTTAAAGATCTAGCAAATAGTAATCCAAAAATTGGTAAAGCTCTAATAAGATTAGGAGACATTTTGAAAAAAAAAGATCATGAATTGGTTAACAAAATTGAAAAACTTTCAGGAAAAATTGTTGATAATAGAAAAAACTCATTTCCTGGAGAAGTAATTTCAGATTTTTTGCAAGAAAATAGAAATTTTTTTCCAAAACTAGAGGAATTTGCAAATCAAATCTTTGAACAAATAAAACAAAATAATAGAACAAGATATATTGCTTTATGTGATTATTTAAAATCAGAGTATAAAATTGAAGTACAAGATATAATTCCTGAGGAAGGAAAACCCTTTTCAAAAATTTATGATAACAAAAATAGAAAGTTACTATTGTCTGATTATTTGTCTTTGGAAACAAAGAAATTACATGCTGCAGCTCAAATTGCACAAGAGGGGGCTAGTGACATAATAAATTCTTATCTTGATACTTTTAATTATCCAAATGAAGAATCGAAAAAATTAACAAAAGTTGCTTTATTAAATTATTGTGGTGCAGCAATTTTAATGCCCTACAAATTATTTCATTATGAATGTAAAAAACTTAAATATGATTTAGAGTTATTGCAAAATACTTTTGCAACTTCGTTCGAACAAGTGACACATAGAGTAACATGTTTGAATGATCCAAAATTACCTGGGGTTCCATTTCATTTTTTGAGAGTTGATGTAGCTGGTAATATTTCAAAAAGATTTTCATTGTCAGGTATAGAAATACCACGTTATGGTGGTGCTTGTCCTCGATGGAATGTATATTCGGCTTTTTCTAGACCTGGTGTTATACAGGCTGCAGTAAGTAAAATGACTAATGGTGAAAAGTATGTATGTATAGCAAGAACTGTTGAAAAAGGTATAGGAAGATATGGACAAAAAAAAAGTATGTTATCTATTGGACTTGGATGTGAAGCCAAATATGCAAGAGATTTTGTTTATACGGAAAACTTAGATTTGAATGATAAAAAATCAGAAATACCTGTAGGGGTTTCATGTAGAACTTGTGATAGACTGGATTGTTCTCAAAGAGCTTTTCCACCATTGCATAAAAAATTTGATGTAGATATTAATTCTAGAGGAGTATCTGTATATGTCAGTGATTAAAAAATATGTAAGTTTTATAATTATATTTTTATTTGTAAGTACAAATAATGTGTATTCAGACAATTTAAATATATTGTTTAGAGAATTACTTAATGCAAAAAATTTACAACAAGCAGAAAAGCTAGAGGATCAAATTTGGAATAAATGGACAAGACACCCAAACAATGATTATCTGACGAACAAATTAGAAAACGGAACCTATTCCATGTACCATCAGCAGTATACAATGGCATTAAAACTATTTACAGATGTGATTAATGAGGACCCAAAATGGGCGGAGGGTTGGAATAAGAGAGCAACATTACTATTTATATTGGGGGATTATGAGAAATCGTTAGATGATATTGAAAAAGTTTTAGATCTAGAGCCAAGACATTTTGGAGCATTATCAGGACGAGCGCAAATATACTTAGGCTTAAAGGAATATGAAAAAGCAGTTGATGACTTGAGAAAAGCAAAATCAATTTATCCATTAATTAAAAGTGGAGAAAATATAAAGTTAATAGAAAAAATTATTAAAGACCAACAAATTTAATTATTCTTAGATCTTTTTTTTGCAATCAGCTGTGTTAATGAGTCTACCATTAAATCTGAGGCTTTAAAAATTTCACTGGGTTTAAATTCATGTGAAATATTTTTTTCTTCATTTGTTTTATCTTCAATGACTATACCTTCATCAGGGGAATTATTTTTAATATAAATTAGTATTAACCACTCATCATCAATTGTCTCGTCCCATTTTATAAATATCTCTCCGGTTTCGAATCTTCTGTCTATGCATCTCAAGATAGACATATGTTTAGTTATATATCTTTTATTAAGTTGAAAAACTAAACTATTCGCACTTCTGTAAAAGCTTTCAAGTGCAAACTCAATTTTTTGCCTAGCTAAAGTATACTCCCTTTCTCTTTGAAGTAATTTTGCTCTATCGTCTCCTTCTTGTGTTTCTACGCCTAACGCTTCAACTCGTTCTCTTATTTTCTGATCTCTTATTTGTTGATATTTTAATTTTAGTTTTTCGATACGCTCTTGTAATCCTGAATAATCCTCTCTCTTTTCTCTTAAGGCTAATTTTTCTAGTTGTTCTAGTTCTTTTACCTCTCTTATTCTAAACTTTTCTATTTGCTTTTCTAATTTTAATTCTTGTAAAAATTTCTTTTGTCTCTCCGCCTGCTCTTTTCTTAGTATAGCCTGTTCTTTTCTTAAGAATAATTTTATATCTTTTGCTCTTTCTCTTTCTAATTTTTGTTCTTGTTTTAACTGGATTTCTTTTTCTTTTAAAAAAGCTAACTCATCTGCTTTCTTTTGTTTCTCAATTTCGATTTTTTCCTTTTCTGCTTGCTCAATTTTCTCAAGTTTAATTTGCCTTTTTTCCTCAGCTCTTATTTCTTTAAAACGAATTAATCTAAATTCTATACTTTGAAAAAATTTTTGTATTAATTTATCAATTGCTAATAAATTAAAACTAAATTTGAAAGAAAACTTATTTTTTAAATCTTCCTCAAGTCTGACCGTTCTTGAAATAATACCCTTTTCAGTACTTGTCTTTAACTTAACTTTTTTTATTTTTTTTCTTCGATTTAATTTTTTTGTTGTTTTTTTTTTTAATTTTGGTCTTTTTTTCTTTATTTTTGACTTGGATTTATTTTTTGATTTTTTAACCTTTGTTTTTAAATTTTTTTTTTTAGGTTTTTTTTTCTTTTTTTTCATTTAAGAAATACAGCTTTATCAGCTAATTTTTAATAAATATAGTCTCTAGTATTGGGAACAGATCTAATATCTTTAGTTAGCTGAAGTTGAAATACAACTTGATCTCCCCATTTAAAAGCCATTTCACAACTTGTAAGATAAAATTCCCACATCCTTAAAAATTTTTCATCAAACATTTCTAAAACTTGATCTTTTTTTGATAGAAATCTTTCTCTCCAATTTCTTAATGTGTGAGCATAGTGCATCCTTAAAATCTCTATATCTGTAGCTATAAGTCCAGAATCCTCTATTGGCCTCGCTATTTCGCTTAAACTAGGGGTATATCCACCAGGAAATATATATTTTGTTATCCAAGGCTGTGGGTCTCTAGGTGGTAGATTTGATCCAATTGTGTGTATCAAGGCTACTCCATCCTTTTTTAACATTTGAGACACTCTATTAAAATAGGTTTGATAGAATTTTTTTCCAACATGTTCAAACATTCCAACACTAACTATCCTATCAAATTTTTCATTCAATTGTCTGTAATCTATTAATTTAAATTCAACTTGATTATCTAAATTTAATTCTTTGGCTTTTTGTTGGCTATATTTTAATTGATTTTCTGAAAGTGTAATTCCGGTAACTGAAGCTTTTGTTTTTTTTGCAATGTCAATTGCAAGTGTTCCCCAACCAGATCCAATATCTAAAACTTTTTGGTTAGGTTGTATATGAAGTTTTTTAATTATGTGATCAATTTTATTTTCTTGAGCAGTTTCCAAGGTATCATTCTCATTTTTGAAGTATGCACATGAATATTGTCTTTTTTTATCAAGAAACAAATCATATAATTTTTCTGAAATATCATAATGGTGTGCAACATTTTGTTTAGATTTAACAATTTTATTAAAACTTGTTAAATATTTTAAAGTTCCCTTTATTTTATTTAATGTCTTTCCATAAATATTAATATCTGCTCTTCCAATATTTTTAAAAGCTATATCAAGAAATTCCGTCAAGGTTCCATTTTTTAATCTTAAAGAGCCATTGGTATATGCTTCACCAAAATATAAATCAGGATGGAAAAGTAATTTTTTATGCAAACTTTTGTCTAACAATTGTAATTCTATAGGAATTTCTTTCAAAGGCTTTCCTATAACATATCTGTTAGAATTATAATCTATTAAGATAAAACCATCTTCTTTGAACAAATCATTTAAAAAATTTATAAGTTTCATTATGCTGCTTTTAAGTGCTTAAAGTCAAAATCAAGTTTTTGAAGTTCTGCAAAAAATATTTTTTTTTCGTTTTCATTTAACAGTTTCAATGGTGGAATTAAATTCTGGTAGTCATGGTCAATTTGTGCCATGAAAGTATGTAAACCTGAAATCAAATTAAATTTATCAAAAATACTTCTTACTAAACACAACTTTTCGTTAGAAGATTGATCTGAGCCATTTTGAAATTTATCGTAAACATCTCTTGCTAAAATTGAAGTAACATTTGTTGTTGCTGTAATTATTCCAGAACAACCTAATTCTAATCCTTTTAATAATTTTGACTCTGAACCAGGCATAACTGAAAAATTATCAATTTTCAAATTTTCATACAGATTATAAGAACTGTCTTTTACTCCAACAATTTGACTTGGAAATTTTTTAACTAACTCCTCAACACAATCAATACTAAATTTATATCCTGAGAGTTTTTCGAAATTATATAAAATTATTTTACATTCATTAATTTCATCTATTATTCTTGAGTAAAAATTAATCACATCGTCATCGCTATACTTATAATAGGCAGGAGGCATAATTAAAAATTTATTAAACCCATTTGATTTGGCTATTTTTATCAAATTAATATTGTCAACTAGCGAATTAAGACCAGTTCCAATTATAAATTTATCCCTATAATTACTTTTTGGTAACAAATTGATTAATTGAATTTTTTCCGAAAGAGATATGAGTTGTGATTGTCCAGTACTTCCAAAAAAAACTACTCCATGGCAACCTTTGTCGATTAAGTTTTCAGCATATTTAATCGTTTTTTCACTATTTAACGCCAGATTTTTATCTAATACTGACAATATAGCTGCATATATTCCATTAATCATAACTTAATTATATGACTATAATTATAGAATAGATTTAAGAAAAAAATAATAAAAAAATATATTCTAAATACTTATGAAAGTTTGTGTTTATCTTAGCTATATAGGTCTTGGAGCAAATTTGTTACATCTAAGTTATGTGCATCAATTATCTGAAAAATTTGGACCTATAACAGTTTTTACATTATGCAATAATTTGTCGGATGCATTAGAGGATGATCCTAAAATTAAAGAAGTCATAGTAATAGATAAAAAATACAATAAATTTAAAAATATATTTAGTTTTTCATCGGAATTAAAAAAATATAATTTTGATAAAATATTTATTTATTATCCAAGTCCTAGAATATTCATCGCGTGTAAGTTAGCTGGAATAAAAGATATTTATCACTATCCTTTATTTAAAAAGAAAAATCTTCATTTAATCAACGCAGCACAAAAGTTTACTGCGAGTGTATTAAACATAGAGAAATGTAAAACATACACAAAAATTCACATAAATGAAAATAAACTTAAAAGTGTCTCAACTTATTTTGATAAATCAAAATTTAACATTGTAATAGGAGCTGGATCTTCAGGTCCAACAACAAAATGGGGCACTGATAATTACTCAAATCTAATAAATGAGTTAAATAAACTAAATAAATTTAATTTTTTTATTTTGTGTGGTCCTAATGAAAAATTAATTGCTCAAGAAATAATGGATAAGGTTGAAGGAGATAATATTATAGATCTTAGTAACAAAAATATCTCAGAAGTAATACCTTTTATAGCTTCTGCAGATATGTATGTGGGGAATGATTCATTTGGTTCACATATTTCATCACAATCTGGCAAACCAAGCTTAGTGATTTTATTGGACTCACCAAAAGCATATACGGATTATACTCCTAATCATATTAGAATTATTCCTGAAGGATATGATGTTAATAATATTATACATGGAAGTGAAATTGATCCAAATTTAATTAAGGTCGAACAAGTGTACAAATCAATACTAAGTTATACTTAAACAACCGATTTTAAGACTGTGTCTTTGGCTTGGTTCACTAAAGTAGCAATATTATTTAATTCTGGACTTCTATCTGGATGAATTTTTTTCATAATTTTTTTATAAGAATTCATCACTTCATCTTTTGTATATTTTTTTTTGGGATCTAAATTTAAAATTCTATATGCTTCATCTAAACTCATATTCTGAGATGACATATTTTGATTAAATTGATTAAAATTAAATCTGCCAGAATTTTTTAAAACTCTAAAAAGTCCCCATAATCTAAATAGCTGAAATAAAGAAATACCTGCTTTTGTTTTAATTAAAGGCAAAATAGCCAACATAAATGGTAAGGAAAATATATATCTTCCTGCATATGCCATTATTACCGCTAACAATATTGAAGAAATTATAATAAATGTTCTTACAAATTTTGATATTTTTTTTGTTGAGGTTTTGGCAAACCAATTGAGTAAAATATAAAGAATTATAAAGATTATTAGTATTGCAAAAAAAATATTCATAAATTAATTAAATTTAAATGAAAATACCACAGCTTAAAAAAAAACCAGAATTAAAATCTTGTCACAACGTAACTTGGGAAGACGATTATAGTTGGATACATCAGGAAAATATACTTGAAGTATTGAAGGATAGTTCAAAATTATTGCCAGAGGTGAGAAAATATCTTGAAGATGAAAATGATTATTTTAGTCATCAAATGTCAGATACAAAAGAAATTCAAAAAATTTTATTCGATGAGATTAAAGGAAGAATTAAACTTGATGATGAGTCTCTTCCGTTTAAAGATGTAAGATATAGTTACTGGACAAAAACAACAACAAAAGGAAATTATTCTATAAAGTTAAGAAAGAAAATTGATTCTGATGAAATAGAAGAAATTTGGAATGGTGATTTAGAAAAAGAAAAGCTTAAAACAGAATATTTTGGGCTTGGAGACTTAGAAGTTAGCTATAATGATAAATTACTAGCTTATTCATTAGATTTAAAAGGATCTGAATATTACACTATACATATAAGAGATATTAAAAGTCGAGAGCAAGTTGGTGAAAAAATTGAAAATACAAGTGGTGGAATAACATTTAGCTTAGATGACAAATATATTTTTTACTCTAAGCTTGATGACAATCACAGACCAAGAGAAATTTACAGGCATGAAATTGGTGCTCCTGCTAGTAAAGATATTCTTATATTTAAAGAAGAAAGTGAAGCATTTACTGTAGGAATAGGTCTTAGCTCTGACGAAAAGTATTTTTTTATTACGTCATCTGATCATAATACGTCCGAACAGTATTATTTTAAAGCAGATGAAATAATTCCAAAACCAAAACTAATTGATAAAAGAAAAAGAGGGATAATATATTCTGTTAATTCATGGAATGGTAATTTCTATAAACATACAAATGAAGATGCAGAAGATTTTAAGATCGAAAAGACAAATGATTTAGAAAAAAAGGAGTGGGAAACATTTATACCTGCACGAGATGAGGTTTTAATTGGAGGATTAATTTTTTTAAATGATTGGATTATAAGATCTGAAACTTCTAATGCATTATCAAAATTAATATTAAGAAATCCAAAAAATGAAGAAGAAGAAATATTTTTTTCAGATGAAAAAGTTATAGTACCTGGTGTTTCATTAACTCAAAGAGATAGAAATACTGATACCGTTTATTTGTCATATTCATCACCAAAAACTCCTGGAAGGACTTACCTATACAATCTTAAAACAAAGGAGAAAAAATTAGTTAAAGAACAAGAGATTCCTAGTGGCCATAATTCTGATGACTACATAGTTGAAAGATTAGAGTGTACCTCTCATGACGGAAGAATGGTTCCTATTACCATAACAAGACATAAAAAAACTAAATTAGACGGATCTGCAAAATTATTATTATATGGGTATGGATCTTACGGTAGTTCTATGTCACCAAGTTTTTCTTCAACAAGAATAAGTTTAATAGAGCGAGATATTATATGGGTAACTTCTCATATTAGAGGCGGTATGGAAAAAGGAATGAAATGGTGGAAAGAAGGAAAATTATTAAACAAGAAGAATACATTTGAAGATTACATTGCTTCTGCAAATTTTTTAATTGAAAAAAAGTTTACATCTAAAGGCAATATTATTGGAATGGGTGGATCTGCTGGAGGTCTTTTAATGGGAGCCGTTGTTAACCAAGCGCCTGATTTATTTTTGGGAATTGTTATGGCTGTTCCTTTCGTTGACTCGTTGACCACGAACTTAGACCATTCGTTACCATTAACAGTCGGCGAATTTGATGAATTTGGAAATGCTAAAGATAAAAAAGAACACTTTGATTACATATTTTCATATGCGCCTTATAACAATATTAAAAAGATGGATTACCCAAACATTTTGATAACAACAAGTCTAAGTGATAACAGGGTATTATTTGATGAGCCAGCAAAATTTACTGCAAAATTAAGAGATTACAAAACGGATAACAATTTACTTTTATTAAAAACAGAAATGAATGCAGGTCATGGAGGAAAATCTGGAAGAGATGGAGCAATTGAGGAGATTGCAGTTGACTACGCGTTCGCTTTGAAAATAGCTGGAAAATTAAACACCTGATCTTGAAATATCAAAATTAATTACCATATAAACTTTGTTAGTCGCCTAATGGGGCTAGCAATAAATAAACTTGCTTAATTAAAGGAGGATAATATGACAAGTAAGGATCTATCAATTTTCAACTCACTTCGGCCTTTCTCTATTGGTTTTGACGATATGTTTGACCAATTCGAAAGCATGTTGGGCAATGGTGGTTTAAGTATGCAATCAAACTACCCGCCTTACAACATAAGAAGGACTGGCAAAGATAACTACTCAATTGAAGTTGCTTTAGCTGGTTTTAGCAAAAAAGATGTTGAGGTAGAGTTTGAAGATAATCTATTAACTGTAAGAACTAAACAAGTTGATAGAAGTGAAAACAAAAATCAAGATGGAGAGATAATCCATAAAGGTATATCGCAAAGACAATTTGCGAGATCATTTACAATTGCTGATGATGTAAAAGTGAATG
This sequence comes from uncultured Pelagibacteraceae bacterium, assembly GCA_902519255.1. Lineage (GTDB taxonomy): Bacteria > Pseudomonadota > Alphaproteobacteria > Pelagibacterales > Pelagibacteraceae > Pelagibacter. The sequence goes on along the minus strand of CABYIV010000001.1, from coordinate 214,853 downwards.
GTGCAGAGTTAAAAGATGGTCTTTTAACAATTGCATGTGAAAGGATTATCCCGGAACATAAAAAAAAGAAACTTATTGAAATTAAATAAGTACCTTGCTTGTGGGGCTAGTCCCCACAAGACTAAATACATCCACTAGAGCTAAATCCGATAATAACCCCTGATGCATTCACCTCAAATTTTCTTTCACAAGGAATTCCATATTTTTTTGTTTTGTAGATAAGCATTTCATTTCCAAGTTCATTGACAAAATCTTCTGACGGTGAGCCTAATTCTAATCTCATCTCATTAACTTCTTTTCCAACGAATTGACCAAATTTTTCATTCTCTTTTTCAGCCACTTCATCAGATTTCTTTTTAATTGTTTGGCATCCATTTAAAAAAATTATTGTTAATGTGATAAACAGAGCAATAAATTTTTTTGATAAAGTATTTTTTTTTAAAGCAACAATCATTAATACATACCTAAAGTTGAATTATGTTAACAATTTGTTCAAAACTTTCATTAAATTGTTTGAATTTAATACAAATTTGAAAAGATAGGAAATTTTAAAGATTATTGAGTTATTGATTTATTATATTAAAGAAATGCTATGGCAACAGACTTAAGAATATCAAATATATCAAAAATATATCCAGGATGTATAGCTAATGATAATGTATCTCTTCAATTTAAAAGTGGAAAAATATACGCATTATTAGGAGAGAACGGAGCTGGAAAATCTACATTGGTAAAAATTTTGTCTGGTGTAGTGAGCCCAGATAATGGTGAGGTTTTTTTAAATGAAAAAAATTTAAAATTAAGTTCTCCACTCGATGCCAAGAAAAATAAAATTGGAATGGTTTTTCAGCATTTCAATTTATTTGAAACTTTATCAGTATTTGAAAACTTAAGTATAGATGCAACTGAAGATAACGAAAGTTTAAGGGTAAGAGTAAATGAAATATTAAAAAAATATAACTTTAGTATTGACCTTGACGTTCCTGTATTAAATTTATCAGCAGGGCAAAAGCAAAAAGTTGAGATTATAAGATGTCTTTTAAGAAGCCCTAAAGTTCTAATCATGGACGAGCCTACATCTGTTTTGACTGAGCAGGAAACAGAGGAATTATTTATATCTTTAAAAAAATTCTGTGATGAAGGGATATTAATTATTTACATAACTCACAAGTTAAAAGAAGTTTTGTCTTTATGTGATGAAGTTGCAGTAATGCGAAAAGGTAAGGTTGTATCGGTTAGTCAAACACAAAATGAAAGAGTTGAAACTCTCGCAAATAAGATGGTTGGTCAAAAACTAGCGAAAATTAAGAAAAAAATTAATATTTCCAAAAATAAAGATGAGATATTTAAAGTAAAACATTTAAATTTTTATAGCGATGATCCTTTTGAAACAAATTTAGTTAATCTAAATTTTTCTTTAAAGAAAGGAGAATGTTTAGGTATAGCGGGTATTTCTGGCAATGGTCAAAACGAACTCTTTCAAATTTTGAGTGGGGAAATAATTACACCTAATACATCAATCATTTTTCGAAATAAGGAAATTGCTAAATTAAATCCAAAGCAAAGACGAGAGTATTTAATGGCTTTTTCTCCTGAAGATAGAATATCCCAAGCGGCTGTACCTGAATTAAAAATATATGAAAATGTAGCTTTAAATAATTTTAAGTCATCAAATTTTTTTGAAAAAGGTTTGGTAAATGAAAAAAAAATTAAAGAGCATTCAAAGAAAATATTATCTGACTTCTCAGTAAATACAGACAATGTTGAATTAAAAAGTCAATTTCTATCGGGTGGAAATTTACAAAAACTTATTTTAGGAAGAGAGTTAATTACAGCTCCGGAATTATTAATTTGTTACAATCCAACATGGGGGCTCGATGTGGGTGCAATCAATTATATTCATGAAACACTCATAAAAATTAACAATCAAGAAAAATCAACGATTTTAATTTCTACAGATACGGAGGAGTTATTAAAACTCAGTGATAGAATTGCAGTTATTTACAAAGGCAAGCTTTCAAAAATAATGCCTTCAGAGGAAGTCACTCCAGAAAAATTAGGAGTTCTAATGGGAGGAGGTTCCATTGATTAAAATTGAAAAAAGAAATGATGTACCAATGGCATTATATTTTTTTACTCCTTTTATTGCAATCATACTTACAATTTTAGGTGGCGGTATAATTTTTTATATTTTAGGCTTTAATCCAATAGAAGCACTTAAGTTTTACTTTATAACTCCTATTTCAAATTTATATGGATTCAGTGAATTGCTACTCAAAGCAACCCCCCTTTGCTTAATTGCTATTGGTTTATCATTTTGTTTTAAAAGTAATAATTGGAATATTGGTGCAGAAGGGCAATTAACTTTTGGTGCGATTGTAGGAGGAGGAGTTGCTCTTATATTTTATAATCAAGAAGGTTTTTATATACTTCCTTTAGTAATACTTGCTGGAGCAATCGGGGGAATGATCTTTGCACTTATCCCAGCAATTCTTAAAACATATTTTAATACAAACGAGATTTTAGTTAGTCTTATGTTGGTTTACGTTTCAAAGCTACTCTTAGATTACTTAGTAGTTGGGCCATGGAGTAATCCTGAAGGTTTTAATTTTCCTGAAACAAGACAATTTAGTGACTCATCTAGAATGCCATTATTATTTGAGGGTTTGAGAATTCATGCTGGTATTTTTTTAGCTCTCGCAGCAGTTATGCTGAGTTGGTTTATTCTTTATAAAACCTATTTAGGCTTTCAGATTAAAGTATCTGGTCTAAGTTTAAAAACTGCTAAGTATGCTGGGTTTAAAGGAAAAACTATGATTTTGGTTGTTTTTATGATTAGTGGTGCTTGTGCGGGATTAGCTGGAGTTGGTGAAATTACTGGACCTATTGGACAGCTGCATAGAATGATATCCCCCGATTACGGTTTTACAGCAATTATTGTTGCTTTTTTAGGTCGTCTTAATCCTTTTGGCATAATTTTTGCATCTTTGGTTGTTGCATTGACATACCTCGGTGCTGAAACGGCTCAAATTTTTTTACAAATACCAAAATATACCGGCCAAGTCTTTCAGGGTATGATCTTATTTTTTTTACTCGCATCTGATTATTTGCTTTTTTTCAAAGTTAAAATTTTAAGTTTAAAAAAAAATGATCTTAGACATTAGTTTTATAGGAATTCTGATAGGATCGATAATGGCTTCATCAGTGCCATTAATACTTGCTGCTTCAGGTGAATTGATTACTGAAAGATCGGGCGTTTTAAATTTAGGTGTCGAAGGAATGATGATAATCGGAGCAATATCTGGTTTTGCTTTAATGGTAATAACAGACAACCTTTTTATAGCAATCGTAGGCTCTATGTTATCAGGAGTTATAATTTCACTAATCTTTGGATTTTTAACGCAATCTCTTCTTACAAACCATGTTGCAACGGGTTTGGCATTAACTATTTTTGGCATCGGTTTATCCGCAATGTTAGGAAAAAGTTTTGTTGGTATCCCTGGAAAAGAATTTCCAATTTTATTTTCAAGTTTAAAAGAAAGTATTCCATTTTTTGGTCCGATATTATTTGGACACTCTATAGTTTTATATTTTGCTTTTGCTTTACCATTTTTAACTAATTATTTTTTGAAAAAAACTAAATTAGGTTTAGTTGTTAGAGCTGTTGGTGATTCGCCTGTTTCGGCATCTAATCAAGGTATAAATGTTATTCTAGTTAGATACTGTTGTATTCTTTATGGAGGAGCTATGTGTGGCTTAGCAGGTGCATATCTATCTTTAATATACACTCCACAGTGGATTGAAAATATGACAGCTGGAAGAGGATGGATAGCTTTGGCTTTGGTTGTATTTGCAACCTGGAGTCCTATAAAAGTTTTAATTGGTGCTTTAATTTTTGGTGGGATTACAATTCTACAATTACATATGCAAGCAATAGGGTTTAGAATACCAGTTCAATTTTTAAGTGCATTACCTTATCTGATGACAATAATAGTTTTAGTTGTAATCTCTCGTGACAGTAGAAAAATAAAACTGAATACTCCAACCTCCTTAGGAAGAATATTCTATAAGGAAAAGTAATGTTAGCTATTCGAAAATAATTATTTTTTTTTTTTTGAATTTTGATTAACTTAAAGCTTCACAAAAAAAATTTAAAGGGGAAATTCAAAATGTATAAAAACTTTTTTAAATATTTAATTTCTGCAATTTTTCTACTTGGGTTTAGTGTAAACTCAAATGCAGATTTTAAAGTTGGTTTTGTCTATGTTGGCCCAACTGGTGACCATGGATGGACATTTCAACATCACGAAGGTAGAAACGCTGTAGAGGCAGCTGGAATAAAAACAACATTTGTTGAAAGTGTTCCAGAAGGTGCTGATGCAGAAAGAGTGATAAGACAATTGGCTCAATCTGGCCACGACTTAATTTTTACAACTAGTTTTGGATATATGGATCCAACTAACAAAGTTGCAAAAGATTTTCCAAATGTAAAATTTGAACACGCAACAGGTTATAAAAGAGAGCACTCAAATGTTTCTACTTACTCTGCAAGATTTTACGAAGGAAGAACTCTTTTAGGACATATTGCTGGAAAAATGACTAAAACTAACACGATTGGCTATATTGCATCTTTTCCAATTCCTGAAGTAATAAGAGGAATTAACGCAATGACTCTTGCTGCACAAAAGGTCAATCCAAATATTAAAACTAAGATTGTATGGGTGTTTACTTGGTACGATCCAGGTAAAGAAGCTGAAGCAGCGCAAGCTTTAATCGATCAAGGTGCAGATATAATTATGCAACATACAGATAGTACAGCACCAGTTCAAACAGCGGAGAAAGCAGGTGTATGGTCATTTGGTCAAGCAAGTGACATGCAGAGATTTGCTCCTAAATCAATTTTGACTTCAATTATAGATGATTGGGCACCATATTATGTTGAAAGAGCTATTGCTGCAAGAGACGGCACATGGAAACAACAAGACACATGGCACGGATTAAAGGAAGGTATGGTAGCTATGGGACCATATAATTCTGCAATGGGTGCTGACTTAGTTAAAGAAGTAGAGCAGCTTCAAAAAGATCTAGCATCAGGAAAAGTTCATTCGTTCACAGGTCCTATATATGACCAAAAAGGTAATATATTAGTTGCCGAAGGGAAAGTTGCTGATGATGGAATGTTAGCTGGAATGAGTGTTTATGTAAAAGGTGTTGAAGGAGATATTCCAAAATAATTTTCAAAAAAAAATTAAAAAGGCCAACTTATATAGTTGGCCTTTTTTTATGAATGTTTTTCCTTTAAACCATTAATATCTATTTCATCATAATATTCTGAAGGTTGAACTATCCAAGGATCTCCATCTAGTAAAATTGGACAAAAATCTGGAGTAAAAGAAGAGGATTTTTTTTTCCAAAGGCAAGCTGTTTTTATTTCTTGAATATGGTTTTTCACTGGATCATAATTTTTTAACCATTTAATACTTTCATTTAATGTAAGTCCAGTATCGGATAAATCATCAACTAATAAAATATTTTTAAAGTCTTCATTTTTAGCTATTGAGCTTATGTCTCTTGCAAAAATAAGTTCGCCTTGTTTATTTTCTACAGTTTCTCCAGAATAACTTTGAATAACAACATAAGCAGTTGGCAATTTAAATATTCTTGATAGCATATCAATTATAGGTGCTGCACCCCTCATTATTCCGACTAAAACAGATGGTTTGTAATTTTTTTCAATTGTAAGAGCTAACTTTTCAACTGCTAATTTATAATCTTCATAATTGATTATTAATTTTTCTGCCATAAAATTTGGTAACATAAAAAAAAAAAATTAAAAAGGAGAATTATGAAAGGTTACTGGATTGCAACTTACAGTGAAATTAAAGACCCTGAAAGAATGAAAAAATATGCAGATAAAGCAAAGGAAGCTGTATTAAAACATTCTGGAAAAATTTTAGCTCGAAGTGCAAATAACATTGCACTTGAGGGTAGAGAAATGGTTAGAATAGCACTTGCAGAGTTCCCAGACGTGGAAACTGCTAAAAAATGCTACGATTCTGAAGAATATGTTGAGGCAAGAACATATCTTAAAGATAATGTAATTAGAGAACATATGATATTTGAAGGAATGGAATAACTTAGAAAAGGGGCAAATATGAAGGCGTATTGGGTGAGTTTGTATACAGAGATTTCAGATCAAAATAACCTAAAAAAATATGGTGAAAATGCAATACCAGTTATAAAAAAATTTGGTGGTACTCCTGTAGTTAGAGGAGGCAAACTAAAATATTATAGTGGTGACAAAATATTAAGGACCGTCATTTGGGAATTTCCCAGTTATGACATGGCCATATCTTGTCATGACTCAGAAGATTATTTAAAAGCTTGGTCTTATGCAGAACAAACTACAAAAAGACATATGTTTATTGTAGAGGGTGCTAATACTGAATAGTATCGTCATCAATTGAACGCCACAAATACCAAGTGGCAACAGAGCAGTATGGAGAAAATCTTTTTTGAAGCTTTTTTATAAAAGTTTCAGGTGGAAAATATTTTTTTTTATAGTTGTTTGATATTGCTCTTAATAACCCAATATCCTGAACTGGCCAGATATTAGACCTATTATAAGTAAATAACAAAATCATCTCTGCTGACCATCTTCCAATTTGTCTTAAAGTTGATAAGTATATAATTGCTTCTTCATCGCTCATTTTCGAAATTAATCTTGGATTAAAACTTTTATCTTTAAATTTTTGAGACATTTCCAAGATGCCTCTTATTTTTTGACGACTAAGACCGCATTTTTTAAGTTGTGATGTTTTAAGCTTTGAAACAATTTTTGGATTAATTTTTTTTTTACATGCCAATTCAAATTTTTTAAAGACAGAGTCTGCGGCAGCAACACTTATTTGTTGTCCTATTATACTTTTGCATAAAGAATAAAAGACATCTTTTCTAGTAGTTAAATTATTATCTTTATATTTTTTAATCAATGATCTCATAATTCTATCTTTTTTTGAAAGATATGTTTTAGCTTTTTTCCAATATGTCGGTGCCTTACTCATTTCTACTTACCGTTACTTGTTTATTTAAATATATTTCTCTTCGAAATATAATGATTGATGATATTATTACCAGTGAAGCACCCATCAATGTTTTAATTGTGGGAATTTCATCCCAAATAAAATATCCAAAAGATATTGCAAATATTAATCCTAAATATTTAAGAGGTGTAACCAGAGAAACCTCGGATAATTTATATGATTGACTTAATAATAAATTAGCTGTTCCTCCCAACAAGCCAATTGCACATAATAGTAAGAAATCATTGAAAGTTGGCATGATCCACCCAAATGGCATTGATAAAACTCCAACAATTGTAATTGCAAAAGAAAAAAAGAATGAGATCAACCAGACTGGTTCTGTGGATGAAAGTTTTCTAATTGTAATTGCAACGTAAGACATTCCAATACAAAAGATTATTGGAAATAAATAATAAATATTTAAGCTAGAAAATCCTGGTTGGGTAATTACTAAAACACCAATAAAACCAACAAATACTGCGGCCCATCTATATACTCCTACTTTCTCACTTAGTAAAAATATTGAAAGCAAAGTTGTAAATATAGGTGCAGCAAATGAAATACTTGTCACTGTTGCAAGTGGTAGGTTTCTTAGTGCCAAAAATATTGCAGCTAAAGCTATCAGTCCTGAACAACATCTAATTAAATGTAATCCTGGTCTATTTGTTTTGTAAAAATCTCTAAATCTTGTCTTAGGAACTAAAAAAATTATTGGCAAAATACCAAATAGACCTCTAAAGAACATTACCTGTCCAATTGGATAATCTGATGACCACTTGACTATTACATCCATAAATGAAAAGGCACATATTGATAAAAACATGTAAAAAAAGCCTAATTGATTTTTGGAAAGCATGATAATAACTTTAGATTAATTAAAATTTTTAGCAATGGAAATAGCAACTTTAGCACTTGGATGTTTTTGGGGACCCGAAATAAAATTTAGCAAGTTAGATGGAGTAATAAATACAGAGGTTGGATATTGTGGAGGTAATACTGAGAAGACATCTTATAAAGAAGTATGTTATGGTGATACCAATCACGCAGAAGTAGTTAAAGTTGAATTTGACAATACTAAAATTTCTTATGAGGAAATAATAAGAAATTTTTTTGAATTTCATGACCCAACTACTTTAAACCGGCAAGGTCCAGATGTAGGTACTCAGTATAGAAGTGAAATATTTGTTCATGATGAAAATCAAAATAAAATCGCTAACAAAGTATTGAAAGAAATTAATGAAAAATTTAAGGGTAAAATCGTTACCAAAATATCAAAATCAAAAAATTATAACAAAGCTGAAGATTATCATCAGAAATATTTGGAAAAAAGTTTCTAATGTCACTTATATCAACTGAGTGGCTAGAAAAAAATCTCTCAAATGTAAAAATAATTGATGGCTCTTGGCATATGCCTGCAACAAATAGAAGTGGCAAAGAAGAATTTAATAAAGAGCATATACCAAATGCAATTTTTTTTGATATCGACAAAAATTGTAATAAATCAACCGACTTACCACATATGTTAACAGACATTAGTTCATGGGAAAACATACTATCATCTATGGGCATATCTAACGAAGACGAAATTGTGATTTATGATAATTCTGATGTTTTAAGTGCTTGTAGAGTATGGTTTAATTTAATTTACTTTGGTCATGATAAAAAGAAAGTACATGTTTTAGATGGAGGTTTTAATAAATGGAAAAAAGAAAAAAGAATAACTTCTGCTAATAATATAATTATTCAAACAACTAGCTATAAAGCAAAAGAAAATAATGGAATGGTTAAGAGCAAAGATCAGATTGACCAAAATATAATTAAAAAAAAATTTGATTTAGTTGATGCGAGAAGCAAAGATCGTTTTAATGGCACAACTCCAGACCCAAGAAAAAATGTAAGAAGTGGTTCAATACCTAATTCAATTTGCTTACCGTTTAAAACCCTTATCAATGACGATTTTACTTTTAAAAGTAAATCTGAAATTTCTTCTTATTTTAAAGATTTATCTTTAAATGACCCAGTAAATGTAGTGTTTTCTTGCGGTTCTGGGATCACAGCATGTGTTTTGGCACTTGCATATTCTCAAGTAAATAATAAGTATCTTCCAGTCATTTATGATGGTTCATGGGCTGAATATGGTAAAATATAAAATATGAAAAGATCAACAAAAATTACAAGCATAATAATAATTTTCTTTTTAATTATAGCTACAGTGATTGTTGGTAGAACAATGATTGGAAATCATTTTAAGAAGAAATTTAGTAAAAGACCACCTCCTGGAATAATTGTTACTGCAGCTGAAAATAGAGTTTTTGAAAATTTAATAAGCACATACGGAACAGCAAGACCATTTAAAACACAATCCTATAAAATTGAGAAGTATGAGATACTTAAACCTATCAACTTTAATCAAAAAGTAAAAAAAGGTGATGTAATTGCAGAACTTAAAAATAGAAAAATTACTGCTCAGTTTGATGGAACAATTGGAAAAAGAGAATTTTCAGAAGACATCGAAGTTTCAAAATCTTCAATCTTAGTTAATCTCGAAAATACCAGTATTATCTATTGTGATGTAGATATACCTGAAATGTTTGTACCATTTATTAAGGTTGGTTTACCTGTTGATATAAAATTTTCTGGATACAAAGATAAAACCTATAAAGGTGAAGTTGACTCGTTAGCTAGTCGAATTAGTGAGGATACTAGATCATTACCAACAAGGATAAAAATGGATAATACATCTGGTGAAATTTTGCCTGGCTCATTTTTAGAAATTTCAATAAAATATGATACAAGAGAAAGCTTAAGTATCCCAGATACCAGCACAATAGTGGAAGGTGATAATATATTTATCTATAAAGTTGACGAAAAAAATAAAGTATTAAAAACAAATATTGATACTGGCGATAGATACCTTGGTTTTGTTGAAGTTTTAAATGGTCTAAAAGTTGGTGACAAAGTTGTTGCTGAAGGCACAAAAAAAGTCAGACCAAATTTAATAATAAGACCTATAAAAAAGGGTGCTAAAGTAGCTAATCAAAACAAATCTGGTTGGGGTGGAAAAAAGAAAAAAGATAATAAAGAAAACAAGAATGGTATGTTTGCGTGGTTACAAAAATTAAATATATTTAAAAAGTCTGAGTCTGAAAAACAAGAAAATAAAAAATAATTAATACATGTATATAACTGAAGTTAGTATTAAAAGACCTGTCGTTGCATGGGTAATGTCAATGATACTAATTATTTTTGGAATTTTTGTGTTTTGGGAATTACCTGTTAGAGAATTACCAGATGGCATTCAGCCTCCTGTGGTACAGGTCCAAACCGATTATAAATCTGCTTCAGCTGAAATTGTTGATGAAGAGATAACACAAAAAATAGAAGATGTTATAGGAGGAGCGGAAGGAATTAAGAACATTGATTCTAGTTCGCTTAATGGAAGAAGTAGAATAAATATTTATTTTAACACAGATATAGATTTAGATGATGCAGCAAATGACATAAGAGAAAGAGTATCAAGAGTTGCGGACAATTTGCCAGATCAAGCAAACCCACCTCAAATTTTGAAACAAGCAGCTGGTTTTACAACTACAATGTGGGTTGCGCTATCTTCACCAACTTGGAATGATTTAGATTTGGGTGATTATGCAGAAAGATATCTTATAGATGCATTTTCGAGTGTACCAAATGTTGGTAGAATTTTAGTCGGTGGATTAAGAGAGCTAAGTGTTAGAGTTTGGGTAGATCCAATCAAGTTAGCAGCCAATAATCTTACTATTCAAGAAGTCGAGAGAGCATTAAGAAATGAAAATATTAATATTCCTGCTGGAACTTTAGAAGCTAGTAACAAAGATTTAACTCTTAATATTGATAAGTCTTACTCTAACATTGAAACAATTAAGCAGCTTCCTCTTAAGAAAAATAAAGATAAAGTCACAACTCTTTCTGACATTGCAAATGTTGAGTTTGGGCCAGTTTCTGAGAAAACTTTGTTTAAGGCTCAAAGAAAAAATGCAACTAATTTAAAAACAGTTGGGATTGGAATATATGCAAAGAGTGGGGCATCAACAGTAGAGCTTTCAAAACAAATAAAACAAAAAATTAATATTTTAAATAATTCTCTTCCAGATGGACTAAAGCTGGAAATAGCATTTAATAGAGCAACTTATGTAGGGACTGCAATACAAGAAGTTTATAAAAGTTTAATCATTGCTTTTATTTTAGTTGTAGTAATAATTTACTTGTTCTTAGGAAACCTAAAAGCTGTAATAGTACCAGCCGTTGCATTGCCAGTCAGTTTAATAGGATCCTTTTTAGGTTTATATATTTTTGATCTTTCAATTAACATTTTTGTACTCTTAAGCTTTATTTTAGCGATAGGAATAATTACAGATGATTCTGTGATTATGACCGATGCAATTTATACAAGAATTGAAAAAGGAGAAACGCCACTTGTAGCTGCTTATAAAGGCTCAAGACAGATAACATTTGCGATAATAGCTACAACTTTAATCTTAGTTGCAGTTTTTTTACCTTTAATTTTTATTGAGGGTATAGCTGGTACCCTGTTTAAGGAAACTGCAATAGCCCTATCTTTCTCAATTGTTGTTTCTTCATTTGTGGCCCTAACCCTTTCACCAATGTTAGGAAGTAAGTTTTTAAATAAAAAAGAAAAAAATAATTTTTTCGTAAAAAAATTTAATAATGGATTTAAATCTTTCACAGAGTTTTATACTGATACCTTAAGATATTGGATTAATAAGCAGAAAACAATTTCGATATTTATAATTTTATTAATTGCAGCATCTGTTTATTTATTTGATTTCACAAAAAAAGAATTGATACCATTAGAAGATAGAGGAGCTTATTTAATTATAGGTTCCACAGACGAAGGAAGTTCATTCGAGTATACTCAGGAAAAAGCACAAATAATTGAGGGAAGAATATTAAAATTGTTACAAGCAGAGGATAGTCCTTACCAAAGATTAATTATGAGGGTCCCAGGATTTGGTAAATCTGCAACCTCTTATAACTCCTTTATTATAATTGCGCTATTAGATGAATGGAAAAATAGAGAAAAGAGCACACAAGTTGTTTTAAGAGAAGCTATTGGTCAAGTTGTTAGCGTACCTGAGACTTTTGCGTTTCCTATATCACCTCAATCTATAAGAGTTTCTAGCTATAATAAACCAGTTCAAATGGTGATTTATGGGACAAGTTATGAAGAGTTAGAACAAATTCAAAGCCAAGTTTTAAGAGAGCTAAGAAGAAATAGAAATATGTTTAGAATTGAAAGTGATTACACAAAAAATAAACCTGAAGTAAAATTAATTACTAACAAAAATAGAGCAAATGATTTAGGAGTTTCAATAGAAAATATAGGCAGAACACTAGAAACATTATATGGTGGAAAGAGGGTTACAACATATAATAAAGAAGGAAGAGAATACCCCATTATTCTTCAGCAGTATTTAGCAGATAGAAGAGATAAAGATGGCTTATCGAAGATATTTGTAAGATCTGAAACTACGGGAAAATTAGTGTCTGTTGCAAGTTTGGTAGAATTTGAAGAGAAAGGAACTGCTGAGTCATTACCTAGATATAATAGACAACGAGCAGTAACTATATCGGCAGCTTTATCTGAAGAATACACATTATCTGAAGCTATAAAATATTTAGAAGACGTAATGTTGAGAGTTGCTCCTCAAAATCAAATAACTTGGAAAGGTAAGTCCGAAGAACTAAAGGAGACTAGTAACGAAATATTTCTTATTTTCGCTTTAGCATTAATAACTGCATATTTAGTAATGGCTGCTACTTTTAATTCATTTGTCCATCCTTTTATTATTATATTGACTGTGCCTCTTGCAGTTTTTGGAGGTCTTGTATTCATTTTATTTCTAAATAGTTCGATAAATATATTTTCACAAATCGCCTTGATTATATTAATTGGTATATCCACTAAAAATAGTATTCTTATCGTCGACTATACTAATCAAATTCGAACAACAGGTGCAAAAATTGAGGAAGCATTGATGGAAGCTTGTAAATTAAGAATAAGACCAATCATAATGACTTCATTAAGCACCATGATTGCAATGTTGCCTCTCATAGTAGGTAACATAGGTCCAGGCGCAGGTGAGGCGTCTAGATTAGCAGTTGGATCAACAATTTTTGGTGGAATGATTATTTCAACATTCTTTACATTATATGTGACGCCCACTATGTATTTAACACTAGCAAAAAATACCAAGAGAATAGATGCGGTAGATCTGGAGCTAGAAAAGCAATTGATTAAAAAATAATATATTTTCTAGTAGTCAAAGATTTACTACATTTATTAAGCTGCTTCTTGAATTTATTTGAATAACCCTCTACTTTTTTTGCCAATACTATAACTTTCTGATTGTTTTTATAATTTTTATAATTTCCCCAGCCTTCATGATAAGCAATATATTGTCTGAAAGCATCTTTTTTTGAAACCTTTAAAATTTTTTCCGTTTTATTTGTATACCATCCAATAAAATCAACACTATCTTTAAATCTAGTTCTTAAAGCATATTTATTTCCAGTCTCATCTTTATATTGTTTCCAAGTACCTTTAATGGCTTGTGAGTATCCAAATGAACTAGAGGGTCTTTTATAAGGTATAACTTTAAATAATTTTTGACGCGCAGGCTTAGCGAGCCAGTCAAAATCAGATTCCATTTTTATTATTGCTAATTGTAAGTTGATTGGTGTTCCCCACTTTTTTTCAGTTTTTTTCGCGTGTTTATACCAAAGATATCTCTCAGAAAATATTGAACAGCCATCTGCTGTATTTTGTGGTATCGATGAGCAAGCAGTTAAAAATAATAGACCAAAAAATAAAATATACTTTCTAAAAAGAATCACAGTTTAATATAAATTATCTATTATTTTTTCTCCATATCCATGGATAATCAAATTCCATACTCCATAAACCTAACTTATTGTTTTTTGCATAAATTTGATCTTTAGAATATTTTTTTTTCGAATATTTTGGATAGTCGAATGCTAATCCATTTCTTACCATGTAAGCTGAAACACTTTCATTATTGACAAAACACTCACCTAAATACCTACCAAAATAGTCCTTTTGTGGCTCGATTAGACATTTTAATTTTTTATTTATAATTTTTTCTGTAAGAGAATTTTTTGAAATTTTTCCACAATTAATTTTTTTTTTATTTTTTAGGCAAAACTGTTGCTTCCCTTTAAATTTAGTTTCTGGAGCATCTATGCCTGAAAAACGAATTTTTTTATTATCTAATAAAATTGTATCACCATCAATTATTTTAATCTTATCTGAAATTAGGATTGTTTCTGATAGTAAGTAATTTGTTGCTACAAATGTAAATAAAAATAGAAAACTAACTAACTTCAGTAGTTGCTTTTTCATTGCATTCTTGCATTTTTTTTCTAATTTGATCTTCGGATATATTTTTATCTTTTAAATCTCCATAAAGCTTTCTATACACATCTTCATCACCTGCCTCAGCAAAATCTGCTTTAATTACATCTTGAATATATTGATTTTTTTTTTCCTCATCGTATCCCAGTATTTGTGAGGCCCACTCTCCTAAGTATTTATTTTTTCTTGCATTAATTTTAAATTGTTTTTCCTCATCATGAGCAAATTTTTTTTCAAAACCTTTTTTTCTTTCATCGAATGAACTCATTGCAATTTACCTTTATAAATTATTTTAAAAACTAAAAATGATATAAATACACCTATTATATTACCAAACAAATCACCTAATTCAAATCCTCTTTCTGGAATAATTAAGTGCAGAATTTCTAAAATGATAGAAATACAAATAAGATAAATAAATATATTTTTTAATTTATGTTTAAAAGCAATTAATCCTAGAATTGATATAATAAAGAAAACATAAACATGATTTGAAGATACTAAAAAATCTCTTGTTAATTGTGGTTGAATTTTACAATCACTATAAATAAAACACCCAAAAATACTACCAGGGTATAAGTAAAAAATAAATAAAACTATGTTAGACAGATAAAAAAACTGCTTTAAGTAATTCATAGTTAATCTATATTAAATTTTCACAAATGAGTCACTTAATACTTGTTAGACATGGTCAAAGCGAATGGAATTTAGAAAATAAATTTACAGGATGGGTCGACGTTGAGCTTGCACCACAAGGTAAATTGGAAGCCTGTAAAGCTGGAGAGTTTATAAAAAAATTAAATTTAGAAATAAAACATTTTTATACCTCATATCAACTGAGATCGATTGATACCTTAAAACTAATTTTAAATACGATCAGAGTTAAACCAAATAATATAATCAAGGCCTGGCAATTAAATGAAAGGCACTACGGGTCACTTACAGGATTAAATAAAGATGAAATGAAAAAAAAATTAGGAGAAGAAGAAGTTCACAAATTCAGAAGGTCTTGGGATAATCCTCCAAAACCATTGAATACAAATAGTCCATATCATCCAAAAAATATAAGTATTTATAATGATATACCTCGTAACTTAATTCCAGATACAGAGTCCTTAAAAGATACTTATAATAGAGTTGTGCCCTATTTTGTTGAAAACATAGAGAAAAATTTACACGATAACACAATTATATCAGCTCATGGAAATTCTATTAGATCGCTTTTAAAATATTTATTTAAAATTGATGACAATCAAATTTCTAAACTTGAAATACCAACCGGAAATCCTCTACTTTTGAAATTTGAAAAAAAGAATATAAAAGAAGCTAAATACCTCGATCAAAGTAGATCTAGGGATTTAATTAAATTCTAACTTTTTTGCAAAAGTTTTTCGTAAATCTCTTTATCTGTCAAATGTAGAAATTCAATATTACTTTCGAAACCATATAAATTTTGCTTTTCAATGTAGTTGTCCCAAATCTCATTCATCGAGAATATTTTTTTCGATAAATTTTTAAATATATTTTTATTTATAATTTGACACCCTGTATAAATATAATTTTGATCATTGTTCTTTTTTAAATTATTGCCATCCATAGAAAAATCACCTTTAAGTCTTTTATCAAAACTTAAATCTTTTTTCACAACCATTAAAATATTTTCTAAGTTATTTTTAAAATAGATATTTTCCATCTGCTTAATTTCATTTGCATATTCAGCGTTCCAAATTGTATCAGGATTAAAAACTATAAAATCTGTTTCAACTAAATTATTTACTACATTTAAAAGACCACCACCTGTATCTAAAATTTCTTCACCATCCTCTATAATTTGAATTTCTAAACCAAAATTATTTGAAAAAATGAAATCTTTTATTTTGTCACTTAAATAGAAAGTATTAATTTTTAAAGATTTTATTTCTAATACTTTTATAAAGTTTATAGTATTTTCTAATAAGCTAATCTCATTAATTTTTAAGAGTGGCTTTGGTGTTTTCTTAGTTAATGGCATTAATCTTTTTCCAAATCCTGCACATAAAATTATTGCTGTTTTAATTTTCATATTTTTTTATTCTTGGGTTTTTTTGTAAAAAATTTTTTAAATCACGGAAATTTGGATTATTTTTAATACGATTATCGATTAATTTCCATGCATAAGGTATTAATTTTAGATATTTTCTTTTTTTATCTCTTTTTGCAAGTCTTGTAAATATACCAATTATTTTTAGATTTCTTAAAACAGATAAAATTTCAAAATCATTAATAAATTGAGTTTCATTTTTATACTTAAATTTACTAAGAAATACTTTTAAAATATTTGACTTAAAACTATTTGAAGTTTTAATTCTTACATCGTCTATAAGTGAGGCCAAATCATATGCTGGATTACCTAGGACTGCATCTTGACTATCTATTAAAGCAATTTTATTTTTATAAAACATCATGTTTGAGACGTGAAAATCTCTATGTACAAAAACTTTGTGTTTGATTTTTAAATTTAAATACAAATTATCTATTATTTTTTTGAAATTTTTTTTTAAATGTCCTTTTTGAATAATTAATTTATTTGCTGCTAAGTACCAATCCAAAAAAAGATATGACTCTTTAAGTATTTTAGCTTTTGAATAGTTTGATAAATTAAATTTTTTTTTAAGAAAATTTTGATTTTTAAAATTTTTAATTTTTTGAATTTGATATAAAACTTTTAGTATTCTTTTGTATTCATTTAATTTAGTTTTTGAGGATTTAATTTTATCCAACATGTTTTTATTGCCGAAATCCTCAATTTCTATAAAATTTTTTTTATAATTTTGACTAATTAAACCTGGTGCTAGTATTTTATTTTTAATCAATATTTTGTTAACTGCATCATAATTTAACAGGTTTGATCGCTTTTGAATTTTGCTATAAACTAATATTGAATTATTTGTTCTATAAAATTGCCTAAAAGATGCATCTCCTGATAGTTTTTTAAATTTTTTCAAATTCATTAAAATTAAAATCAATATTATTTGATATAATTAAGTACCTATTTTCAAGCTTTTCGTCATATTCAAAATTTAATGTAAAAGTACTTTCTATATTTTTACCTAAGATTTCAGGCCATTCAATTAGTCTGGCATAATCCTCTAGATTTTCATTAATTCCTAAATTATTTAAATCTTTTTTATCTTTAATTCTGTAAAGATCAAAATGTCTAATAATCAAGGAATTAATCTCATATTCATTTATAATATTAAAAGTTGGACTGGGTATTTCTGTTCTTTCTAAACCATTTTTTGTTTGAAGATAATTTATTAGATACCTGATAAATGTAGTCTTGCCTACTCCGATATTTCCATAAAAAAGCAAAGTTGTATTTTTACTAACTTTACTTGCAATTTTTTCAGCAATTTTTTGTGTGATAATTTCTTTTGAAATATCTATTTTGCTACTTTTAGTAGCGATAGGCATCTGGTTTATAAGGTCCTTCTGGTGTTACGCTTATATATTTTGCTTGATCATCTGATAATTTGGTTAATTTAGCTCCAACTTTTTCTAAATGAAGTCTGGCTACTTTCTCATCTAAATGTTTAGGTAAAACATATACTTTTTTCTCATATTTATCTGAGTTATTCCATAATTCTATCTGAGCTGTTACTTGATTTGTAAAAGAAGCACTCATTACAAAACTAGGGTGTCCTGTTGCACATCCAAGATTAACCAATCTACCTTCTGCTAATAAAATAATTCTTTTTCCATCTGGCAATGTAATTTCGTGAACTTGTGGTTTTATTTCATCCCATTTATAATTTTTAAGAGCATCTACTTGGATTTCATTATCAAAGTGACCAATATTGCATAGAATTGCTCTATCTTTCATTTCTCTCATATGGTCAGCTGTCACAATATCTTTATTTCCTGTTGCAGTAACAACAATGTCGGCTTCTTTTATCATCTCATCCATTAAGACTACTTCATAACCTTCCATTGCAGCTTGGAGAGCACAAATTGGATCTGTTTCTGTAACCATAACTCTTGCACCACTTTGACGAAGAGAAGCAGCGCTTCCCTTTCCAACATCTCCAAATCCAGCTACAATAGCTACCTTACCTGACATCATGACGTCAGTAGCTCTTTTAATTCCATCAACTAGACTTTCTCTGCAACCATATAAATTGTCGAACTTAGATTTTGTTACTGAGTCATTAACATTTATTGCTGGAACAAGTAAATTGCCTTCACTTTCCATTTTTTTTAATGCTAAAACTCCTGTAGTTGTCTCTTCTGATAAGCCTTTAACATCATTTAATAATTCTTTATAATCTTTGTGCATCAATGCTGTAAGATCACCACCATCATCAAGTATCATATTTGGTTTCCAGCCATCTTTCCCTTCAATAGTTTGCTTTACACACCACCAATATTCTTCCTCTGTTTCGCCTTTCCAAGCAAATACAGGAATGCCAGCTTTTGCAATTGCTGCTGCTGCATGGTCTTGTGTCGAAAAAATATTACATGAGGACCATCTTACTTCGGCTCCTAAGTCAACTAAAGTTTCTATTAAGACAGCTGTTTGTATTGTCATGTGTAAACAACCAACAATCCGAGCTCCATTTAAAGGTTTTTTACCCTTATATTCTTCTCTAAGAGCCATTAATCCTGGCATTTCAGTTTCAGCCAGTGAAATTTCTTTTCTTCCAAATTCCGCTTGGGATATATCTTTTACTTTAAAATCTTCCATAAAAGGAGGCTTTTAACAATTTCACTTAATATATCAACAAAGATTTATGCTTCTGGGAAAATAATTTCAATTCTTGCTCCTTTATCTTTATTATTAGATGCGTTGATTTCACCACCATGAATTTCAACTAAATTTTTGACAATATTTAATCCCAAACCCGAATGTTCTCCAAAGTTTTCAGGTCTATTACTATAAAATCTGTTGAATATCTTATTTGTATCCTTTTCACTAAATCCAGATCCCTGATCAACGACAACTAATTTAATTTTGTCATTTTTATCTTTTGATATTTCAACGGTAATTTCTTGATTATTTTCGCTAAAAGAAATTGAGTTTTCTAATAAGTTTGCAATAATTTGTTCAATTCTATTTTCAATCCCTAATATACTATAATTTTTAATTCCATTAGATTTCAATTTAATTCCAATCGATTTTTTTGTTTCATAGATACTGTTAAAATCGTCAACAACAGATTGAGCAATCTCTTTTAAATTTAATTTTTGCATTTTCTCAGAGGAAATTGCAGCCTCATCTCTTAGCATTTGAGAGTAATCAGTTATTAATCTTTCAATTCTCTCTACGTCATGTGATACAATATTAATTAATTTGTTTCTTTGAGATTTATCATTTGTTTCAGAAATTATCTCAGAGGCGCTTTTTAGAGATGCTAAAGGATTTCTGATTTCATGCAAAAGATCTGTTGAATAATTTTCTGCTGTAGTAATTCTTTTGTTTAATTCATTAGTCATTTCATCAAGAGAATTTGATAATTTTCCTAATTCATCATTTCTTTTTTTTATATTTCCAATATTGGTCTTTTCCTTACTTTTGTTTTTTATAATATTTGTATATTGAACCAAATTTTTAATTGGTTTTAAGAAGTATCTATTTAATACATATGAAAAAATTAAAATTACTAATGCGACAAGCAAAGCTGTTCTGATTATAAAATTTCTTCTTTCATCTATTGCAACCTTTATTTCATTGGCATTTTCAGTAATAGCTAAATAGCCTATTGTTTTGTTTTCACTGACTACATTTTTAACAGTTACTAATAAAAATTGATCATAGTTTTCTTTAGAGTAAGTTAACGGTTTTCCATAATCTGATGAATATGAGTACTTTTTTAAATCTTCAAATATTTCTTTACTTTCAAAGCTTTTATTACTCTCTTCCAAATTCTTATTTTGAATACTTTGATTATTTAAGTCACTCATTTCAATTATGTTTAAACTTCTTGAGAAAGCATTTGGATCTAAGTCTAATGTGTCGGTATCTCCTAATAGATTGAATTCACTATCAAATATCTGTACTCTATCTATACTTTGAAATAAAAATTTAGTGGAAAACAAAAACTCTCTGATATCTTCAGATGAGAAATTTATTTTTAAACGATCAATATTTTCTGTTGTGTTATCAATAATTTTTATGTGCGAGGCAGTTTTATTTTTAATGAGCGTAGGTTTTACTGTGTTAAGGTAAAATAATGTTAATACACCTATCACTAAAAAAACAATAAAGTTGATAACTAAGAATTTTTTTAAAATAGATTGATTATTAGATTTTGAAGTAGCCATTATTTAACATTCCAACGATAACCACTACCATATCTGGTTTCTATCGCTGAAAAGTTATTATCTACTTTTTTAAACTTTTTTCTAATCCTTTTTACGTGACTATCAATTGTTCTATCTTCAATGTCTGTGTCTTCTCTGTAAGCAACATCCATTAATTGAGATCTTTCTTTGATAATTCCAGGTCTTTTTGCTAATTCCTTTACAATTAAGAATTCTGTTGTTGTTAATTTATCTGGTAATTGCTTGCCATCCCATTCACACTCTAGCTGTGAAGGGTCAAGTTTTAATTTTCCATGTGAAATTATATTTCTATTATCCTCTAAATTATTATCTTTTTTTCTAAGTTGGACACGTATTCTTTCAATAAGAACTTTAGTTGAAAAGCCACCTGATTTTTTTACAAAATCATCAGCCCCTAGTTTTAGTCCTAAGAGCTCATCCACCTCTTCATCTTTAGAAGTTAAAAAGATAACGGGCATAGATGTTTTTTTTCTCAATTTTTTTAACAATTCTTCTCCATCCATTCTTGGCATTTTAATATCTATAACTGCAAGGTCTGGGGGATTTCTTGACAAACCTATTAAGGCACTTTCTCCATCCAAATAAGTTTGAATGTTAAAACCCTCTTTCTCTAGAGCAATACTTAAACTAGTTAATATATTTCTATCATCATCAACAAGGGCAATTGTTTGTTTCATGTTTAACTATAAAAATACTAAAATGTTTAAAATTGGGCAATTAAATGTTTATTAATGAAGCTCTCCCCAGTTATCACCTATGTTTACATCTACCGATAATGGTATTGAAAATGAATGCAAATCACTATCTTTCACACTTGTCATAATATCTTTAATCTTTTTAGAAGCAGATTTAGTACCATTATCAATTACCTCAAAAATCAACTCATCGTGAATTTGAAGCAACATATTAAATTCATTTGTTTTTTTTGTATCAAGCTCATCGTTGATTCTAATCATAGCAAGTCGCATTATTTCTGATGCAGATCCTTGGATGGGTGCGTTTATAGCTGCCCTTTCTTGAAAATTTCTAACATTAAAATTTTTGTCATTGATTCCTGGAATATGAGTTTTTCGACCAAAAATATTTCTTACATATCCACTTTTTCTACAGAATTTAATTGTGTTATTCATGTATTCTTTAATTTCTGGAAATTTAATAAAATATGAATTTAGAAATTCTTCGGCTTCATTGTTTGATACACCAATTTGTTTGGCCAAACCATATTGAGATATTCCATAAATTATTCCAAAATTAATAGCTTTCGCTTTTCTCCTCATATCAGCATCAATTTTTTTTATGTCCGCACCAAAAACCTGGCTAGCGGTTAATGAGTGAATATCCTCATTATTTTTAAAAGCTTTTTTTAGTTCTTTTACATCAGCTAGATCAGCCAAAATTCTCATTTCGATCTGATTATAGTCTGCCGATATAAGTTTTTTATTTTTTTCTGATATGAAGGCTTTACGAATATCTTTGCCCTCCTCAGTTTTAATAGGAATATTTTGTAAATTTGGATCACTAGATGCAAGTCTACCTGTTGTAGTTGCTGCTAACAGAAAAGATGTATGCACTCTTTTTGTATTGGGATTTAAATGCTCTGGCAAAGAATCTGAATATGTATTTTTCAATTTACTAGATTGCCTCCATTCTAAAACCAATTTAGGAAATTCATTCCCTTTGTAAGCTAAATCCTCTAGAACTGCTGCACCAGTTGCAAAACTCCCTTTTTTAGTCTTTTTTAGCGATGCAATTTTGAGGTCATTATACATTATTTCACCCAACTGTTTAGTCGATGCAATATTAAATTTTTTTTTTGAAATTTTAAAAATTTGTTTTTCTAAATCTTGAAGTTTTTTTTCAAACTTAACTGATAATTTTTTAAGAAAATTATTATCCAATTTTATGCCATTGATTTCCATTGATGCTAAAATTTTAATTAAAGGTTTTTCGAAAATTTCATAAATATTTAGTAATTTTTCTGATTTAAGCGATTTCAAAAATATTTTATATAAACGGTAAGTTATATCAGCATCTTCTGCAGCATAATCTTTTGCAATATTTAACTCTACTTGACTGAATTTAATTTCTTTTTTTCCAGATCCAACAAGATCTTTATATTTAATTGTTTTGTGACCAAGATGAATATCTGAAAGGGTATCCATATTATGTCTATTTTTCCCAGCATCTAAAACGTATGACATCAACATTGTATCTTCCATGCTTTGAATATCTATATCCCTTTTACGAAATATTATGTAATCGAATTTAATATTTTGCCCAATTTTTTTTAAACTTTTATCCTCTAAATATGGTTTTAAAATTCTCAAAACATCTTTTTCATTTAGATTATTTTTATCAATATGACCTGTTGGAATGTAACAAGCTTTACCTATTTTGCTAGAAATTGAGATACCAACTAAATTTGCCTGATGTGGGTCAAGAGAATCTGTTTCAGTATCAATAGAAAATTCACCAGCTTCTTCGGCTTCTTGCATCCAATCTTTTATTTCAGTTAAATTTTTTATCAAAACATATTTATCTTTTGATATTTTAGATGTTTCTTTTTTGACTTCTATTTCATCACTAAATTTGGATTGACCATACGTCGAAATTGCCGAACTCAATAACCTATTAAATTCCATCTCTCTCAAGAAATTGTATAACTTGTCTACGTCTACTTTTTTTAGAACAAAGTCAGCTAATTTGTCTTTCACCGGAACATCATTTTTTAATGTGACCAGTTTTTTACTTACCAGAGCCTTATCTTTGTTTTCTAAAAGTGTTTCTCTTCTTTTATTCTGTTTTATTTTATTTGCGTTTTTAAGAAGGTTTTCTAAATTTCCATATTCCTTAATTAATTCTGCTGCTGTTTTTACACCAATTCCTGGAACGCCAGGTACATTGTCTGTACTATCCCCTGCTAGTGATTGAACATCAATTACTTTATCTGGACCAACACCAAATTTATTGATTACATCTTCATTAGATATAAATTTATTCTTCATTGGATCATATATACGAACCTTTTTTTTGAAAAGTTGCATTAAATCTTTGTCAGATGATACAATTGTTACCTTTGCACCTTCGTCTAATATTTGCTCTACATAGGTGGCTATCAAATCATCAGCCTCGTAATTTAACATTTCTATAGAGGGTAAATTGAATGCTAATACTGACTTTCTAATATAATCGAATTGTGGAATTAGATCGTCGGGAGCATCAGACCTATTTCCTTTATAATCTGAATATATTTCGTTTCGAAAATTCTTTCTTGCAGAGTCAAAGATTACTGCAAAATGAGTTGGTTTTTCTAAATTTTCGCTAGATTTAGAGTCCTCTAATAATTTAAACAGCATGTTACAAAATCCACTTACTGCTCCTACTGGCAAACCATCACTTTTTCGTGTTAATGGTGGCAATGCATAATAGGCTCTAAATATGTATCCAGACCCATCAATAAGATAGAAATGATCTGTTTTTTTAATTTTACCCATAATTTAATTTATAATAAATTGACGTATTATAGTAAGAATAAAACATCCTGTTAATAAATATTAGTGGATTAAACTTTATTAAAATAGTAATTTAAAGCTAATGGAATTAGTAAATTCAATTTCTAATAATAAAATAATTAAAATCATAATATTTGCATTAATAGGTTCTATTTTATTGACAATATCTGCAAAAATTAAAATACCTTTTTATCCAGTTCCTATGACTATGCAAACATTTATAGTTTTGTTTTTAGGAATTTCCTTTGGATATAAAGTCGGGGTACTTTCGGTAGTTTTTTATTTGATAGAAGGAATTATGGGATTACCAGTATTTTCTAACTCACCAGAGAAAGGAATAGGATTAGCTTATTTTGTTGGTCCCACAATGGGATATTTAATAGGTTTTATATTTGCATGTCTGATAGCAGGCATATTTACATACGATAAAAACCATATATTAAATTTTTTAAAAATTATAATTGCAACATCAGTAATATATATTTTGGGTATTTTGTGGCTTGGAAATTTAATCGGTTGGGATAAACCAATATTAGAATTTGGTGTTTACCCATTTCTTTATGCTGAATTATTTAAGATATTATTACTAACAGCTTTAGTTAATAAAATTATTAAACTTAGAAAATATATCTAGAATTACCTTGGAGATCTTTTTGATAGAATTCTTTGAAGTGTTCTTCGATGCATTTTAAGTCTTCTTGCAGTCTCAGATACATTTCTGTTACATAATTCAAAAACTCTGTGAATATGTTCCCATTTAACTCTATCAGCGGACATTGGATTTTCTGGCGGAGCAGCTTTTTTATTTGGATCAGCTAAAAGTGCTTTTTCTACGTCATCTGCATCTGCTGGTTTAGCTAAATAATCTATTGCACCTTCTTTAATGGCTGCTACTGCAGTTGGTATATTTCCATAACCAGTAAGCATCACTATTCTGCTCTCTGAGTTATTTTTCTGGATTTCTTTTACAACTTCTAGTCCGTTTCCATCGTTTAGTCTCAAGTCAACAACTGCAAAAGCAGGTTTTTTTGATTTCACAGACTCTATTCCAATTTTTACACCCTCTGCTTGTGAAACAGAAAAGCCCTTTTTTTCCATTGCTCGAGCTAGTCTCTCTCTAAAAGGGTTATCATCATCTACAATAAGTAGAGATTTATCCTCAAATTCTGTTATTTTTTTTAATACTTCCGTTTCTGGCATGTGCCTTATATGGAAACATTCTAAATTATTTCAAGGGTACATTTTTACTTTACATTGGCTCATTTTCAGCATAAATGCTCGTTTTATATAAACTTGCATAGCAGTTATGCCGGTTTTTTTTGTTAAATTTTTTTTGGAGCTTTAAATGCAAAAATTTAAATCAGTTGACAAATTAGTTGACCAACTGAAACCAACAGAACCTGTTTATTGTATTAGAAGAGATTCTATAAACATAGCTTCTAAATTTTTTCAGAATAAATTTCCTGGTAAAATCCTATATGCAGTTAAAACAAACCCACATCCATTAGTGTTAAAAACTATCGTGGAAAGCGGAATTAATGATTTTGATATCGCTTCAATTAAAGAAGTTGAGGCAATTAGAAGTGTTAGCCCAGATGCAAAATGCTCCTACATGCATACTGTAAAAAGCAAGGAAAGTATAAACGAAGCATATTTCAAATATAATATTAAGACTTTTTCAATAGATACAAAAGATGAATTAATAAAGATTCTTAATAGTACTAATCAAGCTAAGGATTTGGAGTTATTTGTAAGAGTTGCAGTTTCTAATGAACACGCAGAAATAGATTTATCTAAAAAATTTGGTGCACAAACTTCTGAAGCAATAGGGCTTTATAGATTAACAAAACAGTATGCAAAAAAAATAGGATTAAGTTTTCATGTGGGTTCGCAATGTATGCATCCAATATCCTATTCAAAAGGGATTAATGAAATTAAATATATAATAAAAAAAACAAAAATAGTTCCAGATGTTATAAATATAGGTGGAGGGTTTCCAACAATCTATCCTGATTTAGTTCCTAAATCATTAGACTCTTATTTTGAGGAAATAAAAAATTCATTAAATAAATTAAAATTAGAAAAAAAACCAGAAATTATATGTGAGCCAGGTCGAGCAATTGTTGCAGAAAGTGGTTCGACAATTGTGAGAGTAAACTTAAGAAAAAAACAAAAGCTATATATTAATGATGGAACATACGGAACTTTATTTGATGCAGGTGTACCTAATATAGTTTATCCATCAAGGATAATTACAAGTGGAAGAATTATATCAAAAAAATTGACTTCATTTGATTTTTATGGACCAACATGTGATAGCATGGATTATATGAAGGGACCTTTTATTCTACCTAATAATATTAAAGAAGGTGATTACATTGAATTAGGTCAATTAGGAGCATACGGATTGACATTTCGAACTCAATTTAATGGATATTATTCTGATAGTATTTACGAAGTTTGTGATGATCCAATAATGACGATGTATGACAAAGAAACAAATAAAGAGTTTCTTGTTGCATAATGTCAGATACAAAAAATCTTAATCATAACAGAAAAAAAGACTTTTTAAGTAAAGAGGTTGAGCATATTGATATTACATCTTTTGACTCTAGAAAAATTATATCTTCTATGGAAAAAATGTCTTTTGT
Organism: uncultured Pelagibacteraceae bacterium; assembly: GCA_902519255.1. Taxonomy (GTDB): domain Bacteria; phylum Pseudomonadota; class Alphaproteobacteria; order Pelagibacterales; family Pelagibacteraceae; genus Pelagibacter. Next base: position 187,855 of record CABYIV010000001.1, on the reverse strand, counting down.
TTCAAGAGAAACTGCTAATGCATCCAAGATATATAATGAAATGCTTAAAGATAAAGATTGTACAATATTCCTAACTCTTGCAGGGTCTACTTCTGCCGCTGGATGTATGCATATTTATAGAGATATGGTTAAATACAACATGGTAGATGCAATTGTAGCAACTGGAGCATCTATAATAGATATGGATTTTTTTGAAGCGCTTGGATTTAAACATTACCAAGGATCACAATATCAAAATGATAATGAACTTAGGGACAATTATATAGATAGGATTTATGATACTTACATCGATGAAGAGGAGCTCCAGGTTTGTGATAAAACAATAGGAGAAATAGCAGACAAACTTGAACCGAAGTCTTACACATCAAGAGAATTTATTAAAGAGATTGGCAAATATCTAAAAACTAATTCTAAAAAGAAAGGTTCTTTAATTGAAACAGCTTTTGATAACGATGTACCTATATTCTGTCCTGCATTTACAGACTCAAGTGCAGGTTTTGGATTAGTCATGCATCAAGAGAGAAATCCAAAAAGTCATATTACAATAGACTCAATTAGAGAATTTAGAGAATTAACAGAGATTAAAATTAAATCTAAAGGGTCGGGATTATTTATGATTGGTGGTGGAGTTCCTAAAAACTTTATACAAGACACGGTAATTTGTGCTGAACTTTTGGGAAAAAATGTAGATATGCACAAATATGCAATACAAATTACTGTTGCTGACTCAAGAGATGGAGCTTGCAGTAGTTCAACATTAAAAGAAGCAAGTTCATGGGGTAAGGTTGATACTACCAAAGAACAAATGGTATTTGCTGAAGCTACCAGTGTTTTACCATTAATAGCAAGTGACGCTTATCATACTGGAGAGTGGAAAAATAGAGACAGAAAAAACTTTTCCAAAATATTTTGATTGATGATCAAAAAGGTAAAAATTGGAATTATTCAAAGTAAAATTTCAGATAATATTCAAAAAAATATAAATTCAGCTATTAAAAATATAAAAAAAGCAGCATCAAAAAAAGCTAAAATAATTTGTGTACCAGAACTATTTTTATCAAATTATTTTTGTCAAACAGAAAGTCATTCCAACTTTAAGCTAGCGGAAAAAATACCTGGCAGAACTACAAAAATATTTTGTGAATTAGCCAAAGATTTACAAATAGTATTAATGATTTCATTATTTGAAAAAAAAACACATGGCTTCTATCATAATACTAGTATCGTTATTAGCGAGAAAGGTAAAATTTTATCGAAATATAGAAAAATGCATATACCAGATGATCCTGGTTATTATGAAAAATTTTATTTTACTCCTGGAGATTTAGGTTTTAAATCTGTTAAAACAAAATTTGGTAAAATTGGAACTTTAATTTGTTGGGATCAATGGTTCCCGGAAGCTGCAAGATTGACTGCACTTAAAGGTGCACAAATAATTTTTTACCCTACTGCTATTGGATGGCATCCTAAAGAGAAAAAGAAATTTGGAAAATCTCAACTAGACTCTTGGATAACAATGCAAAAATCTCACGCAATCGCAAATGGTACTTATGTGGTTGCTATAAATAGAGTTGGAACAGAAAAAAAAGGTAAGAAGAAAATAGAATTCTGGGGAAACTCAATGATCATAGATCCTAGTGGGCAAATAATTGGAAAACTTGGGAATAAACAAGAAGAAATTTTAATTCGTGAAATCAACTATAAAAAAATTGATTCAGCCAGAGAGCATTGGCCTTTTTTAAGGGATAGAAGAATCGATTTTTATAAAGGCATACTAAAAAATCCTGCAGATGAATGAAAACTTTAATGGATTTAGAATGCCGGCTGAATGGGAGCCTCAAAATTCAGTTTGGATTGCTTGGCCTTATAATAAAAATGATTGGCCTGGATTATATCAATTTATTCCTGAAGTAATTTTAAAGATTATAAAAAAAATTTCAAAAAATCAAAAAATTAACTTAATCGTTAGCAAAAATATAAAAAATATAAAAAAATTAATAAAAATTAATAAAATTAAAAATATCAACTTCCACTATATTAAAACTGATAGAATATGGTTAAGAGACTCTGGACCCATATTTATAACAAACAAAGTCGAAAAGAAAAAAGTAATACTAAATTTTGGTTTTAACGGATGGTCAAAGTATAAAAATTATAAAAATGACAATAAAATCAATAATAGTATTAGTAAAATTGCTAATTTTAAAAAGATTGATCCAATAATCAAAAAAAAAGGCAGAATTAGAACAATAATTATGGAAGGAGGGGCATTTGATGTAAATGGCTCAGGTACAATTCTATTAACTGAAGAATGTTTGTTAAGCAAAATTCAAGAAAGAAATAAAAATTTTAAAAAAAAAGACTACGAAAAAATGTTTAATAAATACTTAAATATAAAAAACTTTATATGGCTTAAGAAAGGAATTGCAGGCGATGATACACATGGACATGTTGATGACATATCAAGATTTGTTTCAAGAAATACGATTATGACTGCAGTTGAAAATAATAAAAAAGATATAAACTACAAAAACTTAAATAAGAATTTAAATATATTGAAAGAAAGTAAATGTGAGAAAGGAAAGAAATTCAAAATTATAAAAGTTCCTATGCCTTCACCAATTTATATTGAGAATACAAGAGTTCCTGCAAGTTATATGAATTTTTATATTTGTAATAAAAAAATAATTCTCCCAATATTCAAAGTAAAAGAAGACAATATTGCAATTAAAATTTTCAAAAATTACTTTAGAAATAGAAAAATCGAAACAGTTGATTGTAGCAAATTGATATGGGGATTTGGTGCAATACATTGCATGACCCAACAAGAACCTAAAATTTAGTTATGCTGCTTTTAGTGTGCCGAGTAATAATCTAAAAGGTATCAACATTACAAGAGCTACAAATATTTTTACCGCAAGATCTCCTAACGATAAAGTTACCCAAGGAATTCCCGTTCCATAGAACGATATTGAGAAAAATAAAAAAGTATCAACAGTTGAACCTATCAAAGAAGATGTTAAAGGTGCTATAAACCACTTTTTTTGTCTTAATTGATCAAATATCTGAACATCTAAAAGTTGAGCAATTATAAAAGCTGTTCCTGAACCAATTGCTATTCTTATAGAAATAAGATCAGTAAAATTAGTTGAAAATATTAAAGTAAACAAAATTCCAATTGTGAAGCCTATATAGACAATTTTTCTAGCTACTAATTTTCCAAAGGATCTGTTGGCTAAATCTGTAATTAAAAATGCAATTGGATAACTAAAAGCACCGTAAGTTAAAATTTCCTCTAAACCGTAATATTTTATAGGAAATTGAACTAAATAATTAGATGCTAGCACAACCAATCCCATTAAAAATGAGAGAGTAAGGAAAACTTTATTCATTATGCTGTTTTTGCGATTATTGATTTTTTAAGCTTTTTTAATCTTAACGATAAATCTCTTGATTTTGCAGATTTTAAGAAATTATCAAAGCTACCTTTTTTATCTACAGATCTAACACCTGCATTTGAAACTGTTAATCTCATAGATTTTTTTAAAAGTTCACTTTTAAATTTTACTTTCTTTAAATTTGGAAGAAATCTTCTCTTAGTTTTATTGTTAGCGTGACTAACATTATGGCCTTTTAGAGGGATTTTACCAGTAAGTTCGCATTTTTTTGACATAAATTTTCAAGATGTATATGGTCTTAAAGTATACCAGTCAAGATTAATTTTTTGTTCCAATAGCTTCAGAAATATTTTTAAAACCTTCTCTTTTTACAATTTCGTCGAGATCTTTATTAATCTTTGAAGCAATAGTTGGTCCTTTATAAACCATACCTGTATACAATTGCACAAGAGTTGCACCACTTACAATTTTATTGAAAACGCCATCGGCAGAGTCAACGCCTCCAACTCCAATTATTAAGATTTTTTTTCCAACTAATTTAAAAAATTTATTAATCAATTCATTAGAGATATTTTCAAGTGGTTTTCCAGACAAACCGCCTTTCTCTAATTTATTTATATTAGATATATTTTCTCTATTTCTATCTGTCGTATTTGAAACTATAACTATTTGAACATTATATTTTAAAAAAAGTTCTGAGATTTCATCAATACTTTTTTCATCAATATCAGGAGATACTTTGACTGCTATTGGCACATTTGAATTTAAATTTTTCTTTTCTTCATTTATGCATTTTAAAAGATTATCTAACTCTTCATTTTTGTGAAAGTTTCTTAAATTTTCTGTGTTAGGAGAAGAGATATTAATTGTAATATAGTCTGCTAAATTATGAAATTTTCTGAAACAAATTAAATAATCTTCAACTCTGTTTTCAGTATCTTTATTAGGTCCTATATTAATACCAAGTAATCCATTAGGTGAATTATTTTCAATATTTTTTTTACTTTCTTCTGATCCAATATTGTTAAATCCAAGTCTATTAATTAAAGCCTCATCTTCCTCCAATCTGAACACTCTTGGCTTCGGATTTCCTTTTTGTGGTTTAGGTGTAATTGTACCTACCTCAACAAAACCAAATCCTAGTTTGTATAGAGGATTGTAAACTTCTGCATTTTTATCAAATCCAGCAGCAACACCTAGAGGAGAATTTAAGGTTTTGTCTAAAAATTTAGTTTGGATAGTAACTCTGGTTGTTTTATCTATAGCTGGTATCTGATTTAACTTTAAAGCCTTTATTGCTAGCGAGTGTGCAACTTCAGGGCTAAATTTAAATATAAAAGGTCTTATAAGATTAAACATTTTCAACCTTTTTTCTTATCAATTCTTTGGTTTCATTTACTCCAAAAAAACTAATGAAGAAGCCCATTCTGGGTCCATTTTCGTCACCAAATACAACCTCATAGATAAGCTTAAACCATTCTCTTAAATTTTCTTTATAACCATTTTCTTTTCCTACGGTAAAAATATTTGTCTGAATATCTTCAGGAGCCATTTTATCATTACAATTATCTAAAGACTTAATTAATGCTTTCAGTGCAACTTTCTCTTTTTCATTTGGAGTTTTGTAAATTTTTTTTGTTTTTATAACATCATTGAAATATTTTATTGCATATTCAATTAAATTATCAAAAATTGGATGATCATTTTCATTAATTTCTGACTTGTATTTTTTTACAAATTTCCAAAGTAATTGTTTGCTGTCCGCATTACTTGTTTCAACTAAATTTAAAAGCATTGAAAAAGTCATAATTGTATTTTCTTCTGGCATTGATCCATTATGTACATGCCAAACTGGATTCATTAACTTCTGTAAATCATTTTGAGTTTTTCCTTTTTCTATAAAATCTAGATATTCATCAACAGCTTTTGGAACAACTTCTCTGTACAATTTTTTTGCTCTTTTTGGATTTTGATACATGTAAAGAGATAGACTTTGAGGAGATGCATAATTCAGCCATTCATCTATAGTTACTCCATTACCTTTTGATTTAGATATTTTTTCACCTTTTTCGTCCAAAAAAAGTTCATATGCAAAACCAGATGGGTTAGATTTACCTAATGTTTTAATAATCTTAGTTGAAAGAATTGCACTCTCAATTAAATCCTTTCCATACATTTCAAAATCAACATCTAAAGCGTACCATCTCATTGCCCAATCAACTTTCCATTGCAATTTGCAGTTCCCGTCTAAAATACTTTTTTCCAATTTTGATCCATTATTATCAAATATGATTTTAGAAGATTTAGAATCAATTTCTAAAACAGGTATTTCAAGAACTTTTCCAGTTTCTGGGCATATTGGTAAAAAGGGGGAATAGGTTTTCTGTCTTTCTTTACCTAAAGTTGGAAGAATTATTTCCATAATTTTTTCATAATTTTCTAGAACTAATTTTAGGGTGTCATTAAAATAACCAGACTTGTAGAGTTCTGTAGAACTTTTAAATGAATATTTAAATTTAAAATTATCAAGAAATTGTTTCAACATATTATTATTATGTTCTCCAAAACTACTAAACTTTTCAAATGGATCAGGGACATCCGTTAAAGGTTTGTGAAGATTATTTTTGAGCTTTTCTTGATTTGGAACATTTTCAGGTACTTTTCTAAGTCCATCCATATCATCAGAAAATGTAATAATTTCCTTTGGAATATCTGTTAAATGATCAAGAGCGTTGACAATCATTGTCGTCCTTGCAACTTCTCCAAATGTACCTATATGTGGTAGACCACTAGGACCATAACCAGTTTGTAAAACTATTTTATTTTTTTTCTCTATGTTCGATTTTCTCTCTCTTAATAGCTTTTTAGCCTCAACAAATGGCCAGGCGTTTGTTTTGTCAAAATTTGTTTTGTCTATCACAACTACTTAAATATCCTTAATATCAGCCTTTTTAATAATTCATATAGAGTTGAAATTTATTTACCATAAAATAATGTCCATTCAAAATGTCCAATTATAAAACTGTCTTTTTTACATTAGGGGTTTTGCAAATTATTTTAGGTCTTTCAATGATTGTACCAATTTTGGTTCAATTAATATTTGATCAAATTGATGCAGGATTTATCGGATCAATGATTGTTACTATTGTTTTTGGATTTTTATTTTTCATTTCTAATTATGATCACGATAAAAAGATAAGTTTACCTCAAGCTTTTTTACTCACAGCACTTTCGTGGTTAAGTATCGCTATATTTGGTTCTTTACCTTTAATTTTTTCTAGTACGGATTTGAGTTTTACAGATGCGTTTTTTGAGAGCATGTCTGGTATTACAACAACAGGATCTACAATTATCACGAATCTAAATGAAACGTCTAAAGCGATATTACTTTGGAGAGGAATGTTACAGTGGTTTGGTGGTATTGGAATTATCGTAATGGCAATCACTTTAATGCCTTTAATGAATATAGGGGGTATGCAACTTTTCAATATTTCATCTAATGATACTTCTGAAAAAATTTTTCCTAAAACTAAAGAAGTTTCTTTGAGATTATTGTCTATATATTCCTTATTAACTTTAACTTGTGCTTTCTTTTATTTTATATTTGGGATGAGTTTTTTTGATAGCATCGTGCATGCTATGACAACAATAGCGACTGGAGGTTTTGCAAATTATAATGAATCTATAGGTTATTTTAACAGCTCGTTAATAGAAATTAATGCAATAATATTTATTATTCTTGGAAGTATACCTTTTATTAGTTACATCAAATACTTGGCTGGAGATAAGAAAATATTTTTCAAAGACACACAAATAAAAACTTTTATAATTTTGGTTATTATTTCAATTCTTTTAATGTTTTTTTATTTATCTGTTATAAATAAAAGCTTAACTGAGATAAGTTTTTTATCTGTTAGCTTTAATATAATTTCTATTTTAACTGGAACAGGGTATGCTACAGAAAATTTTAGTAATTGGGGTCAATTTCCACTAGTATACTTCATAATTTTAATGTTCATTGGAGGCTGTGCAGGCTCTACAACTTGCGGAATAAAGATTTTTAGAGTTCAAATTTTGTATCAATTCATATCAAACCAGCTGAAAAAAATAATTTACCCTCGAGGAATTTTCAAAATTAAATATCAAAATAATAATGTGGATGAAAAATTTATGGACTCAATTATTTCTTTTATATTTCTTTATATATTAATATTTTTTGTTGTGACTGCGCTTTTATCGCTTGACGGATTAAATTTTATTACTGCAATTTCAGCAGCTGCCACGTCAATTTCAAATGTTGGTCCAGGTTTAGGTGATATTATTGGTCCAAACGGAAGTTTTTCAAGCCTGTCTGATTTTTCTAAATGGGTTCTCAGTGCTGCAATGATACTTGGAAGGTTGGAATTATTTGCAATTCTAGTATTATTTATTCCATCTTTTTGGAGAAAATATTAATGTTTGAAAAAAAACAAACCTGGTCAGAATCTATTTTAGTTTACAAGGATATTCGAATGCTAAGAATATTGCTTCTTGGTGCAATTAGTGGATTTCCTTGGGTTTTAATTGCCAGCAGTTTAAGCCTTTGGCTAAAAGAAGAAGGTTTAAGTAGATCAACTATTGGATGGGCAGGTTTAATATTTGGGGTGTACGCCTTTAATTATTTGTGGGCACCAATAATTGATAGAATACAAATTCCATTTTTAACAAAAAGATTAGGGCATCGACGAGGCTGGATTGTCCTTATGCAAATTATAATTTTATTTAGTTTAATTGTTTGGAGTTTTATTAACCCTACAGAAAATTTGGCGTTACTAATTAGTGTTGGATTAGTTATAGCAATTGCTTCGGCTACACAAGATATTACAGTTGATGCGTTGAGAATCGAACAAATTAATGCTGATGAAGGAAAATCTATGGCAGCAGGTGCTGCTATGGCTGTAGTTGGATGGTGGACCGGATATAAGTTAGGTGGTGTTATTGCATTGTTTACTGCCGAATTTTTTCAAAACATTGGAATTGAAGATTACTGGCAAACTACTTTTTTAGTTCTTGGTGTTGTAGTAATCCTGATGAATATAGGTTTAATGTTTATACACGAGCCTATAACAACAGATAGGCAAAACAAACAAAAAGAAACAGACGAAATAATACAATCAAAACTTGGATCAAATAATGTAATAACAAAATTTGTTGCTTATATTACTGGTACAATAGGAGGTCCAATAATTAGTTTCTTCAAAAAAAATGGTTTCTCAATTGCAGTTGGAATCCTTGGCTTTGTCTTTCTCTTTAAAATTGGAGAAGCCTTTCTTGGAAGAATGTCCATAGTTTTTTATAAAGAGGTAGGATTTTCAAAAGGTGAGATAGCGATATACTCTAAAACTCTAGGCTGGATAACGACAGTTGTGTTTACATTATTAGGTGGAATATTTGCTATGAGAGCTGGCACAATAAAAACAATGTTTATTGCTGGTGGATTTATGGCAGCAACAAATTTATTATTTGCTGCTCTCGCGTGGTCAGGAAAATCTGAATGGTTGTTTGCTTTAGCGGTTATCGCTGATGATATATCTGCAGCATTTGCAACTGTTGCTTTCGTAGCCTTTATCTCTCTTTTAGTGGATAGGACTTATACCGCTACACAGTATGCACTTCTAGCTTCAATTGGAACTGCAGGAAGAACGACACTTGCTTCTTCATCGGGTGCTTTAGTTGATTGGCTAAATGGAGACTGGGGAACCTTTTTTATAATTACTACTTTAATGGTCATCCCATCCTTAATTTGTTTATGGTTTATAAGGAATAAAATTAAAATTGGTGCAAAATAGTTTTTTTTTAAAAGAGCCTTTTGTCGATATATTAGAGGAACCAAAGAAGAACTCTAATGTTAGCTCTCAACTTATCTACGGTGAAAGTTTTAAAATAATTAGTAAAAAAAATAATTATTTTAAAATAAAGACTTCATATGACAAATATTCAGGCTTTATAAAAAAAATTGATAGCTACGAAAAATTCAATCCAACTCACAAAGTTGGAATTTTAAAAGCTAGAATTTATTTAGGTAATAAAAAAAAGAAATCAAAAAAGTTTTTACCATTTACGAGCAAAATACAAATTTTAAAAAAGGATCAAAATTTCATTATGTATAAGAAAGATAAATGGCTAAGATCAAAAGACATATTTCCAATCCAAAAAAAAAATTCTGATTTTGTAAAGATATTTAAAAGTTTTCTAAATTGTAAATATAAATGGGGTGGAAAAACATTCAAAGGAATTGATTGTTCAGCTCTATTGCAGATATTTTATAAATTTAATAATAATTTTTTTCCAAGAGACACGATTGATCAAGTTAAATTAAAAAAAGGTGTGGGATACAAAAAAAAATTTAAAAAAGGTGATATTATTTTTTGGAAAGGACATGTTGCTATATGCATCAATACAAATGATCTTATCCACGCTTATGGTCCAAAAAAAAAAGTGATCATAATGCCAATTAAAAAAGCGATAAAACTAATTAAAGAAACGGCGAAATTAGATGTAAAGAAAGTAACAAGGATCTGAATTACTCTCGACCAAAATCAGGTTTAGAAATATCTTGTTTTTGAGAAATTATTTGTTTTCTTACTACTTTCGAATTGATTAATTTTTTTATTATTTTTGAATTTTCTTTCTTACTTATATTATTCTTAAAATCTTTTAAATTTTTCATAAAAAGATTTATTGCTTCAATCATATTAGTTTTATTCTCGAAAAATATGTCTCTCCACATTATTTCGTTGGAAGCAGCAATTCTTGAGAAATCTCTTAATCCACCTGCACTAAATTTAATCAAATTTTTATTCTTTTTTTTCTGAAAATCCTGAGCAGTTTTTATTAAATTGTAAGCAATCAAGTGAGGTAGATGGCTAGTAACTGAAAAAATTTTATCATGATCATCGGGGTTCATAATAATTATTTTAGATCCTAAAGATTTCCAAAATCTCCCTACTTTTTTTTGTTTTAGAACATTTCTATCTTTTATTATTATGCACCACTTGTTTTTGAACAAATTAGCATTACCATATTTGGGCCCACTAACTTCGGATCCTGAGATAGGATGACTCATCACCCAATCAAGATTTTTTGATAATTTTTTTTTTTTTAAAGAAATTAGATTTTTTTTTGTTGAACCAACGTCAGTTATAATTGAATTATGATTGAGATTTTTATTTAATGACGAAAAAAATTTAGGATATTCACTCATAGGAGTGCTTAAAATCACAAGATCAATTTTATTTAAATTTTTATCTAACCTTGTTAAAAATTTAATTTTTTTGTTAAATTTTTTAATAATAGATCTATATTTTTTAGACTTTTCAAATACAAAAAAATTTTTAGAAATTTTTTTTTGTATTGAAGCCTTTAATATTGATGAGCCTATTAATCCGCAACCAATAATAAGAATATTATTAAACATTTTTAAAAATAGTATTCATTCTTTTAAGGAATATTTGGTTTTCTTTTGTGTTGCCAATTGTAAGTCTTAGACAATTTTTTATGCCATATGAATTCATTTCTCTTAGTATAATTCCATATTTCTGTAATTTTTTTAAAGTTGTGTCTGCGGTAAATTTTGCTTTTTTGAAATCTAACAAAAAGAAATTTCCAGATATTTTGTTTGTACCAATATTATATTTTAACATCTCATTTTTAATTTTTTTGCACCATTTAAGATTATGTATTACTGACTTTTTAACAAATTTATCATCTTTAAGTGATTCAACGGCACAAATTTGAGCAAATTTATTTACGTTAAAAGGTGGTTTAATTTTATATAATTCTTTAATTATAGATTTATCACCGTATCCCCAGCCTATCCTTAATGAAGCTAGACCATAGATTTTTGAAAATGTTCTTAAAATAAATACATTTTTAGAGTTTTTAAATAACTCAATTCCAGATTTGTAATCTTTATTCTTCATATATTCAAAATATGCATCATCAACAACCAATAAAATATTTTTATTTAATCTTCTCCTTAAGTCTAATAGCTCGTTTTTTGTTAAGTAAGTGCCTGTTGGATTATTTGGATTTGCAATAAAAACAATTTTTGTTTTTTTTGATGTCTTTTTAAGAATTTCTTTAACTGAAACTTTAAAATTAATTTCTTTAGCTAATTTTACATTTGCCCCAACGATTTTGGAGTATATCCTATACATGAGGAAACTGTACTGAGGAACAACAACTTCATCATTTTCTCTAAGGAACAATTGACAAAGCATTTGAATTACTTCGTCAGAACCAGAGCCACAAATTATCTTGGATTTATCACAACCGTACTTCTTTGATATTTTTTGTGTTAATTCCGTAAATTTACTGTCTGGATATTTTGATAAATCAAATTTAGACTTAACAATTTTTTCGACATTTTTACTGACACCTAAAGCAGATTCATTTGCAGATAACTTAATAATATTTTTATTACCAGCCAATAAGGATTTTCCTGGTTTGTAACTCTGTAATTTTATGTTTTTAAATCTTGGCAATGTCATAGTAAATATTTTACTATAAATAGTCTTTTAACTAGATAAAACAATAATTAATTGATCAATATTTGACATATAAATTCCTTTGAAGTAAAAGCTGCATGCGCTGATTTATACTGAATTGCGAGCGCTATAAAAAAACCGCTAAAATGTTTTTTTTCTCACAATTCAATCAGTACAATTATTATGAATAAGAATATTGATACAAAAAAAATAATTATATCAGATCCCCTTAAATTGGATTGTGGTAAGGAAATTAATAACTTTCCAATAGCATATGAGACATATGGGGAATTAAACAGTGAAAAAAGTAATGCAATATTAGTTTTCCATGCTTTGACTGGAGATCAATATGTTTCTGGAAAAAACCCAATAACTAATAAAGATGGTTGGTGGAGTTATGTTGTTGGAGAAAATAAGCCAATTGATACAAATAAATTTTTTGTGATTTGTGCAAACGTTATTGGAGGCTGCATGGGATCTTACGGACCTAGCACAATAAATGAGTCCACTGGTAAACAAATAGGAACTGATTTTCCAATTATAACTATTAACGACATGGTTAACGCTCAATATGAGCTAATTAAATATTTAGAAATTGAAAAACTTTTTGCTGTAGTAGGTGGTTCAATGGGTGGAATGCAAGTACTTCAATTTGTTGCCAATTTTCCAGATAAAGCAAAACTTGCAATACCGATTGCTTGCACATCTAGTCACTCGGCACAAAACATAGCGTTTAATGAATTAGGAAGACAGGCAATTATGGCTGACAGTAAGTGGGAAAATGGATTTTATAGTAATTACAAATTAAATCCTGACAAAGGATTAGCGGTAGCAAGAATGGCAGCACATATTACTTATCTTTCTGAAAAAGGATTGCAGGAAAAATTTGGAAGAAAATTGCAAGATAGGGATAGCCTAAGATATGGATTTGAGGCAGATTTTCAAATTGAGAGTTATCTTAGATACCAAGGATCTGTGTTTGTTGATAGATTTGATGCTAATAGTTATTTATATATAACTCGTGCAATGGATTATTTTGACTTATCCAAACAGTACAAAGGAAACTTATCTGATGCATTCAAAGAAACTAAAACAAAATTTTTTGTAATATCATTTACATCAGATTGGTTGTATCCAACATCGGAGAATAGAGAAATAGTTATAGCACTAAATTCTATTGGTGCAGATGTCGGATTTGTAGAAATAGAATCTGATAAGGGGCATGACTCATTTTTGCTCGATGTTCCAAGTTTCCTAAAGACACTTGGCGATTATATTAATTCAACCTACAAAGTTATAAATGAAAGAAGAATTTAACATTATATCTAATTTGATTGAGGAAAATACTAGAGTTCTAGATGTCGGTTGTGGCAATGGAGACTTGATGAAATTTTTACAAGAAAACAAAACTAAAGATATTCGTGGACTAGAAATCTCTAAAGAAAAAGTTCAAAATTGTTTGTCAAAAGGATTAACTGTAATTGAGGGGAATGCTGAAAGCGATTTAAAACAATTTCCTAAATCGTCTTTTGATTACGTTATTTTAAGCCAAACATTACAAGCTTTTCTTAATCCTGAATTAGTAATTAATGAATTACTAAAAGTAGGAAAAAAAGTAATTGTTACTATACCTAATTTTGGTTACTGGAGAGTTAGACTACAATTATTGTTTAAAGGCACAATGCCTGTAACAGAGAATTTACCTCATGAATGGTACAATACACCAAATTTACATATGTGCACAATTAAAGATTTTTATAATTTTTGCAGTAGTAAGAATATTAAAATATTTAAGTCTATCGCTTTAAAAAAAAGTCGAATTTCAGAAATAAATAAATCAAATTTAAATTATAAAAATCTTGACTCTCATTTAGGTATATTTTTAATAGAAAGTTAAATGAAAGTAGAAATTATTAAGTGTCTGGAAGATAATTTTTCTTACATTTTAATTAATGAAGCTAATAGAAATTGTTGTGTTGTTGATCCTGGTGAAGCAGATCCAATTATAAATTATTTACAGAAAAATAAACTAAATTTAAAATATATATTAAATACTCATCATCATCATGACCATGTTGGCGGGAATGAAGAATTAAAAAAAAAATTTAATGCAGAAGTAATAGGTTATATTGGAGATAAAAATAGAATACCTCAAATTGATATTTGCTTAAGTGATGGTGAAATTTGGAAGAAGGATATTTTTGAAGCAAAAATATATCATGTCCCTGGCCATACAATAGGTCATATCTGTTTTCATTTTTTTAAAAATAAGTTAATTTTTACAGGAGATACTTTATTCTCTATGGGATGTGGAAGAATTTTTGAAGGGAGTTATGAACAAATGTACAACTCACTACAAGTTTTAAAAAATTTAGATAAAGATACAAAAATTTATTGTGGACATGAATATACTTTAAAGAATTCTGAATTTTGTTTAGCACAAGATTCAAATAACAATGAATTACTAAACAAAATTAAAGAAATTAAAGAAAAAATTAAACAAGGTAAAACTAGTATGCCATCAACGATTGGTGAGGAACTTAATTGTAACATTTTTCTTAAGTCAAACGATCTAGAAAATTTCAAAAAATTGAGGGATTTAAAGGATAATTTCTAAGTTATTAACCTTGACTATGATGTAACCCAGACTATATTGCTGACTATAAAAATTAGGGCTAACTATGTCATTCGCAGTAATTCAAACAGGTGGTAAACAGTATAAAGTGAAAGCTGGAGAGATTCTCAAAGTTGAAAAGCTCGAAGATTCGAAAGAAAATTCAAATATAGAGTTTAATGAAATACTAGCTTACGGAGATGATAAAAATTTAGAGTTAGGAGAGCCGACAATTAGTGGAGCTAAAGTTGAAGCTGAATTAATAAAAAATGGAAAAAATAGAACAGTTCTTATTTTTAAAAAAAGGAGAAGGCAAAATTCGAGAAGGAAAAATGGTCATAGACAAAAATTTACAATGGTAAGAATAAGTAAAATCTATTCAAAAGATGGTAAAGTTATTTCTGAAGCAGAAAAAAGAAAAGAAATACCATCAAAAAAAACAGTTGAAACTAAGGAAGCAGCTAAATAAAAAGTAATTTATGGCAACGAAAAAAGCAGGTGGATCGTCAAGAAACGGAAGAGATAGTGCAGGTCGTAGACTTGGTGTGAAAAAATATGGTGGCGAGATGGTTGTGCCTGGCAACATTATTGTAAGACAAAGGGGAACTAAAATATTTCCTGGAGAAAATGTTGGCATGGGTAAAGACCATTCGATATTTTCAGTTGTTAAAGGTAAAGTAGAGTTTAAAAAATCAAAATCTGATAGAACTTACGTTTCTGTAAAGCCCAATTAATAGATACAACACTCACATAGTTGTTATATGAAATTTCTAGATCAAGTTAAGATATATGTAAAAGCTGGCAACGGAGGGTCGGGATCTCCAAGTTTTCGTAGGGAAAAATTTGTAGAGTTTGGTGGCCCTGATGGCGGCGATGGAGGGAAAGGAGGATCTGTAATTCTTATTAGTGAAAGAAATCTTAATACTTTGATTGATTACAGGTATCAACAACACTTCAAAGCTGAAAGAGGAAAGGATGGCAGTGGAAAAAACAAAACTGGGAAAGGTGGTGAAGATTTATATTTAAAAGTACCTTTAGGAACACAAGTATTTGAAGAAGATAATAAAACACTTATTTATGATTTTAAAAGTCAGAAAGAGGAATTTTTAGTAGCAAGCGGAGGTAAAGGAGGATTTGGAAATACAAGATTTAAGTCCTCAACCAATAGAGCCCCAAAGAAATTTACAAAAGGGGGTCAAGGAGAGGAATTTTGGATTTGGCTTCAACTAAAAACAATTGCTGATATCGGTATCATAGGATTGCCCAATGCTGGGAAATCCAGCTTGCTTGCATCAATGACGAGTGCAAATCCAAAAATAGCAAACTATAAATTTACTACAATTAATCCAAATCTTGGTGTTGCTAGTTATGATGATAAAGAAGTTACTTTAGCAGATATACCAGGCTTAATTGAGGGTGCTCATACCGGAACTGGTCTTGGAATAAAGTTTTTAAAACATATAGAAAGGTGCAAAACTTTGCTGCATTTAATAGATATAACTGAAGATGATTTATTTATTTCTTACAATCAAGTCAGAAAAGAATTATCAAAATACAGTAAAGATTTAGTTAAAAAAAAAGAAATAGTAGTTTTAAATAAAACTGACTTAATTGATGAAGAGGAAAAAAAAGAGAAGATAAAAAAACTCAAGAATAAATTAAAAAAAAATATCTTTTTAATGTCAACAATGGATAAAAAATCAGTATCAGATATAAAGTCAAAGTTGGTAAACTATGTATCTTGAGGACTCCAAAACTGTAGTAATAAAAATAGGTTCATCTTTATTAATAAATGACAATAAAATTATTAGAGAAAAATGGCTTTTGGAATTTGCTAAAGATATTAAAGAGTTACAAAAACTTAAAAAGAACGTTGTTATAGTGAGTTCTGGAGCAATTGCTTTAGGGTGTAAAAAATTACAATTAAATAAAAAAACTTTAAAGCTTGATAAAAGTCAAGCTGTTGCATCAATTGGACAAATAGAGTTAATGAATCTTTTTAAAAATACATTTAGCTCAAATAAAATAAATATTTCTCAAATTCTAATTACTTTAGAAGATACTGAACAAAGAAGAAGAGCTATAAATGCTAAAAGAACTTTCGAAAACTTATTTGAGCTTAATTTTGTACCTGTTGTTAATGAAAATGATAGTATTGCAACTTCTGAAATTAAATACGGAGATAATGACAGATTAGCATCAAGAGTTGCACAAATATCAGGCGCAGATTGCTTAATATTATTGTCTGATGTTGATGGATTGTATTCTAAAAACCCAAAAATTCATAAAAATGCTAAATTTATTAAAGAAATAAAAAATATTGATTCTAAAATTGAAAATTTTTCAAGTAAAAGCACAAGTGAGTATGGTACTGGTGGAATGAAAACAAAAATTGATGCTGCAAAAGTATGTCAAGTCTCGGGTTGCTATATGGCAATTGCAAATGGTTTAATTAAAAGACCAATTAAAAATATACTAGAACATAATTCTGGGACATGGTTTTTGCCAAAAGTATCTAAATTAGATGCAAGAAAAAAATGGATAATTAGCTCTATATCTCCAAAAGGAGAAATTATTATAGATGATGGTGCTTTAAATGCTTTAAAAAATGGAAAAAGTTTATTAGCTGCAGGTATTAGAAAAGTTTCAGGAAAATTTGTTAAAGGTGATCATGTTAGAATTTTAGATAAAAATAACAAAGAATTTGCTAGAGGGTTGAGCAGTTTTACATCTGATGAGATATCCAAAATAAAAGGAGAACATTCTAACAAAATTAGTAATCTTTTAGGTTATGTTACAAAGTCTGAAGTTATACATAAAGATGATATGGTTAAGATTTAATGAGTAAACTACTTAAAAAAATTGGATTAAATTCTAGAAAAGCTTTGAATTCAAGTATTAGTCCAAAAAAAAAGAATAAAGTTTTAAAAGATTTTGTAAAATTAATTGAGATTAATAAGAATAAAATTATTGGCGAAAATAAGAAAGATATTTTTTATGCAAGAGGAAAAAAATTAAAAGAAAACTTAATTCAAAGACTCACTCTTAGTAATAATAAATTAAAAAGTATAATTGACTCTGTTAAAACTATTACTTCTTTTAAAGATCCTATAGATCAAGTAACTTCCAAATGGAAAAGGCCAAATGGACTTGAAATTAGAAGAGTTACAATACCAATAGGAGTTATAGGTGTAATATTTGAAAGTAGACCCAATGTTACTTCGGATGTATCAGCACTATGTTTTAAATCTGGAAATGCTGTTATATTAAGAGGTGGTTCCGAAGCCTACAATAGTAATAAAATTTTAGTAAATTTATTTAGGAAAGCTCTAAAAAAAAATAAAGTAAACGAAAATTATGTCCAGTTTATAAATAACAAGAGCAGAAAACTCGTCGATTATTTATTATCAAAAATGGAAAACTCCATTGATGTTGTAATACCACGAGGCGGAAAAAATTTAGTAAAAAAAGTTAAACAACTTTCAAAGGTTCCAGTTATTGGTCATTTGGAAGGAATTTGTCATACATATATTGATAAAGAGGCAGAAGATAATATGGCAAACAAAATAGTATTAAATGCTAAGTTGAGAAATACTAGTATATGTGGTGCAACTGAAACTCTCTTAATACATAAAAGTAAATCGAAATCAGTGAATTTAATTTTAAATTCACTAGCTAAAAGCGGTTGTAAAATTTTAGCTGATAAAAAAATAAGTAAATTATTTAAAGGCAAAACATATCCTGCAAATAATAATACTTGGTCAAAAGAACATCTTTCACCGATTATTTCAGTTAAATTAGTGAATAATGTCAAAGAAGCAGTTGCTCATATCAACAAATATGGAACTATGCATACAGATGCAATAGTAACCAAAAACAAAAATACAGCAAAATTCTTTATTAAGAATGTAAAAAGCTCTATTGCTATTCAAAATTCATCAACACAATTTGCAGACGGAGGAGAATTTGGTTTTGGTGGAGAGGTTGGAATTTCAACAAACACCTTGCCACCAAGAGGTCCTGTCGGTCTAAATCAGTTAGTAAGTTATAAATATGAAGTTTATGGTACAGGGCAAATTAGAAAATAAAAAGATTGGTGTACTCGGTGGATCGTTTGATCCAGCGCATGTTGGTCATGTAAGAATTTCTAAATTGGCAAAAAAAAATTATAATTTGAGCCAAGTTATATGGGCTATAACAAAACAAAATCCATTTAAAAAAAATAATCCAAATGATCTATATAAAAGAACAGCTTTTGCAAAAAAAATTAATAAAAATAATAAATTTATAAAAGTTAAATGTTTTGAAGAAATAATAAAATCTAATCGTACAGTAGATTTAATTAAATATTTAAAAAAAAAATTTAAACATTCAGAAATATTTTTTTTAATGGGGGCCGATAACCTAATAAATTTTCATAAATGGAAAGGGTACAATTCAATAACTAAAATGTGCAAAATATTGGTATTTGATAGAAATGGATACAAATCAAAGGCTTTTAGATCTAAATCATTTAAGAAATATAATAAAAAAGCAGTTGAATTTATAAAGTTTAATAAAGTCAATATTTCATCTTCTCAATTAAGAAAAATTTGATACTCTTTATTTAATTAATGGAAAAAATATCAGCTCTTAAAGATGAAATAATCAAAACGCTTGATATTAATAAAGCCTTAGACATAGTTTCAATAGATCTCGAAGGAAAATCATCAGTTGCGGACTTCATGATTATAGCTAGTGGTACATCATCAAGACATATTCAAGCATTATCTGAACAAGTTTTTGAAAAATTAAAAATTAATGGTGTGAATAATTGCAAGATTGAAGGAAAAGATAGCAATGATTGGAAGCTTGTAGATGGAATAGACTTAATAGTTCATATTTTTAATCCTGAAAAAAGAAAATTTTACGAGTTAGAAAAAATGTGGTCGGAATTAATTCCTAAAGAAAAACTGATCATATGAAAAAAATAAACTTAATAGCTTCTTTATTTTTTTTTATATTTACATACCCAATTTTTAGTAATGAAAACGATATTTACAAAAAAATCGATTTATTCAGCGAAGTCTTAGATAAAATTAATAAAGAATATGTTGATGAAGTAAATCAGAGTGAAGCAATGGATGCTGCTATAAACGGTGTTTTGCAATCTTTGGATCCCTATTCAGCATATATGTCTCCGGACTCGTTTAAAAATATGCAAACTGAGACTAGCGGAGAATTTGGAGGATTGGGCATTGAAGTCAGTATGGAGGCTGGTGTCGTAAAAGTAATTTCTCCAATTGATAACTCACCAGCTGAGGAGGTTGGCGTTAAAGCTGGAGATTATATTGTTAAAATTGATGATGTTCAAGTTCAAGGAAAAACTCTTTCTGAAGCTGTAGAATTAATGAGAGGCCCAGTTGGATCTGATATCGAAATTACTGTTAGAAGAAGGGGAGAAAGAAAAGCACTTATATTTACAATTACAAGAGAAATTATACAAGTTGCATCTGTAAAGTCTGAAATAAAAGATGATCAGACAGCTTATATAAGATTAACATCATTCAATGAAAATAGTAGTAAACAAATAAAAAATAAAATTAAAGAATTTAAGAAAAATAAGAAAATTAAAAATTACATATTAGATTTAAGAAATAATCCTGGTGGATTGTTATCTCAAGCAATAAAGATTTCAGATTATTTTTTAGAAAATGGAGAAATAGTTTCAACAAAAAGTAAAAGAAAGTATGAAAATAGAAAATGGTTTGCAAAAAAAGGAGATATTATTGATGGAGAAACAATGGTTATTTTGATTAATTATGGGTCTGCATCAGCATCTGAAATTGTTGCAGGAGCACTACAAGATCATAAAAGAGCAATATTAGTAGGAGAGAGTACATATGGAAAAGGGTCAGTTCAGTCAATTATTCCTTTAGAAAATGAAGGTGCCATAAGACTTACTGTTTCTAAATATTATCTCCCATCAGGTAAATCAATTTCAAGAGTAGGTGTAAATCCAGATATAGTTATTGCTGAAGGTTCAGATGAATTTAGAATTAATACAGATACTGATAACCAGTTGGAATTTGCTCTTAAATTATTAAATGGTTAAGAATGAAAGAAAAATTTCAAAAACTTCCATTAAGAAATGGTGTTGGTATCGCAGTCTTAAATAAAGAGAATAAGATATTTGTAGCAAAAAGAATTGATAATCCTGCTGATTTTTGGCAGATGCCTCAAGGCGGTATAGATGAAGGTGAAAATTATTTTGATGCAGCGTTGAGGGAACTTAAAGAAGAAACAAGCATAAAGTCAGTAGAACTAGTTAAAGAAATAAGCAAATACACAACTTATGATCTTCCTGATCGCCTCTTAGGAATTATTTGGAAGGGAAAATATAAAGGCCAAAAGCAAAAGTGGTTCATTGTAAAGTTTAATGGAGAGGAAAATGAAATTAACATTAAAACTAAACATCCTGAATTTTTAGATTGGAAATGGATAGATATTAAAGATTTAACAACTAAAGTTGTAGATTTTAAACTTCATGTTTACCAAGAAATTCAAAAAGAACTAGAAAAAGTAGTTAATTAATACTTATAGATTTTAGAACTTCGACTTTGTGATTTAAAAGAAATCTTTTTTGATCATCGATATTATCTTTTGATAATTCTGCTTCAGCGCTGCTTATCGACTCAGATACAAAATTTTTATCAGCATCTTTTAAATCAAAAATTGAGCTAGTTAATACAGATAACGTATTATCTTTAAATTCGACAATACCATCTTCAACATAGAAACTTTGTTCCTCAGACTCAGAGAATACTCTAATTATACCTGGTTTTAAAAAAGAGATAATTGGAATATGGTCTTTAAGAATACCAATCTCTCCTTCTACAGCGGGAATTACAACTTCAAATACATTATCTTTAGAAAGAAAAGATTGTTCTGGATTTACAATATCTATATTAAAGAGATTACTCATTAAGCAGCTGCATCTTTTGCCATTTTTTCAGCTTTTTCTATTGCTTCTTCTATTGTGCCAACCATATAAAAAGCAGCTTCAGGCAAATGGTCATACTCTCCTTTGCATATTGCGTCAAATCCTTTAATTGTTGACTCTAAATCTACTAGTTTACCTGGAGATCCTGTAAATACCTCAGCCACAAAGAAAGGTTGTGATAAAAATCTTTGAATTTTTCTAGCTCTAGCAACAGTAAGTTTATCATCCTCTGATAGCTCATCCATTCCTAGAATTGCAATAATATCTTGCAAAGATTTGTATGTTTGTAAAATTTTCTGAACAGATCTTGCTACTCGATAGTGTTCATCACCAACAACTCTTGGATCTAAAATTCTAGAAGTAGAATCCAAAGGGTCAACTGCTGGGTAAATACCTAATTCAGCAATTTGTCTTGAAAGTACAGTCGTTGCATCTAAGTGTGAAAAAGAAGTTGCTGGAGCTGGATCTGTTAAATCATCTGCAGGTACATAAATTGCCTGAACAGATGTAATTGATCCTTTATTAGTTGTTGTAATTCTTTCTTGCAGGTTTCCCATATCTGTTGCAAGAGTAGGCTGATAACCAACCGCAGAAGGGATTCTTCCCAGAAGAGCTGATACTTCTGAACCTGCCTGAGTAAATCTAAAAATGTTATCAACAAAGAACAAAACATCTTGACCCTCTTGATCCCTGAAATACTCTGCCACAGTAAGACCAGTTAAAGCTACTCTAGCTCTAGCTCCTGGAGGTTCATTCATTTGTCCATAAACTAATGCTGCTTTAGACCCAGTTCCTTCTGGCTTGATCACTCCGGACTCGATCATTTCGTGATATAAATCGTTCCCTTCTCTAGTTCTCTCTCCCACTCCAGCGAATACTGAAAATCCACCATGGGCCTTAGCTATATTATTTATAAGTTCCATTATAATTACAGTTTTTCCAACTCCTGCTCCACCGAACAATCCAATTTTTCCACCTTTGGCATAAGGTGCTAATAAGTCGATTACCTTTATTCCAGTTACTAAAATTTCTGTTTCTGTAGACTGATCATTAAAAGAAGGAGCTTGTCTGTGTATAGGCCAATTTTCTTTAGTAGAAATTTGTCCTTTCTCATCTATTGGTTCACCTATTACGTTTACAATTCGTCCTAATGTTTCTGGACCTACTGGAACTTGAATTGGAGCGCCTGTATCTTTTACTTCATCACCCCTTTTGAGTCCCTCTGTACTATCCATAGCAATGGTTCTAACACTTGACTCTCCAAGGTGTTGCGCAACTTCTAAAACTAATCTATTACCTCCATTATCACACTCTAAGGCTGTTAATATTTCTGGCAGTTCTCCGTCAAATTTTACGTCAACGACTGCACCAATTACTTGTGTTATGTTTCCTTTTTTGCTCATAATTATAAACTTTCTGCTCCTGATATAATTTCAATTAACTCTTTTGTTATTGCTGCTTGACGGCTTCTATTATACTCAATTGTAAGCCTATCAACCAATTCGCCTGCGTTTCTGGTTGCATTATCCATTGCTGTCATCCTCGAACCTTGCTCACTGGCAGAATTCTCTAACATTGCTTTAAATATTTGCGTTGAAATATTTTTCGGCAATAAATTACTTAAAATCTCATCTTCATCTGGTTCAAACTCATAGTCATTATCATTACCAGAGTCATCTTTATCATCTTTATCTTCATTAAGTGGAACTATTTGTTGTTCTTGTGGAATTTGTGTAATTACATTTTTAAATTTATTGTAAAATATTGCACAAACATCAAATTCATTTTTTTCAAATTTTTCAATTATAATTTTTCCTACTTTATCTGCATCAAAGTAATTTATATTTTTTGACTCTTTGAAAGAAATATTCTCTACAATATAACTTTTATACTGTCTTTTAAGTTGATCATATCCTTTAGATCCAACAGTAATAATCTTTAAAGTTTTATTTTCAGATATTATTTTTTCGAAATAACTTTTTGCTTTTTTAATAATGTTAGTATTAAAACCTCCGCATAAACCTCTATCAGCAGTGAGTACAATACATAAATGAACTTTCTCTTCACCTGTCCCAACCAGTAATTTGGGGGCATTTTCTTTATCTGTTATACTTTTTGAAAGATTTAAAATTACATTATTCATTTTTTCAGAATAAGGTCTGCCTTTTTCAGCATTCTCTTGAGCTTTTCTTAACTTGGCTGCAGCCACCATTTTCATAGCTTTTGTTATTTTCTGAGTTGATTTAACACTCGTAATTCTTTTTCTAAGATCGTCTAAACTTGGCATTTATGATTATTTAATTCCTTTAATTAATTCTACTAATTGTTTTTCAATGTCTTCCTCAATCTTCCCAGTTTTGGCAATAGACTCCATAATCTCAGGCTTATCAGATTTACACTTTTGTAGAACTTTATTTTCAAAGTCTGCTACATCTTTAAGTTCAATATCATCCAAATAACCTTTTACACCACAGAAAATTGATATAACTTGTTCTGCAACTGTCATGGGAGAATACTGTCCTTGTTTTAAAAGTTCAGTTAACTTCGAACCTCTATTTAAAAGTTTTTGTGTAGATGCATCTAAATCAGATCCAAATTGAGCAAAAGCTGCCATTTCTCTGTATTGAGCTAATTCTAATTTAATTGATCCAGCCACAGATTTCATAGCTTTAGTTTGTGCAGCTGATCCAACTCTAGATACGGATAATCCAACGTTTACTGCTGGTCTAATTCCTTGATTGAATAGTTCAGTTTCTAAAAATATTTGCCCGTCTGTAATAGATATTACATTTGTTGGAATGTATGCAGAGACATCGCCTGCTTGTGTTTCAATAATTGGTAGCGCAGTTAAAGAACCTCCGCCATTTTCATCACTTAATTTAGCAGCTCTTTCTAATAATCTACTATGTAAATAAAACACATCTCCTGGGTATGCTTCACGCCCCGGTGGTCTTCTTAATAATAATGACATTTGTCTATATGCGACTGCTTGCTTAGATAAATCATCGTAAATAATTAAAGCATGCATTCCATTATCTCTAAAATATTCTCCCATAGTACATCCTGTGTAAGGAGCTAAAAACTGAAGAGGCGCAGAGTCTGAGGCTGTTGCGGAAACTATAGTCGTATATTCCATTGCACCAGCGTCCTCTAAAGTTTTTACAATCTGAGCAACAGTTGATCTTTTTTGTCCAATTGCAACATATATACAATAAAGTTTTTTACTTTCGTCGTCTGACTCATTAATTTTCTTTTGATTGATAATTGTATCGATAGCTACTGCGGTTTTACCAGTTTGACGATCTCCAATTATAAGTTCTCTTTGCCCTCTTCCAACAGGAATTAAGCTATCAATTGCTTTTAAACCTGTTTGCATTGGTTCTCCAACTGATTGTCGTGGAATAATTCCTGGAGCTTTAACTTCAACTCTTTTTCTTTCTAAACTTTTATCTAAAGCTCCTTTTCCATCAATTGGATTTCCTAATCCATCAACAACTCTTCCTAAAAGTTGTTTTCCAACTGGTACATCAACAATCGCACCAGTTCTTTTTACAGTATCACCCTCTTTAATTTCTCTATCATCGCCAAATATAACAACACCAACGTTGTCACTCTCTAAGTTTAATGCCATTCCTTTAGAGCCATCAGAAAACTCAACCATTTCTCCTGCTTGAACATTATCCAAGCCATAAATTCTTGCAATTCCATCTCCAACAGATAATACTTGTCCGACCTCTGAAACCTCAGCTCTATCGCCAAGTTTTTTTATCTGTTCTTTTAATATTTTTGTTACTTCTGAAGGATTTATTTCCATTTATGCCTCTATCATTTGTTTTTGAATTTGTTGCAGTTTATTTTTAATAGAATTATCTACCATTGTACTTCCCACTTTTAATACCAAGCCACCAATTAAACTTGGGTCAAATTTATAATTTAACTGTATCTTTGCTCCAAAGTTTTGAGATAGCTCTTCTTTAATTTTAGAAATATCTGTTTCATTAAGTTCTTTAGCTGAAAAAAGCTCAGCTTTTATTTCACCTCTAGCTTTCGAACATACCTCTATAAAGTCACTTAAAACTTTTTCTAAATAAAAAAATCTTCTTTTTTGAATTAAAAAAACTAGAAATCTTTTTAAAAGATTATCAAAATTATTTTTTTCAGAAATTGTTTCAATAACTCTAGTTAAATCCTTAATGCTTGTCGTGGGGTTTTTGATTAAATATCTAAATTCTTCACTTTCATTTATGAGCTTACTTATTGCAACGACTTGTTCCTCTATTTTTACCAGAGATTTATCTTCGTTAGCCAGCTCAAATAATGCTTGAGCATAACTGTTGTTAGAAGTTATTGATATTTTATTTTCGCTCAATTTATACTCTCAATTGTGAAGATGTTTAAAATTTCGCTTAGATAACATACGAATTATCAGTCTTCAAGGCTCAGATTGTGAAAAATGGTAAGATTTAATGGGCTAATTGAAGCTGATAGGGTCAACATCAACTGAAAGTTTCATTCCTTTGGAGAGTTGAAAATCTTTCAATACATCTTTCAATTTTTTCTGAACACTAGATGTTTTTTTTGTCCTTATTAATAGTCTATTTCTGAATTTTTGATTAATTCTATATATTGGAGCGTTTACTGGTCCTAAAATTTTTGCATCTATAGATTTTGATAAAATATTTTTAAGTTTTAAAGCATCTATATCAAGTTTTTTTTCATTTGATGAAGATAAAATTAAAGCAATAAATCTTTCGTAGGGTGGTAAATTATTCCTCTTTCTTAAAATTAATTCATTTTCTAAAAATTTAAAAGGATCTTCATTTGTAATTTGATTTATAACTTCTGGTTTTAAGTTGTATGTTTGGAAATAAATATTAGCTGGTTTTCCGGTTCTACCTGCTCTTCCCGATAACTGATGGTAAAGTTGTAAATTTTTTTCAGTGCTCCTAAGATCGTGTCCTTGAGAAGTTAAATCAATGTCTAATACAACAATACAATTCAATTTTGGAAAGTGAAATCCTTTTGATATTAACTGAGTGCCTACAAGAATATCTATTTCACCAGATATAATTTTATTCAATTTATCTTTGCCAGATGCTTTATTCATTGTGTCGCTAGAAAAAATTATTGTTTTTTTATTAGGAAAAAGGTTTTTAACTTCCTCTGCAATTTTTTCTACCCCAGGTCCACTAAATACAAACTCACAAACATTTCCTTTTTTACAATCTCTATTTAATTTTGAATTATATCCACAGTAATGACACAAAAGAATTTTTTTATTTTTGTGAAATACTAAATTTATAGAACACCTTGGGCATGTAAAAACATTTAAACATTTTTTACATAAAACATAGGGTGCAAAACCTCTTCTATTTATGAAAAAGAGAACTTGATCTTTTTTATTTAAATGTTCTTTTACTTTTTCAAGAGTTTTGAGAGATATAGAACTTTTGGTCGCTAGTTGATTTTGATAAAGATCGATAACATGGTGTTTAGGTAAATTTGCACCCTTATATCGATTAAGCAATCTTGAGTAATTATATTTTTTAATTTTAATATTTTCATATGTTTCGATTGATGGAACTGCAGTTACTAAATTTATTGGAATATTTTCGTGTTTAGCTCTTGATATTGCCATATCTCTAGCATTATAGATAATTCCTTCATCTTGTTTATAAGATTGATCGTGCTCTTCATCTACAGTTATCAAACCTAATTTTTTGAATGGCAGAAATAAGGATGATCTTGCTCCAAGTACTACTTTAATTTTTCCTGCTGATAATCCATTCCATATAATTTTTCTTTTTTTTGGGCTGACTTTTGAATGCCAAACTGCAGCTTCAAATCCAAAATAAGATTTAAATTTTTTTTCAAATTCATTTGTTAGTCCTATTTCTGGTAATAAAATTAGAGCTTGCAATCCTATATTTATAATTTTTTCAATAGCTTTAAAATAAACTATTGTTTTTCCTGAACCGGTTGTACCTTGCAGTAAATGAACTCTAAAACTGCTATCATTTTTAGATAACTCTTTATAAGCCTTATCTTGCTCTTCAGAAAGTTGATAACTTTCTTTTTTGCTTGATAGATCATATTTTAATAGATCGCTGTCATTTTTTATTTTTAAATTTTCGTCATTAATCAAATGTAGTTTTAAACACATTCCTAGGGGTACAAGATTGTAATTAGAAAACCACTTTAGAAAATTCATTGTCTTTTTACTAAGTGGTTCAATTTCTATTTTTTCAATTATAGATTTTAATTTAAATTCCTTATTATTCTTTTCTTCAAAAAAATCCCAAATTACACCAATAGTATTTTTTTTACCAAATGGAACTTTTACATAATCTCCTGCTTTTAATTTAATATTACTTTCATAGGTAAAAGGATAATCAAATATATTTGGCAACAAAACTGGATATTTCATAAATATTTAATTTTAGTTTTTTTATATCTTAAAAATATATAAATAGATCAAATGAAATATAATTATTACTGGAGAAAATCAGGTTTAAAAAAACCTTATGGGGATAATTTTTTGAGTTTAGTTGAGGAATACAAGCCAAAAAATGTATTAGAAATCGGTGTTTTTTGTGGTGTTACATCAAGAAATATATGTGAATTATTAAAGACAAATTTTGGTAGTGATTTTAGATATTACGGATTAGATTTATTTGGATCTACTAAAACATCAAGTGTAGATGAGATCGAACCTAAATTTCTTGAAAATCAAAAGTTTTCGAATCCACTTAAAACTATCTATTATAATTTCATAAAAAAAGAAAATTTAAATTCAAAGATATCTGTTCAAAATTTTTTAAAGAAATTTTCACAAAATATTGAGCTAATAGAAGGAGACACAAGGGTGACTTTAGAAAAAGTTCCTTTAAATGAAATTGATTTCGTATTTTTAGATGGAGGCCATAGTTACGATACAGTTTTAAGTGATTTACAGAAACTTTATGACAACATGAAAAATAATTCTAGAATTGTTTGTGATGATTTTGCAGGTATTACAAAAATTGAAAGTGTTGAAAAAGCAATAAAAGACTTTGCAAATAATAATAAAATAAAACTTGAAGAAAAATTTAAAAGATTTGCTTTATTGAATGTAGAAAAATAATTATTAAGAGTGAATTTGTCTTTTATCTACTGATAATGCTGCTTCTTTTATAGCTTCAGAAAATGTTGGGTGTGCGTGACATGTTCTTGCAATATCTTCGGAACTAGCTCCAAATTCCATTGCGACAGCCATCTCAGCTATCATTTCTCCTGCATGAGGACCAATAATATGTACACCAAGCACTTTATCAGTTGATTGGTCAGCCAAAATTTTTACAAAACCCTCTGGCTCATCAATTGCTTTGGCTCTTGAATTTGCCATAAAAGGAAATTTACCAATTTTGTACCCTATGTTTTCTTTTTTTAATTGCTCTTCGCTTTTGCCAACATAAGCGACTTCGGGAGATGTATAAACAACTCCAGGAATAATATCATAATTAACATGACCTGATTGACCTGCTATTAATTCTGCAACAGCAATTCCTTCCTCTTCAGCTTTATGGGCTAACATTGGGCCATCAATAACATCACCTATTGCATAAATATTTTTAACATTCGTTTCAAAATTTTTATTTACTTTAACTCTTCCTTTTTCATCTAACTTTACACCAACTTTATCTAAATTTAAGTTTTTAGTATAAGGTCTTCTTCCTACAGAAATTAAAACAACATCAACATCATGTTTAACTTTTTGGCCATCATTTTGTGAAGTCTCAACCGTCACACCGTTAGAGTTTTTAGTTATTTTATCAACTTTAGTATTAAGGTTGAATTTTATACCTTGCTTCTTTAATATTTTCATAAATTCATTTGAAATATCTCGATCCATTCCAGGCGTGATATGATCTAAAAATTCAACGACTGTGACTTCAGTGCCAAGTCTTGACCAAACTGATCCCATTTCCAATCCTATATAACCTCCTCCAACAACAATCATTTTGTTGGGGAGTTTAGAAATAGATAGGGCTCCAGTTGAAGATAGAATTCTCTCTTCATCAAAATCTACTCCAGGCAATGAAACTGGCTCTGATCCTGTACTGATTATTGTTTTATCAGTTTGAATTATTTTAGTGCCTTCAGAGCCTTCAATTTTTATTGATTTTTCGTTCTCAAACGAACCTTTGCCTTTAAAATAAGTGACTTTGTTTTTTTTGAATAAAAATTCAACTCCTTTGGTCAAAACTGTTACGGCTTTGTCTTTATTTTTCATCATTTTATCTAAATTGAGTTTTATTTCTCCAGTCTCAATTCCAATTTTTTCAAAATTTTTAGCACTATGAAATTTTTCAGATAAATTAAGTAAACTTTTTGACGGGATGCATCCAATATTTAAACATGTCCCCCCTAAAGATCCTCTAGACTCTATGCATGCTGTTTTAAGTCCAAGTTGAGACAATCTAATTGCACAAACATATCCACCAGGACCACCACCAATTACCGTAACATCAAATTTTTCTGACATATTATAAATTTAAAAATAACCTTCTTGGATCTTCTAAGTTTTCTTTAACAGTTTTTAAAAAACTTACAGATTCTTTCCCATCAATTATTCTATGATCATAAGACAATGCTAAAAACATTACAGGTCTAGCCTTTATCTCACCATCAACAACAACAGGTCTTTCAACGATATTATGCATTCCAAGAACTGCTGATTGTGGAGGGTTTAAAATAGGAGTAGATAACATTGATCCATACACACCTCCATTGCTAATTGTAAATGTTCCCCCTTGAAGATCCTCTATAGTAAGACTACCATTTTTTGCTTTGTCTGACAGATCTTTTATGTTTTTTTCAATATCTGCAAAAGACATTTCATCAGCATTTTTTAATACTGGAACTACTAATCCTTTTTCAGTTCCTACTGCAAAGCTCACATTATAATAATTTTTGTAAACCATTTCATCATTTTCAACTTCAGCATTTATTGCAGGAAATAATTTTAATCCTACTATACAAGCTTTCACAAAAAAGGACATGAAGCCAAGTTTAATTCCATAACTATTTTGGAAATCTTCCTGGTTATCTTTTCTCATTGAAATTATATTTGACATATCAACCTCATTAAATGTTGTGAGCATAGCAGCATTGTTTTGAGCCTCTTTTAAACGTTTAGCAATCGTTTGTCTTAGTCTTGACATTTTGATTCGTTCTTCTTCACCATATTGAATTTTTCTTTCATTAGGTTGAGGATTAGCTCCCATTAAACTTATTAAATCACCTTTTAAAATTCTTCCATCTTTACCTGTCCCTTTTACTTCATCTAAATTAATTTTATTTTCAACAACCATTTTTCTTACAGCAGGAGAAAGTGTTTTATTTTGTTTAATAGGCTTGGTTTCTTCAACTTCATCAGTTAATACCAATGGTTCTTCATCAAGCAATAAAGGTTCTTGAGTTTTTTTTGTATCTTTTTTCTTTTCGATTTCTAAATTTATTACATTATTTTTTTCAACGTTTCCTTTAACCGGCTCAGCTTCCTTTTCTTCTTTAAGAACACTGCCTTCTGAAATCATTCCTAATACAGTTCCAACTTCAACTGTATCACCATCTTTTGAGTTGATCTCTGATATAACGCCACTTGCAGGTGCAGGAACTTCTAAGTTTACTTTGTCAGTTTCCAATTCTACTACAGCTTCATCAGCAACTACGTTATCACCCTTTTTCTTTAACCATTTCGTGACCGTAGCCTCTGTAATACTTTCTCCCAAAACTGGAACTAATATTTTTTCACTCATTTATTCAAATACTTTATTTATAATTTCTTGTTGTTCAGAATTATGTCTTCTTGCATAACCTGTAGCAGGTGTAGCATCTGGACTTCTTCCAATGTAAGAAATTGCACTGTTTTTAGCCTTAATAGTCTCTAATGTCCATTGTATATAATCTCTAACAGCAAACCAAGCACCCATATTTTTAGGCTCCTCTTGGCACCAATAAAACTTTGCATTTTTTGCAAATGGTTTTAGCTCTTTAACCAAACTTTTTGCAGGGAAGGGATATAGTTGTTCAATTCTATACAAAATCACATCATTGGTTTTTAATTTCTCTCTTGCCGCAAGAAGATCAAAGTAAATTTTTCCAGAGCACAATATCACTTTTCTGATTTTTTTGTCGTCTTTTAACTTAATAAACCCTTTTTGCTTAATATCTCTAGCATGATCCCATAGCACTCTATGGAAAGAATTTTGTTTACTAAAATCTTCCAAATTTGATACACAATATTTATTTCTTAAAAGTGACTTAGGCGTCATTATGACTAAAGGTTTTCTAAAATCACGGTGCATCTGTCTTCTTAAAGCATGAAAATAATTTGCAGGTGTTGTGCAATTCATAACTTGTAAATTATCATTTGCACATAATTGTAAAAATCTCTCTAACCTTGCAGAGGAGTGTTCTGGACCTTGTCCTTCATAACCGTGAGGTAATAACATAACTAGTCCTGATGCTCGTTTCCACTTTCTTTCACCAGATGATATAAATTGATCAATGATTACTTGAGCACCATTTGCAAAATCACCGAATTGAGCTTCCCAAATAGTCAGTGTATTCGGTTCTACTAAACTGTATCCATATTCAAATCCTAAAACTGCAAGTTCAGATAAAAAACTATCTACAATCTCAAAATTTTTTTGGTTACTAGATATATTGTTTAAAGGTATATACCTAGAATTATCAATTTGATTTCTTAAAACTGAATGTCTTTGACTAAAAGTACCTCTACCGGAGTCCTGACCTACTAACCTTACTGGATAACCTTCAACTAATAATGAACCAAATGCTAAAGACTCAGCTGTTGCCCAATCAATTCCTGAGCCTTCATTAATAGTTTTTTTTCTATTTTCCATAATTTTTGTTATGGTTTTATGAATATTTTTATCGGTTGGAAAAACATGTATTCTGTCAGAAATATTATTTAAAATTTTCAAATCTGATCCAGTTACACCTCTTTTATCTTTACCTCTTTCAGGTTTATATCTCGACCAAGTTCCCTCAAACCACCTAATTTTAGGTTTATAATCTTTCGCATTTTTAAATTGATCATCTAATAAATTTTTAAAATCAATAATTTGTTGATCTAAATCTTGTTTCGTAAAAAGTCCTTCATTTACGAGCTTTTCACCATAAATTTTAATTGTAGATGGATGAGATCTAATTTTTTTGTACATAAGTGGTTGGGTGAAAGATGGCTCATCTCCCTCATTATGTCCAAATCTTCTGTAACATATTAAATCAATTACAACATCTCTATTAAATTTTAATCTAAACTCAGTTGCTATTCTAGTTGCGTAAACAACTGCCTCAGGATCATCTCCATTAACATGGATGATTGGTGCATCAACCATTTTACCTACGTCAGAAGGATAAGGGGAAGATCGCGCAAATCTAGGACTTGTTGTAAAACCAATTTGGTTGTTAACAATAATATGGATTGTCCCTCCAGTGTTATGACCAGGAAGTCCGGACATCGCAAAACACTCTGCTACTATTCCTTGCCCTGCAAATGCAGCATCGCCGTGAATTAATATTGGTATAACTTTATTTCTTTGTTTGTCTTGGTGAAAAAATTGTTTAGCTCTAGTTTGGCCAAGAACAACAGGATTAACTGCCTCTAAATGTGAAGGATTATCTGTTAAACTAACGTGTACAGGATTTCCATCAAATTCTCTATCAGATGAGGCTCCTAAATGGTATTTGACATCTCCAGCACCATCTTCTGAACCATCCATTTCACCAGCAAATTCATTAAAAATTCTTTTATAAGACTTTTGTAAAACGTTTGCTAAGACATTTAGTCTTCCTCTATGTGACATTCCTATTTTAACTTCTTTTATTTTGGATTGTCCTCCGATTTTTATAATTTGCTCAAGAGCAGGTATTAAACTTTCTCCACCATCTAAACCAAATCTTTTAGTACCAACATATTTTGTGTTTAAAAATTTTTCAAATCCCTCTGCTTGTATTAATTTATTTAAAATTGCTTGCTTTCCATTTTTTGTAAACTTGAGTGCATTCTCGTCTTTTTCAACTCTATCTCTAAACCACATTCTCTCAGTTGGATTTGAAATATGCATGTATTCATAACCTATGGGACCACAATAAGTTTTTTTTAAAAACTTCAGTATTTCTCTAATATTTGCACTTTTTTTATTTATTATTCCGTTTAGAAAAATTTCTTTGTCATAATCTTCTTTTTTAAAACCATAGTACTCAGGATGTAATTCGTCTAAATATTCTGACTTCATCAATTCTAAAGGATCTAGTTTTGATAATAGATGTCCCCTTAAGCGATAAGCTCTTATCAAGGCTACGGCACTTATTGAATTTTTATTTGAATTTGCAATTACTTGAAAATTAAACTTGCTAGAATTATCTTTGTTTTTTTCATTTTCTTTAGCTGTTTTCTCAACATCTTGTATATTAATTTTTTTTGAGAAAGGTTTCCACGACGGTCCATTTATCTCATCGACTAATATCTTCATATCCTCATCTACACCTGAGAAATATTCAATCCAACTTTCAGATAGAGATGGATCTTTATTTATAAATTTTACATACATTTCCTCAATAAATGCACTATTAGCTTTATTTAGAAATGATGTTTTTTTATATTCCAGATTTTTAGGAGAGCTCATTTTATTTTAATATAATACTAAATTTTGTTTTCAATTGGACAATTTATTTAACAATGTTTTTCCAATTTCTGAAGGGGATGTGGCAACTTCTATACCACAATCTTCCATTTTTTTGATCTTATCTTTTGCCCCGCCTTTGCCACCTGATATTATGGCGCCTGCATGTCCCATTCTTCTACCCGGTGGTGCTGTAACACCTGCAATAAAACCAACCATGGGTTTTTTTATTTCATGATTTTTTACAAATTCAGCTGCTTCTTCTTCAGCTGATCCTCCTATTTCACCAATCATTAAAATTGATTTAGTTTCCTCATCCTTTAAAAATAAATCTAAACAATCAATGAAGTTCGTACCATTTATTGGATCACCACCTATACCTATACATGTTGATTGTCCCAAATCATTCTCTGTAGTTTGTGCGACAGCCTCATAGGTCAAAGTTCCAGATCTTGATACAATACCAACAGAACCCTTTTTATGTATATTTCCTGGCATTATTCCGATCTTGCATTCATCAGGCGTAATTATCCCTGGACAATTGGGACCGATTAATCTTGATTTTGAATTAAGTAACTTTTTTTTGACCTTAATCATATCAAGAACTGGTATACCCTCAGTGATACAAACGATTAATTCTAAGTTAGCTTCAATGGCCTCTATGATTGCTGCGGATGCAAATTTCGCAGGAACATAAATCATAGTTGCGTTGGCACCAGTTTCATCGACTGCTTCCTTTACTGTATTAAATACTGGTCTATCTAGATGAGTTTGACCACCTTTTTTTGGTGTAACTCCTCCGACTAAATTTGTTCCATATTTAATTGCTTGCTCTGAATGAAAAGTTCCGTGACTACCCGTAAAACCTTGGCAAATTAACTTTGTGTTTTTATTAACTAAAACTGACATTTATTTAATAGCCTCTACAATTTTTTTAGCAGCATCTGATAAATCAGAAGCAGAAATTAACTCAAGACCTGAATTATCAAGTATTTTTTTTCCCTCTTCAAAATTTGTTCCGGCCAATCTTACAACTAAAGGAACATTCATTTTTATTTCTTTTGCTGCATCCACAACACCTTGGGCAAGAACATCACATCTCATTATTCCACCAAAAATATTAATTAATATTCCTTTAACATTTTTATCTGATAAAATTATTTTAAAAGCAGCTGCCACTTTTTCTTTAGAAGCCCCACCACCAACATCTAAAAAATTTGCTGGTTCCTTTCCATATAATTTAATTATGTCCATAGTTGCCATTGCAAGCCCAGCTCCATTAACCATGCATCCAATTGTTCCATCAAGTTTAATATATGCTAAATCATGCTTGCTAGCTTCTATCTCTGTTTCTTCTTCTTCATTGAGGTCTCTCAACTCAATTAGCTCTGGATGTCTGAATAAAGCATTTCCATCAAAATTCATTTTTGCATCTAAACAAATCAACTCTTTTTCTTTTGTTAAAATTAAAGGATTAATTTCGATTAAATTAGCATCGGTTTCTATAAATAATTTGTATATGGACTTGATTAGACTAATTCCTTGTTCTTTTGTTTCTTCATCTAGATTAAAAATACTTATTATTTTATTACAATTTTCATCAGATATTTCGTTATCTAAATCTACTTTTGTTGTTAAAATTTTCTCAGGAGATTTGATTGCGACTTCTTCTATATCCATACCCCCTTGATCACTTGAGATAAAAGCTATCTTTGAGCTCGCACGATCTACAACACAAGACAAATAAAATTCTTTATCAATGTTAGATGAAACTTCGACATATAATCTTTTAACAATTCTTCCGCTAGGTCCTGTCTGATGAGTGATTAATTTTTTTCCAAGCAAGGATTTTGCTTCTGTTTCAAGACTTTTTAAATCATTTACTATTTTAACTCCACCAGCTTTACCTCTGCCTCCAGCATGAATTTGTGCTTTCAACACATATTTATCAGTTTTAAGATTTTTAGCTTTTTCCAATAATTCATTTACATCTAGAGCATAAACTCCATCCGGAACTTTAGCTCCATATTTTCTAAGTATATTCTTTGCTTGGTGTTCGTGAATATTCATTAACTAGTTATTTAAACTAGGATCAATTTTGGATGCAGCTTCCCATAATTTTTTTACAGCATCTACTGAGTTATTAAACTCAGATTTTTCATTTTCATCTAGCTCAATTTCTTCAATTTTTTCTATACCGTTCTTTCCAACAATTACTGGCACTCCAGCGTAAATATTGCTTATTCCATATTGTCCATTTAAATGAGCAGCACAAGGGAGCATTTTTTTGCTATCTTTTAAGTATGCTTCTGCCATTTCAACGCCTGAAGCTGCCGGTGCATAAAATGCTGAACCTTTTTCTAAATATTTAACAATTTCAGCGCCTCCATCTCTGGTTCTTTGATTTATACTTTCTAATTTATCTTTTGAAATTTTTCCTTCTTTAACTAAATCTAATAATGGTTTTCCTGAAACTTTTGTAAATCTCGGTAGAGGAACCATAGTATCTCCATGACCTCCCATTACCATTGCCTCAATTTCTCTAACAGGCACATTTAACTCTAAAGATAAAAATAGTTTAAATCTTGATGTGTCTAATATTCCGGCCATTCCAACAACTTTGTCAGGCGATAGTCCAGAAAATTTTTGAAAAGCCATAACCATTACATCTAATGGATTTGTAATACATATAACAAAGGCATTTGGTGCATGCTGCTTTATACCTTCAGCAACCTGTTTTATAATTTTTAAATTTATTCCTAATAAATCATCTCTACTCATTCCTGGTTTCCTTGGAACACCAGCTGTAATAATAATTACATCTGAATTTTTTATATCTTCATAATTATCAGTACCTGAAAATTTTACATTAAATCCATCAACAGATGAAGACTGTGCAATATCCAATGCTTTACCTTTAGCAATTCCACTTGCTACATCAAATAATACTACTTCATCAACAAGCTCTTTTAGTCCAATTAAATGTGCTAAAGTTCCACCTATTTGTCCAGCTCCTATTAATGATATTTTTGACATTTTGCTATTTCATTGTTGGCATTATAAATTCAGGATCTGATCTAACACCTGAAGGCCATCTTGAAGTAATTGTTTTTAATTTAGTATAAAATCTAACTCCTTCTGGCCCATGCATATGTTGATCTCCAAATAATGATCTCTTCCATCCACCGAAACTATGAAAGGCAACTGGCACAGGGATAGGGATATTAATTCCAACCATTCCTACTTTAATTTGATTTGCAAATGTTCTTCCTGCATCTCCATCTCTTGTATAAATACTTGTTCCATTACCAAACTCATGGTCATTAATTAAATTTAATGCTTCATTAAAATCTTTAGCTCTGACAACAGATAATACAGGTCCAAATATCTCCTCTTTATAAATTCTCATATCTTTTTTAACATTATCAAATAAGCAACCACCAATATAATAACCGTCTTCATAACCTTGAAGTTTGATATCTCTTCCATCTACCACAAGGTCTGCTCCTTCTTTAATACCTAAATCAACATAACCTCTTACTCTTTCAAGATGCTCTTTAGTTACTAAAGGACCCATTTCAGAATTCTTATCCATGCCTGGTCCAATTTTTAAAGCTTCCACTTTTTTAGATAATTCATCGACTAGTTTGTCACCTACATTACCAACAGCAACAGCAACAGATTGAGCCATACATCTTTCTCCTGCAGACCCATATGCTGCACCCATTAGACCGTTTACTGCTTGATCTAAATCACAATCTGGCATGACAACACAATGATTTTTAGCTCCTCCAAGAGCTTGAACACGTTTTTCATTTTTGGCTGCATTTTCATAAATGTATTTAGCAATAGGTGTTGATCCAACAAAACTTACTGCGGATATATCTTTATGTTCCAAAATTGCATCTACAACTTCTTTATCTCCATTAACAACATTCAAAACCCCATCTGGTAAACCAGCTTCACTAAATAGCTCTGCAAGTTTTAATGGACAAGATGGATCTTTTTCAGAAGGTTTTAATACAAATGTATTTCCGCAAGCTATTGCCATTGGAAACATCCACATTGGAACCATTGCAGGAAAATTAAATGGTGTAATACCTGCACATACACCTAATGGCTGTCTCACTGACCAGCTATCAATGTTTGTACCTACATTTTCTGTAAAGTCACCTTTTAGCATCTGTGGAATTCCACATGCAAATTCAACTACCTCTAATCCCCTTGTGAGAGAACCTTTAGCATCTTCATAAACTTTTCCATGCTCTGATACAATCATCTTGGCTAGCAAGTCAGAATTTTTTTCAATTATTTCTTTGTATTTAAATATTATTCTAGCTCTTTGTATTGGAGTTACATTTGACCATGTTTCAAATGCTTTTTTTGCTTTTTGTACTGCTAAATCAAGATCTTGTTTTGTACCAAGTCTAACCTCAGACTCTTGTTTGCCTATAGCAGGATTAAATACTTTTCCTTTTCTATCAGATGTACCTGAAACAATTTTACCATCGATAAAATGCTCAATTAAATTCATGGATGTATTTAAATAAGTAATTATGTGGTTGCAAGCATTTTCTTTATCTCAGCAATAGCTTTTGCTGGATTTAATCCTTTTGGACATGCGTTAGTGCAGTTCAAAATCGTATGGCATCTATAAAGCTTAAGTTCATCTGCAACCTTTTGAAGTCTTTCCTTTCTATCTTCGTCTCTGCTATCCATTATCCATCTATAAGCTTGTAATAAAACTGCAGGACCTAAATACTTATCGCCATTCCACCAATAACTAGGACATGAAGTAGAACAACAAGCACACATTATACATTCATAAGCTCCATCAAGTTTAGCTCTATCTTCTGGAGATTGATGAATTTCTGTTGTTTCACTTTTTGAATTATTTTTTAACCAAGGTTCAATGGATTGGTATTGTTTATATAATCCGCTTAAGTCTCCTATTAAATCTTTTTTTACTTTTAAGTGAGGCAAAGGGTATATATCTATATCTCCCTTGATTTCTGCATGTGGCTTAGTACATGCAAGACCATTTTTTCCACCCATATTCATTGCACAAGAACCACAAACTCCATGCGCACAAGATCTTCTATATGCAAGTGTTGGATCAATTTCGTTTTTAATTTTATTTAGTATGTCTAAAACTTTAGATGGGCAATTATCCATATCTACTTCATATGTGTCTATTCTTGGGTTCTCTCCAGTGGATGGATCCCATCTATAAACATTTACTTTTCTGATATTCTTTGAACCGGTTTTGTCTTTAAAATATTTACCTTTATTAACTTTTGAGTTTTGTGGTAAATTTAATTGAACCATTAATACACTCTTTCTTGTGGAGGAAAATATTGGACTTCATTTGTTAATGTTGAAGTATGTACATCTCTGTATTCAATTTTAGTATTTTTTCCATCACACCAAGATAATGTATGTTTCATAAATTTTTCATCATTTCTTTTCGGATAATCTTCACGAGCATGAGCTCCTCTGCTTTCTTTTCTGTGATATGCAGAATCTACAGTTGTTATTGCTTGTCTAATTAAATTATCAAATTCTAAAGTCTCAACTAAATCAGTATTGAATACCAACGATTTATCTTTAACAGAAATCGATTCCATGCCGTCATATGTTTTTCTGATCTCGTCTACACCCTCTTTAAGATTCTTTTCAGTTCTAAATACAGCACATTTAGACTGCATTGTTTTTTGCATCGCCAGTCTAAGTTCAGCAGTTCCATTATCTCCCTCTGCATACCTTAGTTTATCAAATCTATTTAGACATTTTTCAGTTTCGCTTTCACTAACTTCTTCGTGAGGCGTTCCAGGTTTTACCAATTCCGCTGCTCTCTTTGCTGCTGCTCTTCCAAAAACAACCAAGTCAATAAGTGAATTTGAACCTAATCTATTTGCTCCATGCACAGATACGCACGCGGCCTCACCAATCGCCATCAAACCTGGGACTGTTTTTTGAGATCCGTTTACTGTTAAAACTTCCGCTTTATAATTTGTTGGTATACCACCCATATTATAATGAACTGTTGGAACAACTGGTATTGGTTCTTTGGTTACATCTACATTTGCAAATAATCTTGCTGCCTCAGTAATGCCTGGCAATCTATCTTCAATAACTTTTTTATCTAAATGACTTAAATATAAATGAACATGGTCTTGATCTTTACCAACACCTCTTCCCTCATTGATTTCAATAGACATTGATCTGCTAACTACATCTCTTGATGCAAGATCTTTTGCGTTGGGAGCATATCTCTCCATAAATCTTTCACCTTTAGAGTTTACCAAATATCCACCTTCACCTCTTACACCTTCAGAAATAAGTGTTCCGTGTCCATATATTCCTGTAGGGTGAAATTGTACAAACTCCATATCTTGAAGAGGTAATCCAGCTCTTAATACCATTGCATTACCATCGCCAGTACAAGTATGTGCAGATGTTGCTGAGTAATACACCTTACCATATCCCCCTGTGGCTATAATTGTTATGTGAGATCTAAAACGATGAATCGTTCCATCATTTAAATTCCAGGCAATTAAACCTTTGCATTGTCCATCTTTCATAATTAAGTCTAATGCAAAATATTCAATAAAAAATTCTGTATTATGTTTAAGTGCTTGACCATACAATGTATGGAGAATTGCATGACCAGTTCTGTCTGCTGCAGCACAAGTTCTTTGTACAATTCCATTTCCATAATTTTTTGTCATTCCTCCAAATGGTCTTTGATAAATTTTTCCATCTTCTGTTCTACTAAAAGGAACACCATACTTTTCTAATTCTAAAACTGCTTTTGGAGCTTCCTTACACAAATATTCAATACTATCTTGATCGCCTAACCAATCTGCTCCTTTTACAGTATCGTACATATGCCAACGCCAATCGTCTTCTCCCATGTTTCCAAGGGCTGCTGAAATTCCACCTTGGGCAGCTGATGTATGACTTCTGGTTGGAAAGACTTTAGAAATGCATGCAGTTTTTAATCCAGCTTCACTTAAACCAACCGCAGCTCTTAGGCCAGAACCTCCAGCACCAAGGACAACGACATCGTATTCATGATCTATAATATTATAAGATTTCATATAGTTAGTTTAAATACCGCAAATATTGTAATTAAAGGAATTGTTATAGCAAAAAAATTTAAAGCTTTGTTTGCGGCATTTTTGATTTTTTCGTCTTTAATATAGTCTTCAAAAACCTCACTTATGCTTAATGCTGAGAAAAAGTACGCAAAAATAAGAAATAGACTAAATATAAACTTTGAAGGTTGAGAAGTTAGAAAAGTTAATATCTCTGAGTAACTTTTATCATAAATACTAACCAAATTTAAAGCAAACCATAACATCAAAGGTAATAATATGAGAGAACTCAACTTTAAAAATACCCATTTTTTTGTTACTGCTCTCATTACAATAAATTTCGTCCTATTAAATAAATTGAAACGGTTAATACAAAAGATCCAAATATTACAATCAACCCTGTAATTTTTGTAGTTTTTAATTCAAATCCATAACCAAAATCCATGATTAAATGTCTTATCTCACTTAAGATTTGGAAACTAAAAGACCATGTAATACCCAATATGAAAAATTTTCCAATAATAGATTGGAGGAATAACTTTATAAATTCATGACTTTCTTCACTAAATGAAAAAAATATAAAAAAAATACAAATTAAAGTTATTGCTAATATATTTATTATTCCAGTAATTCTATGAGATATTGAAACTAAAGATGAAATATGCCATCTATAAATTTGAATGTGAGGAGATAAAGGATTATTTTCCATTTTGATTTGCTTTCATTATTGTTTCTGCAATTTCAACAGAATTCAATGCGGCTCCTCTTAATAGGTTATCCGAAACGATCCACAAATTAATTGAGTTCTCTTTTGTCTTATCATCTCTAATTCTGGAGATAAATGTTTCATCACTACCAGTTGCTTCTATTGGTGTGCTATATCCTCCATTTTCTCTTTTATCTATAACTCTACAACCATCAGCATTATTTAATGCCTCTCTGATTTGATCAAGAGAGTAAGGATTTTCAAACTCTATATTTACTGACTCTGAATGTGATACTAGAACAGGAATTCTAACGCACGTAGCTGTTAACTCTATATTATTATCAAGTATTTTTTTTGTTTCATTAGTCATTTTCAATTCTTCTTTTGTATATCCATCATCCGAAAAAACATCAATGTGAGGAATTATATTGAATGCTATTTGTTTAGTAAAATTTTTAGATTGAACAGGATTTCCATCAAGATAAGATTTAGTTTGTTCAATCAATTCATCCATAGGTGCTTTTCCGCCTCCAGAAACAGATTGATAGGTAGAAACTATTACCCTTTTTATTTTATATAAATCATGTAATGGTTTAAGAGCTAATACTAACTGAGCTGTTGAGCAGTTAGGATTTGCCACAATATTTTTTTTCATTTCATTAATTTTTTCTGCATTCACTTGAGGCACAATAAGTGGAACATCGGGGTCCATTCTAAAAAAACTGGAATTATCAATTACAGTTGTTAATTTTGCTGCACTTTCTGCATATTGTTCTGCAATTTTACCACCTGCTGCAAAAAAAGTTATATTTGCATTTGAAAAATCATATTTTTCAAGATCATGGACTTCGTAATCTTTGCCTTTAAAACTTATTTTTTTTCCAGCACTATTAGAAGAGGCAACTAAGAAAAGGTTATCAAATTTAATATCTTTTTTTTCTATAACTTCTAGAGTCTTTCTTCCAACATTACCGGTTGCACCGATGATAGCTATATTAGTCATTTTAAAGATTTATACTAAATGAAAGGTAAATCGCAAACTGTTCCGTTAAAACTATTACCATTTATATCAATTTTGAATGTTTGCTTTGCTTCAAAATACGGTTTTTTTATCATAGCTATACCAATTACCTGTTTAAAAGTTGGATTGTAACAACCTGATCTTAGTTCTCCTATTATATTATTTCTTTCATCTGTTAAATTCATTGAACCAGTTACGCTTATTTTATCGGTATCAATTTTAACGCCCATTAGTTTTTTTTTAATTCCTTCAGACTTTATTTTTTTTAATTTCTCTTTTCCTAAAAATTCAACATCACTATCAATATTAATATATTTATCAAAACCACATTCGTATGGGTTGTCTCCATTGTCCATATCGTTTCCTTGAGAAAGTAATCCACTTTCGATACGTTCAATTAAATTAGGACATCCTGCTCTAATATTAAACTCATCTCCGATTTCAAATA
Organism: uncultured Pelagibacteraceae bacterium; assembly: GCA_902519255.1. GTDB lineage: Bacteria > Pseudomonadota > Alphaproteobacteria > Pelagibacterales > Pelagibacteraceae > Pelagibacter. The sequence continues at coordinate 144,363 of CABYIV010000001.1, read as the reverse complement.
AATGATCGTATAGTTTTAAACCCGCCTCATTGTTCTCTACATAAATTTCATATCCACCTTGTTTAGACCATCCTGATTGAGCAATTAAATGTTTGGCTCCAGCAAAATCGAAATAATCAAAACCAAAAAATTTTAAATTTGTTATTTTTTCACCAAAAACTTTTTCCATTAATTTAAATGATTTAGGCCCTTGCACAGCCATAATATCAACTTCAGGTTCGATAATATTTACATCAAATTTATTTCCAATTGCCAATCCTTTAGCAAATAAGATTACATCTGTATCTGCAATAGAAACCCACCATTTATTCTCATTAAATCTTAGAACAACTGGGTCATTAATTAGTCCAGCATTATCATCTATAATTGGACAATAATAACATCTTCCATCTTTTGATTTTGAAAGATCTCTACAAGTCATAAGTTGAACCAATTTTGCTGCATCTTTTCCAGTAATCTCTACTTGTCTCTCAGCGGCCACATCCCAAACTTGAACATGTTCTTTTAAATGATGATATGAGTCTTCTAAAGAACCAAATGCGGCGGGAAGCAACATATGGTTATATATTGTGTAAGCAGTAACACCTTGTTTTTCAATTCTTGATGTATAAGGCGTACCTCTAAGTCTTCTTGATTTTGCAATAGAAAAGTTTTTCATTTTTAGCTTAGTGTCATCTTTTTATCTATTTGTAAAGAAAGTAAGTTGTTTATTTGAAAGAAATCTAAGTAAGTTCCTTAGCTCTTTTTCTTAATTCAAATTTTTGGATTTTGCCTGTTGATGTTTTTGGAAGTTCACAGAAGTCTATTTTTTTTGGAATTTTGAACCCTGCTAGAGTTTCTCTACAAAAATCTATTAATTCTTTTTCATTTGTCTCTTTATCTGCCACTTTCTCTATAAATGCGCATGGAACTTCTCCCCATTTCTCATCTGGTTTTGCTACTACTGCAACAATTGAAACAGCTGGGTGCTTAGAAAGTGTGTTTTCGATTTCGATAGAAGAAATATTCTCTCCGCCTGAAATAATAATATCTTTAGACCTATCTTTAACCTTGATGTATCCATCTGGATAAATAACTGCCAAATCGCCAGAGTGAAACCATCCATCTTTCATAGCCTTTTCAGTAGCCTCTTTGTCCTTAAAATATCCTTTCATTACAACATTACCTTTGATCATTATCTCGCCAATGGTCTCTCCATCCAAAGGTACAGGTTTCATAGTTTCTGGATCTAAAACAACCACTCCTTCTGTGTTTGGAAACCTCACGCCTTGCCTTGCTTTAATTTCATTAATTTTATCTTCTTCAAAACCATTCCAATCATCATTCCAAGCACATTGTAAAACATGTCCATATGTTTCTGTTAAACCATAGACATGCATTACTTCAAATCCTAATGCTTTCATTTTTTTGAAAATAATACTTGGAGGTGGTGCTCCAGCAGTTAAAACATAAACTTTATTTTTTAATTGTTTAATATCATTTTGTGATGCACCTGTTATCATATTAAGAACAATAGGTGCACCTCCAAAATGGGTAATTTCATGCTTTTCAATTAATTCAAATATTTTTTTTACATCAATAGCTCTTAAACAAACTGTTTTTCCATTTAACATTGGTATTGTCCATGGATATCCCCATCCATTACAGTGGAACATTGGCACAACTGTTAAAAAATTTAATCTATTTGGCATATTCCAAGCAACAGCACTACCTGTTGACATTAAATAAGAGCCTCTATGATGATAAACAACACCTTTTGGATTTCCGGTTGTTCCAGACGTATAACTTAAAGAAATTGCTTGCCATTCATCCTTTGGTTTTTTCCAAATATAATTTTCATCACCGGTGCTTAAAAATTCCTCGTATTCTCTATCTCCAATTTTTTTTAACAAGGATTGGTCAGCAAAATCATCTTGAACATCAATTACGATTGGTTTTTCTTTTAAAGTTGATAAAGCCTTTTCTGCAACTGCATGTAATTGTCTATCTATTATTAATACTTTTGCTTCACTGTGTTCTAAAATATAAGCAACAGTTTTTGCATCAAGTCTTGAATTAATTGTATTTAAAACGGCTCCTGTCATAGGAACAGAATAATGTGCTTCAAAAATCTCTGGAGTATTAAAAGTCATAACTGAAACTGTGTCTCCTTCAACAATACCAATTTTCTCTAGTGCACTTGCAAATTTGATGCACCTGTTAAATACTTCAGTCCATGTGAAAGATTTAGTTTCATATACTAAAGCCTCATAATTTGGATAAATGTCTTTTGCTCTTTCTAGAAAGCTAAGCGGTGTTAACGGGACATAATTTGAAGGATTTTTATCTAAGTTCTGATTATATTTATTCATCAGTTAAATTTTGCGCTCATAGTATATTTACTACCAGAAATAGCAGATTTATAATGGCTCTCAGCTCTAGGCAAAATTTTGTCAAAATAATAATTTCCTGTATTTAATTTATCTTCATAAAACTCTTTATTGTTATCCAAATTTTCATAGCTTTTTCTCATTGTTTTTAACCATATAAATGAAAGACAAAAATAACCAAAAAATCTTAAATAATCGTTACATGATGCGCTTATATCGTCTTTTGGCGTATTGCCATTAGGAGATATCCAATCCGTGAAATCTGACAATATATTTTTTAATTCAGATATTTTTTTTACATGTTTATTTAAATTGTCTACTTTTGAACAATTTTGAATTTCTGTATCTACATATTTCATAAAATTTTCGAAAACTTTTTTCTGACTAATTTTTCTAAATACAAAATCAATTGCCTGCACAGAATTTGTTCCTTCGTATATAGGTGTAATTCTATTATCTCTAAATAATTGTTCTATCCCTTGGTCTTTTGTATAACCATAGCCACCAAAAACCTGAATTGCTTCATTGGTTATTTCCATACCCATATCTGTAAAAAATGACTTAATTACTGGGGTCATAAGACCTACAATATCCGATGCATCTTTTTTTACTTCCTCTGAACTATGACTTAAGCTTACATCTACCTGCTGAGCCATCCAAAAAGATAAGGATCTTTCTCCCTCAATTATAGACTTCATATTTAATAAACTTCTTCGAATATCTGCGTGCTTAATAATTAAATCTGTTTCTCCACTAGAATTATTATTTGATTTACCTTGTTTTCTCTCTTTGGAATAACTTAAAGCAGTTTGATAAGCTGTTTCAGATAGACCTAATCCTTGTATACCTACAACGATTCTTTCTAAGTTCATCATTGTAAACATAGAATTTAAGCCTTTGTTCTCTGGTCCGATCAAATACCCTTTGGCATCATCAAAACTTAATACACAAGCGGGTGAACCTTTAATACCCATTTTTGATTCAATTGAAACAGTATTGACGCCGTTTCTTGGACCAATTGATCCAGCATCATTTATTTCATATTTTGGTACTAAAAATAAACTTATCCCCTTCGTTCCTTTTGGTGCGTCCTGCGTTCTTGCTAAAACAAGGTGTATAATATTTTCAGTTAAATCGTGGTCACCAGAAGTAATAAAGATTTTTTGTCCACTTATATTATAAGTACCATTTTCATTTTTAATTGCCTTTGTTTTTATTAATCCTAAATCTGTTCCACATTGAGGCTCTGTTAAACACATTGTCCCACTCCATTTACCCTCAACAATTTTAGGAAGATATGTATTTTTGATTTCTTCAGTTGCATGACTCAAAATACAATTGTATGCACCTATACTTAATTCACTATATAATTTAAAAGATAAACTTGATGATGAAAGCATTTCATCAAAAAAAGCACTTACAGTTTTTGGCATTCCTTGACCACCATATTTTGGATCACAAGTTAAAGATACCCATCCGTCTTCTATAAATTTTGAATATGCCTCTTTATAACCTGGAGGGGTTCTAACTACTCCATTTTCATAGACACATGGATTTTCGTCTCCAGCTTTTGCTAAAGGAAGAAGCATTTCTTCATTAATTTTTGCAGCTTCCTCTAAGATATCTTTTACTAGATCAGAAGTGACTTCTTTATATTTTTCAATTTCGTTGTAATTTTTATTATCTTTTAGATGTTCAAATAAGAACATCATATCTTTCACAGGTGCGGAATAAACAGTCATAAATTTAATAGTATCAAATTAAGTTAATTTTTTTATTTTTGCAAATATGCAATAATCGCATCTCCCATACCAGAAGTTGAAATTTCTTTTGTTCCTTTTGACATAATATCTTTAGTTCTTAACCCATCATCTAGTACATTTTGCACTGCTTTTTCTAAGTCATCAGCCTCTTTATCTAAGTCAAGAGAGTACCTCAGGGCCATTGCAAAACTCAAGATGGTTGCAATTGGATTTGCAATTCCTTTTCCAGCAATATCTGGAGCTGATCCATGAACAGGCTCATACATTGCTCTCATTTCACCATCTTTATTTTTTGCACCCAGAGAAGCTGAAGGTAATAAACCTAAAGATCCCGTTAGCATAGATGCTTCATCTGACAACATATCACCAAACAAATTATCTGTCACAATTACATCAAATTGCTTTGGATTTCTCAAAAGTTGCATTGCACAATTATCTGCAAGCATATGATTTAACTCAACATCTTTAAATTCTTTATCGTGAAGATTTTGAACTTCCTCTTTCCATAATTGACCTGCTTCCATAACATTCGATTTTTCACAGGAAGTAACTTTATTATTTCTCTTCTTTGCTAGATCAAATGCAACTCTAGCAACTCTTTTAATTTCTGATGAAGTATAAGTATGAGTGTTTATTCCTTTACGTTCCCCATTATCAATTGGTTTGATACCTCTCGGCTCACCAAAATAAATACCACCTGTCAATTCTCTAACAATCATGATGTCTAGACCTGATACGATTTCAGGTTTTAGCGTAGATGCCTCGACTAATTGTTTAAAACAAATTGCAGGCCTCAAATTTGCAAATAATTTTAATTCTTTTCTTAGCTTAAGAAGAGCTCTCTCAGGTCTTTTGGAAAAATCTAAATTATCATATTTTGGTCCACCCACAGCTCCTAAAATGACTGCTTCACATTCTAATGATTTATAAAATACTTCATCTGTAATCGGTGTTCCATGCTTGTCGTAAGATGCTCCTCCAACTAAAGCTTCTTCCATATCGAAATCAAGAGATTTATTTACATTAAACCAAGTTATAATCTTTTTAACTTCACCAATAACCTCGGGACCAATACCATCACCTGGTAATAATAAGAATTTTCTTTTTTTGACTTTAATCATTAAATATCCAAGGCTTTGTGGATTTTAATTTTTCTTCAAATGAAATTATTTTATTAGACTTTTCCAAAGACAGTGCAATATCATCTAGTCCCTCAATTAAACATTTTTTTTTAAATTCATCTAATTCAAATTTGATTTCTTTATTCCCAAAAATTATTTTTTGATCTGGTAAATTTATTGCAATTTCTTCTTGTCTCTTAGAATATTCAGAAAGTTCTTTTATCTGTTCATCATTAACTTTAATAGGCAGTATTCCATTTTTAAAACAATTATTATAAAATATATCTGCGTAACTAGTACTTATAACACAAGTGATACCAAAGTCTAAAAGTGCCCATGGCGCATGTTCTCTAGATGATCCACATCCAAAATTATTCCCTGCAATTAAAATCTTAGAATTATCATATGGGGATTTATTTAAGATAAAGTCATCTACTACTTTACCTTTTTCGTCATATCTCATTTCATAAAATAAATTTTTTCCAAGTCCAGTTCTTTTTATTGTTTTTAAAAATTGCTTTGGAATGATCATATCTGTATCGATATTTACAATTGGTAAATATGCAGGAATACTTTTTAATGTTGAGAATTTGTTCATTTAACTATTGTATTTTCTAACATCATCTAAATTTCCAGATATAGCAGCTGCAGCAGCCATAGCTGGACTAACTAAATGAGTTCTTCCACCTCGTCCTTGTCTTCCTTCGAAATTTCTATTTGATGTTGACGCACATCTTTCTTCTGGCTTCAACTTATCTGCATTCATAGCTAAACACATTGAACAACCTGGCTCACGCCATTCAAATCCAGAATTTTTAAATATTACATCTAAACCTTCTTGCTCTGCTTGTTGTTTTACTAATCCTGAACCAGGAACTATCATTGCATTTACATGAGAAGCAATTTTTTTATCTTTTAAGATTTTTGCAGCTTCTCTTAAATCTTCAATTCTTCCATTTGTGCAACTTCCTATAAAAACTTTATCAATTCTAATATCTTTTATTTTAGTTTTCGGCTTTAAACCCATATATTTTAATGACCTGTTAATAGAATTTTTTCTGTCTTCGTTTTGCTCATTTTCAGGATCAGGAACAATTCCATCAATATCTACTACATCCTGAGGCGAAGTTCCCCAAGTTACCATTGGTTTAATATCTTTGCCCTCAAGACTGATTTCTTTGTCAAATACTGCATCACCATCAGAATTTAATTTACTCCAATATTCTAATGCTTTGTCCCAATTTGAATTCTTTGGAGACATTGGTTTACCTTTTAAATAATTAAAAACTTTTTCATCTGGCTCTATTAATCCAGCCCTTGCTCCACCTTCAATTGTCATATTGCAAATCGTCATTCTTTGTTCGACACTTAAATTCGAAATTAAGTTTCCAGCATATTCAATTACATAACCAGTTCCACCAGCTGTACCAATTTTTCCGATTATTTGTAATATTACATCCTTAGATGTTACTCCAACAGGAAGAGATCCATTAACGTTTATTCTAAAATTTTTTGATTTTTTTTGAACTAAAGTCTGTGTTGCCAAGACATGTTCCACTTCCGAAGTTCCAATTCCGAATGCTAATGCACCAAATGCTCCGTGTGTAGCAGTGTGACTATCACCACAAACGATAATCGTTCCTGGTTGTGTAAATCCCTGTTCTGGACCAATAATATGAACTATTCCTTGTCTTTTATCGTTCATTCCAAAAAGATTTATTCCGAATTCTGCACAGTTTTTTTCTAGTGTCTCGATTTGTATTTTTGAATCTTTGTCAGTAATAGGCACTGATCTATCCGTTGTTGGAACATTGTGATCTGCTACTGCTAAAGTTAAAGAAGGTTGTCTAACTTTTCTATTAGAATTTCTTAAACCTTCAAATGCTTGTGGACTAGTAACTTCATGAATTAAATGTCTATCAACAAATAGAAGTGAAGTCCCATCTTCTTGTTGATGAACAAGGTGATCATTCCATATTTTATCGTATATAGTTTGAGGCATTGTAAAAAATTATTTTTTTACTTCAGGATTTTCTTTTTTTTCATCAGTTTTTTTTTCTACTGATAGGGTTTCTTCTTTAGTTTCTTTTTTATCTTCTGGTTTTTTTGCTTCTACTTTTGGAGCATCTTTATTGGTATCTTGTGGGCTGTCTGCTGTTTTTTGCTCTGTATCAGGCATAACATTTTCTTCTGTTACTTCGTGAATCTTAGTTTCGACATCTATACCTATTTTCTTTTTAATTTTTTCTGCAATTCTTGCAGATTTACCTGTTCTATCTCTCAAATAATATAACTTGGCTCTTCTAACTTTTCCTGACCTTACTACTTTAATTGTATCTACAATCGGGCTATATAAAGCAAATGTTCTTTCCACACCCTCACCAAAAGAAATTTTTCTTACAGTAAAAGAAGAATTGATATCTCTATTTTTTTTTGCAATACACACACCTTCAAAATATTGAATACGATCTCTTTTTCCTTCAGTTATTCTAACTCCTACTTTAACAATATCACCTGGGAAAAATTCTGGATGCTTTCTCTCAGAAATAATTTTTTTTACTTTAGATTGATTAATTTCTTCAATTGTCTTCATTTTAATTCTCTTTAGTCTTTTTATATAATTGCCACAAATCCGGTCTTCGGTCGCGTGTTATAGCCTCAGATTGAGATAAACGCCAGTCTTTAATTTTGGCGTGATCGCCTGATAATAGCACATCTGGAACACTTTTTTCCTCCCATATTTGAGGTTTTGTAAATTGAGGATACTCTAAAAGTCCGTTTTCAAAACTTTCTTCTTTAGCTGAATTTGTATTACCAAGAATACCAGGAATAAATCTTAAAATTGCATCAAGAATTACAAACGAAGCTCCTTCACCTCCAGATAAAACAAAGTCTCCTATACTTACTTCCTCAATATTTCTTGTTTTTAACAATCTTTCATCAACACCTTCAAAGTGTCCACAAATTATATTTATTGTTTTTTCTTGAGATAGTTGTTTTGCTAATTGATGATTGAACAACTTACCCTTTGGACTTAGATAAATAATCTTTTCGCCATCTTTAACATTCTTATCTATTGATTTTGCTAATACATCTGCTTTCATTAACATACCTTCCCCTCCTCCATAAGGAGTGTCATCAACAGTTTTATGCTTATCAAATGCATACTCTCTTATATCCACAGTATCTATTTTCCATTTATTCTCTGATAGTGCTTTACCAAAAATACCTTGGCCTAAATAGCCTGGAAAAAAATCTGGATAGAGTGTGAATATACGAGCTTCTAACATTATTTTTTTTCTTCTTCCTTTGGTGCTTCTGCTGGCTTAGCTTCTTCCTTTGGTGCTTCTGCTGGCTTAGCTTCTTCCTTAGGTGCTTCTGCTGGTTTAGATGCATCTCCTTCTGGTTTCGCTTCTCCACCTTCGTCAGCTTTTTTTCTATCTTTTTTAGGAATTGCTTTTTGAGGATTGTTTCCTTTTTCAGGCATTGGCATTATATTGTTTTCTCCCAATAACCTTGCAACTCTTGTTGTTGGCTGAGCTCCTTGACCTAACCAATATTTAATTCGCTCTGAATCTAAGCCAATTCTTTCCTTTTTATCCCTCGGTAATAACGGATTATAAAAACCTAATTTTTCTATAAACCTTCCGTCTCTTGGAAATCTACTATCAGCCACAACAATTTTATATACTGGCCTTTTTTTAGTACCTCCCATTGATAGTCTCATTTTTAACATTACTTATATCTCCTTTATTTTAATTGATTAAATAGTTCAGGCGGGATCCCTTTATCCGCCATTCCTTTCATGTTTCCTTTGGACATTTTTTTCATCATTTCTGACATCATTTTAAATTGTTTTAACAACTTATTGATAGTGGCAATGTCTGTACCTGAGCCATTAGCAATTCTTTTTTTTCTTGATCCATTTATAATTTTAGGATTTTCTCTTTCTTGCTTTGTCATTGATAAAATAACAGCTTCATTTTGAGTTATAATTTTTTCATCTATTCCTGATTGGTCCATTTGTGATTTAATTTTTGAAACTCCAGGGAGAAATGACATTATGCCTTCTATTCCACCCATCTTTTTCATTTGACGTAATTGAGAAAGATAATCTTCCATCGAGAATTGACCTTTTTTAAGTTTCTCTTCTGTTTTCTTTAAATTTTCTTGATCTAAATCTTCTGAAGCTTTTTCAACTAAGGAAACGATATCTCCCATTCCCAAAATTCTATTTGCAATTCGATCAGGATGGAAAACTTCAAAATTCTCAATTTTCTCTCCAACACCAAGAAACTTTATGGGGACCTCAGCAACATATTTCATACTCAATGCAGCTCCACCTCTTCCATCTCCATCTGCTCTTGTAAGTATAATGCCGCTCAAATTTACTGTATTTTTAAATTCCTTTGCTACATTAGCAGCAACTTGACCTGTTAGAGAATCTGCTACCAGTATAGTTTCTGCAGGATTAATAATAGTTTCAATTTGTTTGATTTCATTCATCATTTGAAAATCTATTTGTGTTCTTCCAGCAGTATCAAATAAAACTACTTCACAACCATTTAAATTTGCAGCACTTAATGCTCTTCTACAAATATCAACAGGAAGCTGGCCTTCTATAATTGGCAAAGTTTCAATATTATTTTGTTCACCCAAAAGTCTCAATTGCTCTTGCGCGGCAGGTCTGTAAACGTCTAAACTAGCCATCATTACTTTTTTCTTATTATTTTTTTCTAAAAATTTTGCTAATTTTGAGGTTGTTGTGGTTTTTCCTGAACCTTGCAATCCAACTAACATGATTGGAACTGGAGGGACAGCATTAAGGGAGATTTCAGAATTCTTATCACCTAAAAAAGATACTATTTCGTCATAAACGATTTTTACAACCATATCCCCGGGAGAAGTTGATCTTATAATTTCCTGACCTAGCGCTTTGGGCTTAACTCTACTAATAAACTCCTTAACTACGTCTAATGAAACATCGGCTTCTAACAAAGCCAACCTTATACCTTTTAAACCCTCGTCAACTTGCTTTTCATCAAGAGAAGGAGCTTTTTTTAATGAAGAAAAAATTTCTTCAAATTTATTAGTTAAATTTTCAAACATAATTTCGCACAGCAAGTATCGCACCAGTGGGCGAACCCTCGCTGACTGGTGTCGATCTCTTTGTTTCCAAAGACACCGCAAATTGCTGTATTTTGCGGAAGTGTGCGTAAATTATATTAGAGGTTCAAAAAGTCAATAAATAAGTTAAGTATTATTTATATGGAATTTGAAGCATTTAAAATGGATGGATTAGGTAACGACTTTGTTATTATTGATCAGAGAATAAATAGTTTAAACTTATCAAATGACCAAATCTTAAAAATTTGTGACAGAGATTTCATAGGGTGCGATCAGTTGATCTACATAAACAAAAGTCAAAAAGCTGATGCTGATGTTGCTTTTTTTAACTCGGATGGAAGCCGCTCAGATGCATGTGGAAATGGAACTAGATGTGTTGCTTATTTACTAAGTATTGAAAAAAATAAAAAAGAAATTGAAATTTTGGTATCCTCAAAAATATTAAAATCTAAAGTTCTTAATAATAAAGATGTTGAAACGATAATTGGAACTCCAAATTTAGAGTGGAACAAAATTCCTTTAAGTAAAAATCTTGATACTAAAAATCTATCACTTGGTATGATTGATATTGACGGAAATAAAATGAATGGTGGTATTGCAGTGAATGTTGGTAACCCTCATGTAGTATATTTTTGCGAGGATATAGAAAAAATAAATTTAAAAAAATATGGACCATTAATAGAAAATCATGAAGTTTTCCCTGAGAAATGCAATGTCACAATAGCTCAGAAAATTAGTGATCAACATTACAAAATTAAAGTTTGGGAGAGGGGCGCAGGTTTAACAAAAGCTTGCGGGACTGCAGCATGTGCAACAGCAGTCGCAGCTAATTTAAATCAACTACAAAACAGTAATTCAAAAATAGAATTTTCAACAGGAATTTTAAATATTCAAATTGATAATGAATTAAATATAAAAATGAGAGGTCCTGTATCTGAAATTGAAAAGATTAATATCAGAATATAATGGGTATTTTTGAAAAATTTAAAATCGGATTTAAAAGAAGTGCAAGCAATATAGCATCAGGCCTTAAAGAAATAATAGTTAAGAAAGAAATTGACGATGCAACTCTTGATAAAATAGAAGAATTCTTGATCGGCTCAGATGTGGGCATAGATGCAGCATCAGAGATAAAATCTATAATTGCTCAAAAAAAGATTGATCCTAAAAATGATCCAATCAAGGAAGTTTTCGAAATACTTAATAATTATATTTTAGAACTAATGACACCCCTAGAAAAAAAAGATTTTTTTTTAAAAAAGGAAAAGACAAATATAATATTAGTTTCAGGTGTTAATGGAGTTGGTAAGACAACTACTATTGGAAAATTAGGAAAAATATTTATACAAAATAATAATAAAGTTCTTTTTTCAGCATGCGATACATTTAGAGCAGCTGCTATTGATCAATTAGAAGAATGGGCTAACAGGGTTGATGCTAAAATTGTAAAATCAGATCCTGGTTCAGATCCGGCTTCAGTTGCTTTTAAAGCAATGGAAATAGCTCAAAATCAAAAAATAAATCAAGTAATAGTAGACACGGCAGGAAGATTGCAAAATAAAAAGAATTTAATGGATGAATTAAAAAAAATAGGAAATGTAATTAAAAAAAGTGATGAAACAGCACCTCACGAGGTTATTTTAGTTTTAGATGCAACGTCAGGACAAAACATAATTAATCAACTCGAAGAATTTAATAAATTACTTCCAATTACAGGCATCATAATGACAAAACTTGATGGAACTGCAAAAGGTGGAATATTGATTGCGATTTCAAAGAAATATAAAGTACCTATTGTTGGTCTCGGACTTGGAGAAAAAGAGGATGACTTACAAATATTTGAAGCTGAGAAGTTTGCAAATGCTTTTACCCAAGTTAATTAAGCAAATTTTTAGAAATTAAAGGTTTATAGATATTGCACTCAAAATTATTTTTTAGAGATTTATAACCACAGTTTTCAGCATAAGAAGAGATTATAAAATTTAATTTTCCAGAAGTCTTAGCAATTTCTAGCTTATTATTTTTTATGTCATATTTTAAATTTTCATTAAAATTTTTTTTTGCACTTATCAAAATTAAAGTGTTGTTGTCATTTAATAAATAGTAAGCAAAATCCTCTGGGAAAAGTGGGTAATTATATTTTTTTGATATTTTTTTAACTTTTTTTGGAAACCAGTCATATGAAATTAAAGGGTAATCTTTATTTAAATTTTTATCATATAAGTATAAGTCCTGTGGAAAATCATTAATATAATTAGAAAATTCTCCCTTTGCTAAAATAGCTTTCTTCCGTGTTTTAAAATATAGAGTGAACTCACTATTGTAAGAGTTCATTTTTCCAATATGAAAATAATTGTTATCATAGTACTCATTATTTATTTCTGAACTAAGTTTTGTTGGCAATATTAATAAAAAAAGTAATAAAGGGAATTTAAACATATCTAAAATTAGAATTTAAAAGTGATGTGGATTTGTTTAAATTATGTCTTAATTTAAACTTTTTATAAAATTGTCGATTGATTGAATTAAATCTTTATTAAATTCCATCATATGGTCGTCGTTGTCATTAAAATAATTTGACTTAACACCATCGTATTTATTAAATATTTCTTCACCCATATAAAATGGTACAATATTATCCTTTTTTCCATGCATCACATGCATGGGAAACTTTATTTTGTTAATTTTTTCAATAGATTTGTATTTATCTTTTAAAATAATTTTTGCAGGAAGATATGGGTAATATTTTTGCGCCAGAATCTCCATGGATGTAAAAGGGGACTCTAATATTATACCTGCAAATAAATTGTTACTTGCGGTCTCTATTGCTACAGCAGTGCCAAGAGATTCTCCATAGAGAACAATATCTTTATCTTCTATATTGTTTTGATTAAGCCATTCTTTAGCTTTAATTGCATCTTTATAAAGACCAATTTCAGTTGGTTTGCCTTTGTTTCCACTAAAGCCTCTATATGCAAAAATTAAATAGTTTAAATCTAAATCTGCAAACTCATTTAGTTTATAAATTCTATTATCTAATTTTCCAGCATTTCCGTGAAAAAAAAGCAAGGTTTTAAAGTTATTATTTTTTTTATAATACCATCCAACTAGATCATTATCAGATTGAATACTTACTTTTTCGATTTTGTGAGATAGAGGTCCTTCATCTAAATAATTATTTTCACCAGGATGGTATAATAATTTTCTTTGATAAAAATAAACTATTAGAGAAACTCCAAAGTAAATAATAAAAATATAAAACAGAATTTTTGCAAATAACATTTTAGGCTTTAATTTCATTTTTACTTTTTCTTCTTACCAAATAAATACCAAAAAATACAAATATGGTACCTATTAAATGATAATTCTCTAAAATCTCTGAAAAAAATATTATTCCATAAAAAGCTCCATAAATTGTATAGAGGTATAGCGTGAAACCAGTTGTTGATGGTCCTAAATATTTAATAGTTAATGTGTATAGTGAGAAAGCGATTATACCTGGAGAAATTGCTGCAAACAAAATCCAATAATAAAATTCTTCATTGAATAAAGTTTTTTCAAAATAAAAATGCTCTATAAAATAAAAAGGCAAAATGGATAAAAAACCAAAGAAAGATATAATTGTTAGTCTTGGAAAAAATTTAAGTTCTGAATTCCATTGAAAAAGCATAACTGTATAAATTGCCCAGCCTAATGCTGCTCCTAACATCCAAAAATCTCCAGAAGCAAATTTTAATTCAAGAAGTAAATTGATATCGCCCTTTAAAATTACAGCAAACACTCCAACTAGACAAAAAAGTAAGCCAATAAATTGGAAAATATTTATCTTATCTTTAAAAAGAAAATATGAGATTAAAATTATAAATATTGGTGAAGAAGTATAAAGAATTCCCATATTAACAATGGTTGTAGATGAACCAGCCATATATGGAAATATTCCACAAACACCACATCCCATCAAACCTAGAAAAAAACTTCTTTTACTCTCTTTTTTAATAGTCTGAAAATTATCAACTAAATACTTATAATTTAGGACGAATAAAATAATGAAAAAAATAAACCATCTCCAAAAAGATAAAGATATGGGAGGAACATCATCAACACCACCTCTTGCTACAATTAAATTACTAGCCATAAAAAGTGGCTGAAACAATAATAGAAAATATCCGATAAAATTTTTATTCATTTTTATTTAATATTAAAAAAAATAAGTAACTTAAAATGCATAAAAATAAAAAAATTGAAAAAGAAATTTGATAGCTCATTGTAATAGTAGCACCTAAATTTCTGGAAAAATCTATTATTAAACCAATTATCCATTGTACAAAAAAAGTACCAGAAAATAAAAATACATTGAATGAAGTTAAAGATTTTCCTGCTAGTTTAGTAGGAAAATTTAATGCTATTGCTGGTTGGGTTAAAGAAATTACTATTGATGATAAAATATAAAGAGTAAACATGGTTGCACCAGCATTGTCTCCCATTATGACGATTAAAAATAAAATTATATAACTTACAGGAAGTGTAAATTTTACAATTCTCATACTGTCAATTCCTTTGGAAGATAGTTTTGGCAAAAAATATCCCCATATTAAAAAAGAAAAAAGCATAGTTACATTTATCCAAAATAAACCTGTCGCACTTTGTATTGCATCATAACCCGTCACATTTAGCATCCATGGGCCAGCCCACAATGTTTGTATTGCTTGAACACCTCCATAATTAAAAAATGCAAGCGGTACTAAGCTAATAAAGAATTTATTTTTCCATATGTAGGAAAGGTTTTGAAGATTATTATTTTGGTCTTCATCCCTCTTAGTTTCCCACGAAGGTATTAAAATTGATATTAATATTATGCTTATCAAAATTAAAGAGGCTATAATTAAAAAAATAGATCGCCAACCAATTATTGGTAATAAAATTTGAACTGGTAGAGTTGATGCAACAAATCCAAAATTTGCAACCATCAACATCCATGAATTTGCACGTTGTTGATATTTTTCTTCAAACCATACTCTGTAACCAGTTAAAGGACCCATTAAGCAAGCAGCAACACCTACACCAATGAAAATTCTAGAAATTAATAAACCTGCAAAACTTTTAGCAAAAGCAAATGAAATAGTTCCAATAAGAGCAATGATTAATAAATATCCGATAACTTTTTTTGGACCGAATCTATCTAATAACATACCAGTAGGAATTTGCATGAGCGAAAACCCTAGAAAATATCCTCCAGCTAAAAGTCCAAGATTTGCGGCACTTAAATTGAATTCAGTTGAAAGAGCAGGTGTTAATGTTGCGGTAATTGATCTCAGTAAATTTGATATAAAAAAGCCAAAGGCAAATACAGAAAAAATTAGAATACTTTTATTTATTTTATTGATCATTTATATTTTTTATGAAATTACAGTTCTATTATGAATAATCATTCAACAAAAGATAAAGATGCCATTTCTTCAAATGGTATGGCCGCAACATCACATCCAATAGCTACAGAAGAAGCTCTTAGAATATTGCAAAAAGGTGGAAATGCAGTGGATGCAGCTATTGCAGCTTCTGTTGTTCTCTCTGTTGCAGAGCCTAATGCTACAAGTATAGGTGGAGATTGTTTTGCAATAATAAAAATGAATGGCAAAGACCCTGTTTCATATAATGGATCAGGTATTGCTCCAGCAAAAGCAAATTTTGATTATTTCAAGGAAAAGAATATAGATAAAATCGGTTTAACAAGTCCTCACGCAGTAACTATTCCTGGTGCATTAGATGCTTGGAATTCAATTCATAATGATTTTGGAAAACTCGATTTTGAGGAGTTGTTTCATAAAGGTATAGATATTGCAAAGAATGGTTTTAAAGTGACTAAAGTTGTTGCTAACGCCTGGAGCAACGTATTTAATAAATTAAACGATAACCCATATTCTAGAAAACATATGCTAAATAATGGTAAAAGTTATCAATTTAATGAGGTAAATAAAAATCCTGCACTTGCAGAGACTCTCGAAAAAATTTCAAAAAATGGAGTTAAAGAATTTTATAAAGGATCAATTGCTGAAGATTTAGTTAAAACTTTAAAAGAGTTTGGGGGCTTACATACAATAGAAGATTTCCATAAGCAAAAAACTATTAAATCAGACACTTTATCAGATAGATATAGAGATATTATTATACATCAATGTCCTCCGAGTGGACCTGGAATAACAGTTTTAGTAATGATGAAATTATTAGAAAAGTTAGGTATTGAAAAATATGATGTGAATTCATTTGAAAGATTCCATCTTGAAGCAGAAGTTACAAAGCAGGCTTATAAACTTAAGGAAGAAAATATTGGTGATCCAGAATTTGTAGATTTAGATTTGAAAAAAATATTAAGTGAACAAAACATAGATAATATTTCAAAAAATATATCTATTAATGGCTGTGCAGATGTAGGAGATCTAAATATTCCAAACCATCCTGAAACAGTTTATTTAAGCGTGGTAGACAGAGATTTAAATGTAGTTTCAATTATAAATTCTGTTTGCTATGCTTTTGGATCTGGAATAACAGGTGATAAATCTGGAGTGGTTCTTCACAATAGAGGAACTAATTTTAGAGTTGAGGAAGGTCATCCTAATTGTATTCAAGGATTAAAAAGACCGCTACATACCATAATTCCTGGAATAGTTATGAACAACAAAAAAGAATGTGAATTATCTTATGGAGTAATGGGAGGACAATATCAACCTGTAGGACAAGTTCATGTTTTAAATAGCATTATTGATTATAACTTAACTCCTCAACAAGCCATTTCATTTCCTAGAGCCTTCCATTTCAATAACATTTATAAATTAGAGAAAAGTATTGATGAAAAAATTTTTAATAATTTAAAAGAAGTCGGTCATAATGTTGAGTATATAGATGGTACTCATGGAGGTGGACAAGCAATTCAAATAGATAGAGAAAAAGGAAATTTAGTTGGCGGTTCAGATCCAAGAAAAGATGGATACGCAAAAGGTTATTAATTTAAATGAACTCTAGAATTGTTAGGAATATTATAGAATCACAAAATGATAATCGAATTGCAATAACATCTGAAAGTAGTTCTCCACTAAAATTTCTTGATTTAAAATCATTAATAGAAAGAATTTCAAAACAATTATCAGGTAATGGTATTAATAATAAAGATCGTGCAGCAATAGTTTTGCCAAACGGTCCTTACATGGCAACTAGTTTTTTGGCGATTTCAAGCTACATGTCTGCTGCACCTTTAAACCCTAACTATAAGTCTGAAGAATTCGAATTTTACCTAGAGGATTTAAAGCCAAAGATAGTGATTGTAGAGAAAAATTCTAAAAATCCAGTAGTAGAAGTCGCAAATAAATTAAAAATTCCTGTTTGCGAAATAAAATCAGACAGAAATAATTTAAGCGGAGATTTCAATCTTTTTGAAAAAAGCAGTGATTATGTTTTGCCAGACGAAGATCTTGAAGCTCTTGTGCTACATACTTCGGGCACTACATCAAGACCTAAGATTGTTCCTTTAACAAATAAAAATATTTTTTCTTCGGCAGATAATATCTCCAAAAGTCTTAATTTAACTGATAAAGATCATTGTCTAAATATTATGCCATTATTTCACATACATGGCTTAATTGCAGTTCTTGCAGCATCCATGAAGGTAGGGGCATCTGTATGTGCAAGTAGTGGATTTAATGCATTAAAATTTTTAGATAATGCAAAAAGAGAGAAAATAACTTGGTATTCTGGAGTACCAACAATGCATCAAGCAATATTGATGAGAGCAGATAAAAATCTAGAAACTGCTAAACAATTAAATCTTAGATTTTTAAGATCATCATCAGCATCTCTACCTCCAGCTGTATTTGAAAAATTAAATAAGGTATTTAATTGTCCAGTAATAGAAGCATATGGGATGACGGAAGCTACTCATCAAATGACCTCAAATCCTTTACCGCCTAAGTCCCAAAAACCTGGATTTGTAGGAATTCCTGCTGGGCCGGAAGTTTGTATTATGGATACTAATAACAAGATTTTAAATCAAGGAGAAGAGGGAGAAGTTTGCATTAGGGGTGAAAATGTTACTTCAGGATATGAAAATAATCCAGATGCAAATAAAAATAGCTTTTCAAATGGTTGGTTTAGAACAGGAGATCAGGGATATTTTGATAAAGATGGTTATCTAAAAATCTCTGGAAGATTAAAGGAAATAATAAATAAAGGTGGCGAAAAGATTTCACCTTTAGAAGTCGATAATATTCTTATGGATCATCCAAATATTGAGCAAGCCGTTTGCTTTGGATATGAGGATAAAATGCTTGGAGAAGATATAGCTACTGCAATAATCATAAAAGAAGGCATGAAGTGTACTGAAGATGATATAAAAATTTATGCAAATGAAAAACTTGCAAAATTTAAAATTCCAAAGAAAATATTTTTTGTAAATGAAATTCCTAAAGGTGCAACAGGTAAACTGCAAAGAAATACTTTAGCTAAAAAGTTTGGGTTAGTGAACTGATGACTAAAATATGTATATTTGGAGCGGGGTCTATTGGTGGATTTATTGCTACGAGTCTAAAAAAAACAAATGCACAAGTCTCTTTAATTGCTAGAGGAGAACATAAGAAAGCAATAGAGCAAAATGGATTAACTTTTATAAGAGATGATAATAAAGTTAATTATAAATTTGATGTAACTGACAATCCTAAAGATTTGGATGAACAAGATTTCATAATTATTTCTGTAAAAGCTAATGCTATTAGTAAAATTTCAGAAAGCTTAAAACCAATTATGGGTAAAAAAACTTCAATTATATGCGCCATTAATGGACTACCTTGGTGGTACTTTTATAAAGCTAATACGGGCACCAAATTAGACAATCAAATAGTTGAAAGTGTGGATCCAAGTGGAAAGATATGGCAAACTCTAGGACCTGAAAGAGCAATTGGTTGTGTAGTTTATCCAGCCTGTCAGATATTAGAGCCAGGTGTTATTAAACATAATGGTAATGGTGAACGATTTTCTCTAGGCGAACCAAATGGAACCAGATCAGAAAGACTAAAAATAATTTCAAGTTTGTTCATAGAAGGGGGTTTAAAAGCTCCTCAGAAGAAAAATTTAAGAGACGAAATTTGGGTGAAACTGTGGGGAAACTGTTCGTTCAACCCTGTAAGTGCTCTAACGAATAAGACTATGGATGAGATGGGTAATGATCCAGAGACTTATAATTTAATAAAAGTTTTAATGCAAGAATGCCAACAAGTTGGGGAAAAAATTGGAGTTAAATTCAATATATCAATTGAGGATCGAATTAAAGGCGGAGTCTCAATTATAGGACATAGACCTTCGACAGCTCAAGATCTAAATGCTGGTAAACCATTAGAAATAGATCCAATAATTGGTTCAATTATAGAAATTGCAAATAAGCTTGATTTAAATGTTCCAAAATTAAAAGAGATTAATGAAAAATTAAAGTCCAAGGCAGAAGACTTGGGTCTTTATACAAGATCAGAATTAATTGATAAATTAACAGTTTAAAAATTTAGTGAAATATCTCTATGTATTGAATTACATTTAGATACATAGATAGCTTGCTCTTTGGTAAGTTTAGACTGCAACCTTAATCCAATTGTTTCTTTGATTGCATTATTATATTCCTCAAGTTTTGGCATTAAGTTTTCTTTAGCATTTGCTCTCCAGCTGACTTCTTTATTGAATAACTCAACAACTTCTTTTGATTTTGTTCTAATCGCCATTGGATCAAGTTCGTCTGAGTCTACCATTGATAATAAATCATCTACACTATTTAAAAATTCATCCATTCCAGAGATCTCACTCAACTTGTCAAACAATCCATCCATAATTGTAACTGATCTTTCATATACTTTTGTATTGCTTTCCATAGCTATAAAATAATCTAACTGTTTAATATCTTTTGATACTTCTTGAAGTTTTACTCCATCGTTTATGAACATTGCGAACTGATCAAGTAGATCGTAGGCTTCATCTACATTCTTTCTATATCTTTTTGTTGTTGTATTTTTAGCTTTATTTATTTTGTCGAATTCTGAATTCTTAGCTTGCCAAGTTTCTGGAATTGAGTTTTGAATTTCCTCAATTTCAAGTTTTACATCCTCAATTCTTAATTCTATTTTGTTTTTCTCATCTAATTCGTCATCATCTAAATTTCTAATCTCTGCTTTATATTTTTCTATTTTTTTATTTAATTTAAGTATTTTCTTTTGCTTCTTTCTAACAGTGAAATGCAGATCCCTATAATCAACAGCATATGCATTGTATTCGACCTCAACTTTTTTTAATTTATCGACTAGAGCAAAAGTTCCTAGTGCACTATCAAAATGATCTTCTAAAATTTCCATTTTATCATCTGGAAGATTAGTTGGAGCCTCAGATTGGAATTTTAATATTGCATTTTTAATTGTCTCACCGTTTGAATCAAATCTTGCAAATTTGTACTCTTGCAAACAGTACTGTAATTTAGGATTCATTGGTGGAGGAGCAACATTCGAAGTTAAATATACTCTATTTGGTAGATAATTTACTAAGCTAGGGTATGCACCGACTATTCCCAATCCTATAAGCTGAAGAATTATAAAAGGCACAACACCTTTCCAAATATCAAGTGTTTTAACAATTTTGGGAGCTACACCTTTCAAATAAAAGAGTGCAAATCCGAATGGTGGCGTTAAGAATGAAGTCTGTAAGTTAACACCAATCATAACTCCCAACCAAACGGCTGTGACGTTAGCCCCTGTTTCAGCTAATAATATTGGTGCAATTATTGGAACAACAACAACTGCAATTTCAATAAAGTCTAGGAAAAATCCTAGCAAGAAAATTACAATCATCACAACAACAAATTGTGTCCAAAAACCGCCTGGTAAATCTTGTAAAAAGTCTCTTACTAATTCTTCTCCCCCAAAAGCTCTAAATCCTGAAGTAAGCATTGCTGCTCCTAAAAGGATAATAAATACCATTGAAGTAGTCACACAAGTTTCTGTTACAACTTCTTTTAAAACATTTTCTGTTTTAAAAGTTCTCCAAAAACTCCAACCTATTCCATATACAAGTATGACCACAAAGAAAGCGGTAATAAAGATTGCGCTTAAATCTCTTTCCTCCAAATTTTTTACATTTAATTCATAATTTGAAGCAAAGAATGTAATAGGAATTAGAGATCCAATAATTAAAATTAAGGGATAGAACGCACTTTTCTTTCCTTCATATAATCTATAACCAGCCATCAAAGTGGCACCAATTGCTCCAATTGAACCAGCTTGGTTTACAGTAGCAATACCCATTAAGATTGAACCTAATACAGCGAATATTAATGCAAGTGGTGGTATGATAATTACAACTACTCTTAACCAAAATTTTAAATCAAAATTTCCTTTAAATGGAACTGGCGGTGCAACACCTTTCTTTATTCTTGCAAAAATAAATACATAGATCATATAAAGAGCAACTAAGACAAGGCCTGGTAAAAGTGCTCCTAAGAACATATCACCTGCACTTGATGAACCTACTCTAAATTCACCTGGCATATTAAATTCACCAGTTAAGGCTTTATAATCATTTTGTCTTAAGTTGTTTGCAACATCAGATGCACTTGCCAACTGGTCAGCAATAATAATTAAAACAATTGATGGAGGAATAATTTGACCTAATGTTCCTGATGAACAAACTATTCCACTAGCAAGTTGTCTGTCATACTTGTTATTTAACATCGTTGGTAACGAGATTAGTCCCATCGCAATTACAGTTGCCCCAACGATACCAGTCGTTGCTGCTAATAGAGCTCCAACAAATATAACAGAAATTCCTAAACCACCAGGAATTGGTCCAAATAATTGGCCCATTGTTATTAATAAGTCTTCAGCAATTTTTGATTTTTGAAGCATAATTCCCATGAAAATAAATAAAGGAATTGCGATCAAAGTATCTGTCTCTACATCCCAGTAATTACTCCTAAAATTTGTAATACCAGCAACGAGCCATTCTATGGGTCCATCTACAGCAAAAAAGGCACTGGAGTCTCCCTCGAAGATGTAGCCAAAAAATGCAGCTAAACCAATTGCAATTATAGCTGAACCAGGAAGTGCAAAAGCAACCGGGTAACCCGATGCAAGAGCAACAATCATTATCACAACTAGAACAGCTAAAAAGAATGTTTCCATAATTTAATTTTTGACACCTTTTAAAATTTTGTGACTACTTTCCATAAAATAACTAGTAAATTGAATTAACATCGTAACAGCAAAAACAGCTAGATAAACAGCCATCAAATATAAAAGATAAAGACCATTCGATCCTTGTTGCGTAACTTCAAAAGCTACAACAGGACCATTTATTATGCTGGCTTTTCCGTTTAGACCTAAAAATATAACTATTAATGTAAGTGGTACTCCTAGAACTGCCGATCCAACCATATTTGTCCATGCCTTCTTTTTTTCACTAAAAGAAGAATAGAGTACATCAACTCTTACGTGCCCTTCATGAATTAATGCGTATGCACTAGCAAACAAATAAAGTGCAGCATACCAAAATCTAACTAGATCGCCTTGAAATGCTTGTTCGTATGAAAATATAAATCTTGATAATACAATTACGAATTCACTTACTACAACCAATACAGCTAGCCAAATAAAACCAACTGATTTTGTAAAATATCCAATCACGAAAGAAATTAATATTATTGGAAAGTGAATATAAGTAATTCTTACAGGGGCTTTAACCATCAATGCTTTTACTTCAGGACTGAAGATTGCTTCCCATAATCTTTCAACAACCATAAAAGATATAACAAAGTCAGCTACGCCAACTAAAAATACTGCCCAAAATGATGATCTAACAAGATATGCTGAAAATCTTGATAAAATTTTTGAATCTTGCTCCAAAGTTTGGCTATATGTTTTAAAGACATAAAAAACGACTGCAGCAATACAAATCAAATACAATCCAATTTGCATATAACCATAATTTAAATCAGATCCCTCTAGAGCTTTTTTCTTATATCCAAACATCTCATGATGTGAAAAAATTTTTTTTATTCCTGGCCAGTCACTCCAAACTGTTAAAACATTATTTATAAGAAATGCCAAAGTAAAAGCTAAAACTGAATAACTGATTATTCTAAGATATAGGGAAAGATTTGAATTTTTTGTCACCATAGTATTTTAAAATACCTAAGTAATACTCGATTTTGTTTAAAAAAAAAGGGCCCAATTAAGGGCCCTTTAATAACTAAATTTAGTTAGATTACATTCCTAATGCTCTGTTTCTTTGAGAAATGTAAGGTGAGTCAGACAAGTTGGTCCAAGAACCAATGTCTTTTCTAGCCTGTAAGAAACTAGAGTGGATTCTCTCAGCGAGACCACTGCTTGCTCTTGTTTCCTCAAATACTTCATTAGCAGCTTTAGCAAAACCATCATAAACTTTGTCGCTAAACTTCTCTAGTTTAACACCATGATCGTTTATTAATCTTGCAAGCGCAGCACCATTTTTAGCGTTGTACTCTGACATCATAACGTCATTTTCCATCGCAGCTGCAGCTTCAATTAATAGCTGATCTGATTTTGATAAGCTTGTAAACCAAGATTTGTTAGTACCACATGCTAACATAGATCCTGGCTCGTGCATTCCAGGATAGTAGTAGTATTTAGCAGCTTCTTGGAATTTCATTGCTTCATCATTCCATGGACCTACCCACTCTGTTGCATCAATTGCACCAGAAACAAGGTTTTCGTAAATTTGTCCACCAGGAAGTGAAACTGGAGATCCTCCAAGTTTACCGATAACTTGTCCACCTAATCCAGGCATACGCATTTTAAGACCTTTGAAGTCATTAGGGCTTCTAATTTTCTTGTTAAACCATCCACCCATTTGAACTCCTGTGCTTCCACACATAAAGTTTTTTAGACCGAATTTGTCTGATAGTTCATCCCATAATTGTTGACCACCAGCAAATCTAATCCATGCGTTCATTTCAGTGTAAGTGAAACCGAAAGGTACAGCTGTAAAGTAACCCCAAGCTGGATCTTTTTTAACCCAGTAGTAGTCAGCAGCGTGATACATTTGCGAGTTACCTGAAGCAACTTCATCAAATGAGTCAAACGCTTTAACCCTCTCGTTTGCTGCATAGTAAGTGACTTGAATTCTTCCATCACTCATGTCTGTAATTCTTTGAGCAAATCTTTGCGCACCAGTTCCTAAACCTGGGAAATCTCTTCCCCATGTAGCTACCATAGAAGCTTCAATTCTCTCTTTGGCAACGGCTGGAGCAGCTAAAGATGATGCAGCTACAGCAGCAACACCAGTCGCGGCAGCAGCCTTAAAGAATTTACGTCTTGAAGGAGTTTTACCCTTCAATAGTTTTTTTTCTTTAATCATTATTTCTCCTCTTTAAGTTAATTAACTGATGCATTTAAAGCATATATGTTTCTTAGAGTCATTTTAAAAAAGTGAGGATTTTTCACTTAATTACAATCTATGATTGTAAATGTTTATGAATTATCTTTAATTATTGAATATTTTGGCATGGTTTAACATGCTTAGATCTTCAAATTGTTTGCCTATAATTTGAACTCCTAAAGGCAAATTTTTTTCACCTTTTAAAATTGGCAGTGAAATGCAGGGGACATGTGCAAGAGACCAAATCTTATTAAATTCTGGACTCCCAGTTGTCTTAAATCCTTTGTCAGCAATTCCACAACTACTTGGCGTTATAATTGCATCAAACCTTTCAAATATACTATCTAAGTTTTTTGAGTATGTTCTCATCGCATCTAAAGCTAAAGCATAATCTTTTGCCGAATGTTTTAGTCCATTAATAATTGCTTTCTTAATTTCTATAGAAAGTTTTCCTTTTGAAGTTTTGTAATAATGATGGAAATTTTGAGCCATCTCTGTCTCATATATAATTGTATGACAATCAATCATATCTTCAAAATATTTGGGAGCAGTCTCAACCTTTAATATTTTTTTATTATTTAAAATAAATTTATTAAATGATTTTTTTGAAATGCTATCAACATTTCTCCAGCGTTTTGTTTTATAAAAAACAAATTTTGATTTTTTTTTTTTTATTTTTTTATTAAGAAAATTAATACTTGTTGTTGTTTCATCTGCATCGTCTCTAGCAAACAAAACTTTCGATAAGAGTTCTACATCACTAATTGTTTTTCCAAATACTCCGACTTGATCTAAATTATATGATGTTTGCAAAACACCATTTCTAGAGATTAATCCATAGGTAGGTTTATAACCAACAACTCCACAATAAGAGGCTGGCCTAATTACAGATCCACCCGTTTGAGTTCCAATTGATAATGGTGCCATATCAGATGCAATAACAGCTGCAGAGCCACTAGATGAACCTCCTGGTGTTCTTGAATAATCATGTGGATTTTTGGTTTTTGATGGCGATAAGAAAGCTAATTCACAAGTTACGGTTTTACCCATAATTATTGCTCCTGCCTTCTTTAAGAGCTCAACAATTTTAGCATCTAGGTTACTCTTTTTTTTTAATTTTATTCTTGCGCCATACTTTGTTGGCATTTCAGATGTTGAGATAATATCTTTAAGTGCTACTGGTAGACCATGCAAAACACCTAAAGATTTTAATTTTTTTCTCTGATTATCAGATTTTTTTGCATCACTTAGGAGTTTTTTTTCATTAAAATATTCCCAAGCTTGAATATTCTTATCATATTTTTTTTTTTGATTTATATATGCTTTACAAAGTTCAACAGAAGTTAATTGTTTATTTTTAAGTTTTTTTAAAAGTTGTTTTGCTGATAAATTTAGGAGTTTCATTTATCCCTTAAACTAATTTTTCATCAGAATAAACGCAACATTTCTCTGGTGGAAAATATAAATTTAATTCGCCGTCTGGAATGGGTTTTTCTCTTTCTACTTTTGACTTAATCACTAAATCACCCATTTTTCCTGTAAGGAGCTTGAAATTACCAAAGTCCTCAACTCTTGTAAGTTTAATTTTAACTGTATTACTTTTTTCTTTTTCAGCCAATTCTATGAACTCGGATCTAATACCCAGTTTAACATTTTTATCTTTTAAATTTCCTAAATTTGAATTTGTCTTAATAGTGGTATCATTAATTTTTACTTCATGATCAGAAGAAACAGTTGAATGAAAGATATTCATTGCAGGGGAGCCAATAAAATAACCGACAAAAGTTGTTTTAGGTTTTTCAAATAAATCTTTTGGTAATCCAACTTGTACGATTTCACCTTGATCCATAACAATTATATTTTCTGCAAAAGTCATAGCTTCGTTTTGATCATGAGTTACATAAACCAATGTTGTTTTATATTGTTCATTGATTTCTTTTAAGTTTCTTCGAAGTCTAAATTTTAAATCTGGGTCTATAACTGTAAGAGGTTCGTCCATTAAAACAGCTGCAACGTCTTCTCGAACCAACCCTCTTCCTAAAGAGATAAGTTGTTTTTGATCAGCCGTTAATTTTCTTGCTGGTGAGTTTAAAAATGAAGATAAGTTTAAAGTATCTGAAACTTCTTTTACTCTTTCTTCAATTTTTTCTTTTGTAAATTCCCTGCATCTTAGCGGGAACGCTAAATTATCATAAACAGTCATTGTATTGTAAATTACTGGGAATTGGAAAACTTGGGCAATATTTCTATCTTCTGTTTTTAAATCGGTCACAGGTGTTTCATCAAATAATATTTCACCTTTGGATGGCCTAACTAATCCAGAAACAATGTTTAACATTGTGGTTTTTCCACACCCAGAAGGTCCCAAGATTGCGTACCGTTTGCCATTTTCCCAAGTCATTGAAAACGGATTAAGAGCATATGTTGGTTTTGGATCTAAAGGATTATAAGTATGAGAAATTTTAGATAAATCAATTTTAGCCATTTGTTCCTCCATATGGCGATGAAACTAATTTTTCATCTTCTGCAAAAGCATAAAACTTATTTGCATTAAAATTTATTTTTACTTTCTCATGAATTTTAAAATTCATTACTTCCTCAATTAAAGCAATTATTTTTGAATTTCCTCTTTTTAAGTGAAGCAATGTTTCTGAACCACTAATCTCTGCTAATTCTATTTCGAATTCTTCACCATTTTCATCAAGTTTTATTTCTGAAGCTCTAATTCCAAAATTATAATCTTTATCTTCTAAATTTTTAAAATGATTTGGAATTTCTAAAGAAATATTCTCAAAGTTCAGATTTTTTGAGTTTTTTGAACCCTTCAGAACATTCATTGGCGGATCATTTGATATTTCTGCAACTTTTAAATTAGATGGATTTTCAAAAATTTCTTTAGCAGGCCCTTTTTGTAATACCTTCCCTTCATCTAAAACAATTACTTCTCCATTTAGTTCCATTACCTCTTGGGGATCTGTTGTTGAATAAATTAAAATTGTATCTTGGGATAGTCCTTCTGAAAAAATTCTTTTAAATTCTTCTCTTAACTGCTCTCTAAGTTTATAATCTAAATTAACTAACGGTTCGTCTAGCAACAAAATTTTTGCTTTTTTTGCAAGTGATCTTGCAAGTGCAACTCTTTGTTGCTGTCCACCAGATAATTCTTGAATTTTTCTATTTTCAAATCCAACTAATCCAACAGTTTTTAGAGCCTCATCTACATCTTTTTTTATTTGCTCAGGACTTAGTTTTCTCTGTTCTAATGGAAAAGTTATGTTTTCATAAACATTTAAGTGAGGGTAATTAATAAATTGTTGATAAACCATAGCAACATTTCTTTCCCAAACTGGTATTTTAATAAAGTCTTTTTCCTCAAAAGAAATTGAGCCTTGATCTGGATTTAATAATCCTGCAATTGTTTTTAAAAGTGTCGTCTTGCCAGATAAAGTCCTGCCTAAAATGGTATACAAATTACCTTTTTTAAAATTAAATGAGACATCGTTTAAATGAAACTGCTCATCAGGTTTATAAGAAATTTTCTCTCCGATTAAATTCATTATTTTAATGCTCCTGATAAATTTCCTTTTGATAGATATCTCTCAACTATAAATGCAACGATTATTAATGGTGCAACTGAAACCAAAGCAGATGCCGAAAGACTCCACCATGGTGTTATTGATGAATTAAGTGCAACGACTTTTACAGGTAACAATTGTACTTCAGTAAATGTTAAAATAAATGCAAAAAAGAAATCTATCCATCCAAAAATAATACAAAACATTCCCGCAACAATTAAACCAGGTATTGAATTTGGTAAAACAACTTTATAGAAAGCTTGATAAGGATTACACCCATCAATTAATGCAGTCTCATCTAATTCTTTTGGAACTCTATTAAAAAAATCTACCATAATCCAAACAGCAATTGGCATTAATAAAACGATATATACAACCACTAGACCTAATAAACTATCAAGCAATCCTATTGTGCTTAGAAAAATAAAGAAAGGAATTGATAATACAATTGGAGGCATGATTCTTTGTGAAATGAAGAAAAAAGTAATGTCGTTGTTTCTTACAAATCCGGCTTTAAAGGTAAATCTTGATAGTGCATAAGCAGCAAGAGTACCAAGAAAAATACTTATTAAACTAGCAGTACAGGTTACAAAAATACTATTAAAATAAGGCTCAACAATATCTACTCCACCTTTCGCAGGAGACTTAATTAAAACTCTCCAACCCTCCAGTGTTGGTTCGAAATCTAACCAAGGAATATAAGTTACTTTACTATTTACAGATTGGAAGTCTTTAAAAGATGTTGATACAGCCCACAAAAATGGCGCAACAACAAATACAGTCCAAAATGTAATAAAGAAATATTTAAGAAAAGTATAAAGTTTGCTCATAGTTATTCTTTGATCATTAATTTGGTTAAAACTTTAGCTATTATCGTTAAACTGATAATCATTATGACAAGATAAGTGAAAGATAAGGTTGCTGCATAACCCATCTGAAATTCTCTTAATCCTTTAATATAAATATAAAAACTTGACGTCTCAGTTGCAGTACCTGGTCCTCCTGAAGTCAAAACAAATACTGTATCCATTATTTTTGAAGCCTCGATAAGTCTTATTATTATTGCTCCAATTGATATTGGGGCCATCAAAGGAAAAGTTACATAAACAAATTTTCTAAATGGACTTGCTCCATCAATAGCGGCTGCCAAAAAGGGTTCTTTTGGAAGTGACAAAAGTCCAGCTAGTAATAGCAAAAACATAAATGGTGTCCATTGCCAAACCTCAACAATTATAACAGTAAACTTTGCAATAACCGGATCACTCAACCATAAAATAGGTTTTACTCCTAATCCACCTAACAAATCATTTACAGGACCTAGTGATTCATGAAAAAATGTTCTCCAAATAACTGTCATTATTACTGGAGTTGTCATCATGGGTACTAGAAAAATTACTCTAAAAAATCTTTTAAATTTTATTTCTCTCCAAACCATCATCGCTAGAGCAAATCCGATAACATATTGAAGAATAACTGTGGTAACCGATAAAAAACTTAGCCTAAAAAAAGACTCCCAAAACCTCGGGTCATCAGTAAATAACCTTATATAATTCGTAATACCTATGAAGTTCATTTCTGGTGTATAACTATTCCATCCAGAAAGACTTAATCTAATAGTAAAAATAATTGGAAAGATTAAAATTCCAATAAGTACAAACAATCCTGGGAATAAAAAAACAAACTTGTGTTTAAAATTCATAATTTTTTTTTGGATTATTTTAAAATGTGGCCGTTAAAAAACGGCCACAAGTTTTACAAAATTATTGCTTATTATCTTCCATTGCTACACCAACAGCATAGGCTTTTCTTACGTTATCTTTTCCTACTCTGTTAAGTATATCTTCCCACTGTTTAGCAGCTTCGTCTAAAGCAGCTTGTGGAGATAATTGACCAGCTAATGCTTTTGCAGCAGCAGTAGCCAATGCAGCATTAAACTCAAAAGTTCCAGGAACTCTTAATGGAAATACTCTATTTTTACTTTGTTCCATTTGTGCAAGAGTATCAACATATGATTGAGCAATATCTTTATCCCAACCAATTTGTGTCCATACATCAACTTTAAAGTCATCATTTCTAAATGGGTTTACACCAAATCTACCAATTCCAATATCTGCTTGGTGGTTAGCTTCGTTAGCAAAGAAACATAGGTAATCGAAAGCCATTTCTTTCTCTTTACTTTTCTTAGCTACTCCA
Source organism: uncultured Pelagibacteraceae bacterium (assembly GCA_902519255.1). Lineage (GTDB taxonomy): Bacteria > Pseudomonadota > Alphaproteobacteria > Pelagibacterales > Pelagibacteraceae > Pelagibacter. The sequence continues at coordinate 113,788 of CABYIV010000001.1, read as the reverse complement.
ACTGCCCATCCCCATACGAAGAAAGGAGCTTGGTTAAAGCCTTCATCCCAAGAGTTGGTTTTTCTATTCCAAACTTTCATTGCTCCTGGTAACTGTGCAGCACCAACTTTATTGTTTATTGGACTATCTGGTTGCATAGCAGCAACAAATGCATCATCCCATGAAAAACTAAACAAAGTTTGTCCTCCACCAAATGATCCAATTTCATCACCTAAACCAAAATTTATTCCTCCTGGAGGAACATATTTAGTTGCTTCAACCCAGTCAGTTAAAGCTTCAACAAAACCAGGATTGTTAATTAGTGGTTTCATAGTTTCTAAATCAAAGAAAAAACCACCAGGCGTTTTAGGATTTTTTGAGTAAGCAGCAGATCTTGAATAGAAAGCGGCATACATTAGATCGTCTTTTTTCATTACTTCAGCAGATCCGTATTCTTTCTCGCCATCTCCATCCCAGTCCCAATTATTAAAGTAAGCTGCCATTTCTCCATACTCTTTCCAAGTTTGAGGAACTCTTAGTTCTTTACCAGTAGCTTCCTTATATTGTTTTTGGTACTCAGGATTATCAATTACATCTTTTCTATATTTTAGATAATGTCTGTCTCCATCAACCGGAAACTGATACATAACACCATCCCAAGATGCTACACCGATGTGAGACGGAGTAACGTCTTTCATTTGTTTCATCTCAACGTATTTCTTTGGAACTGGCTCTAAGTATCTTCTCCAATCGTTAATGAAGTTTGAAAATCCAAAAACGATGTCATATGGAGCTTGTCCAGCTTGAAATGGTACCATTGCTTTCGCATATAAGTCACCTGCTGGTGTATGAGTAACATCAACTTTTGCTCCAGTAAGTTTAGCAAACTGCTCAGCATGTAGAGCTGTTGGTTCTCCCATGACTGGTACAGCATGTGTATTAATCTTAAGCGTCTTGCCTTTATAGTTTTTCTTAGACATAGACTCGTAAGAACAATCACCAGGAATATCCCCAGTTGCTTTGATATGTGGAAACTGATCACTCCACTTATCAGCATACGCAACAGGACTAAATACCAACAAAGCTGATATTAGAGCGGTTACGCAAGTTTTTATTGTCTTCATCTTTTTTCCTCTCTTTGTTGTTAATTATGGAACTAAGACTGCACGACCTTTAATCTTACCATCATTTAAATCATGTAGTGCTTTATTAGCTTCTTCAAGTTTGTATTCTTTCATTGAAAGTTTTACTAAACCTTTATCTGCTAGTTCCATTAATTCATATAATTCAGCCCATGTACCTACTAAGCTTCCAACTATACTTTTTTCTTGATCGATCATATCAATCGCCAAAACTCTTATTTCTTCTCCGTAACCTACAATATAGAAAGTCCCAGTTGCTTTGGTCATTTTAATTCCCATTGGCGTAGAACCTTTTTCACCAACAAAATCTATAACAGCCTCTGCACCTTTTCCTTTTGTAAGTTCTTTTACTTTTTCAATTTCATTACCATCTATTAGAACCCCATGGTCAGCTCCTAGTTCCATTGCATGTTCTAAAGGTGCTTTTGCTTTTTCAACAACAATAATATTTGCAGCACACATTGCTTTCATACATTGAATTGCTATATGTCCTAATCCACCAGCACCTATGATTACACAATTTTCACCTGGCAAAAGGTGTCTAGTAGCTTTTTTAACAACTCTGTAAGCAGTTAAACCTGCGTCTGAAAATGGCGCAACGTCTATTGGACCTAAAACTTTTGGAATTTTTATTAGATTTCTTACGCTAGTTTGAAGTAATTCTGAATATCCCCCGTGTTTTACATTCAAACCTGCAAAAATTGGATCTTCAGCATGCATATCGTTTCCTCTTCTACAATCTAAGCATGTTCCTCCTGTGCCAGAAACTTTAGGGTGTAAAATAACTGCATCACCTTTTTTAAATCCTGTAACATCTTTACCAACTTCCTCTATCCATCCAGCGTTCTCATGTCCCATTACCATCGGCAACAGATCGTTATTTTGATCTGTAATGTGCTTCCAAACTCCTTCAATTATATGCAAATCAGTTCTACAAACACCTGCAGCTCCAATTTTAACAATGACATCACTTGCTTTCTCAATTTTAGGATTTGGTAACTCTTCACCTGTGACCCAAACATCTGCTTTCATTTCTGGGTCATACTTGTGTAAAACCTGTGCTTTCATTATTTTCCTCTCTAATTTTTTTTTATAAACAAATTCTAAATTGAAATAAAAAATATGTCTAGAAACTTAGAATAATTTTAAATACCAATTACAACTTGGGATTGTTAATTAACTTTGTTTTTGCAGTCGCCTGTTTCGAAAAACTCATCCATATTATCTATGGCCAGATTGGCCATTGCAGTTCTGGTTTCTTTGGTTGCGCTGCCTAGGTGAGGGAGAATAAAAGCACTTTTGTGCTTAAGATATCCTGGATTTAAATTTGGTTCATTTTTGTATACATCTAGCCCAACTGCATAAACTTTTCGTCTTTCCAAAGCATCTATTAAAGCTTCATCTTCAATAATATCTCCTCTTGCAACATTGGTCACGACTGCACCTTTTGGTAATAGTTCTAGTGTATCTTTATTGATTAAATTTATTGTCTCTTTAGATGCAGGACAACATACGGAAAGGACATCAGAGACTTTCATCAAATCATTTAAGTTATCGTGGTAAGTTGCGCCTTGTTCTTTTTCTTCGCTTAATTTTGAACGATTGTGATAATGAATTATCATACCTAAAGATTTAGCTATTTTAGCTATTTTTTGACCAATTCTACCCATGCCAAGTATTCCAAGTCTAGTACCCGTTAATTGTTTACCAATCAACATATCTGCCGACCAAACCCAGCCACCTTCTCTAGCTTTTTCAATTCCTTCAGATGCTCTTCTACATGCACCTAATATCAACAAAACCCCAATTTCTGCAGTAGCATCAGTTAAAACATCTGGCGTGTTTGTTACTGCAATCCCTCTTTTCTTTGCAGCTTCTAAATCTATATTTCCAAAACCTACAGCAAAATTTGATATAATTTTTACACTCTCAGGTAATTGTTTAATTGTTTCTGCATCGAGCTTATCTGTCAAAGCCGATAAAATACCATCACAGCCTGTACTCATCTCTATTAGCTTCTTTTGAGAGTAGAGTTCATCATTTAAATTAAAGTTAGCATCAAATAATTCTTTAGCTTTATCCTCACAAGATCTTAAAAGCCTTCTTGTGATTAAAATTTTTTTCATTTTATTTTGGATTAATTTAGATCAAAAACTTTACCAGGATTCATGATGTTGTTTACATCAATGCTTCTTTTAATAGCTTTCATTACTGGCAAATTGTCTGGATGCTCTCTTAATAAGTAATGTTTTTTTTGAAGACCAATTCCATGTTCTCCTGTAATTGTTCCCTCTAACTCTAAAGCTTTGTTAATTAGATCATCGCTATACTGTCTAATTTTTTTTTGTTTTTCTTCATCATCAGGATCATACAATATTATGGAGTGAAAATTTCCATCTCCAACATGACCAACCATTGGTGCAGTTAGACCTAACTTTTTTACTTCTTTTTCCGCCCATGAAATGCACTCGACTAACTTGGAAATTGGTACACAAACATCTGTAGAATACACTTTCATATCATGACCTAAAGCTTTTACTGAATAGTAAACATCATGCCTTGCTTTCCATAATATTTTTTGTTCTTCAGGAGAAGATGCCCATTGAAAATCACTTCCACCATTATTTTTTGATAATTCCTCAACAATTTTTATAGACTCGTTATTTGATAGTTCACTGCCATGGAATTCAAAGAATAAAGTTGGTGATGCTTTGATGTTTTCTAACTTTGAATATTTAATGCTAATTTCCATTTGATCTTTGTTTAACATTTCAATTCTTGCAATTGGAACACCATACTGAATAACTTCTTGCGCAGTCTTTACTGCTGAATCTAAATCTGGAAAATAGCAAACTGCACTCATTATGCTCTCAGGTATTGGTGATAGTCTTAATTGAACTTCTGTAATAATTCCTAAAGTTCCCTCAGATCCAATAAACAAATTAGTCAAGTTATATCCCGCAGAGGTTTTTTTAGTTCTTGCACCGGTTTTAATTATGTCTCCATTTGGTAAAACAACTGTTAAACCAGAAATAACTGTTCTCATTGTTCCATATTTAACTGCCATTGTTCCTGAAGCTGAAGTAGATGCCATTCCACCGAGTGCAGCATCTGCGCCAGGGTCTATTGGAAAAAATACACCATCTTCTCTTAAATATTCATTTAATTGCTTTCTTGTTACATTTGCTTGTACTCTGCAATCAAAATCCTCAGCATTTACGGTTAAAACTTTATTCATTTTTTCTAGAGAAATTGTAATACCATTTTGATTTCCAACAACATGACCTTCAAGAGATGTGCCAGTTCCAAACGGGACAACAGGAATTTTATGCTCGTTACAAATTTTTAGAATTTTTGAAACTTCTTCATTAGTTTCTGGAAATACAACTGCCTTCGATAATATTGGATTATAAGTATCTTCTCCTCTTGCATAATTTGAACGAGTTGACTCAGAAGTAGAAAATCTCCCGTTAAATATCTTTTTTAATTCTGCTTGGACAGTTTCATTCATTCTTTAATAATACAAAAATATTAATTAAAAATACAGTTTATTTAGAAAGCATCTTGGCTATATTTTCTAAGGCTTGCATTATATTATCTCTAGATGCGGCAAAACTAAATCTAACGTAATCATTACAAGTTTTACCGAATGCGGTACCAGGAACAATTGCAACACCTGCTTCATGCATAGCTTTTTTGCAAAACTCAGATCCATTCATACCAGTCCCTTTTATATTCGGAAAAGCATAAAAAGCTCCTCCCGGCAAACTACACTCAACTCCTGGTAAGTCATTTAACCCTTTATGAATTAAATTTCTTCTTAATGTAAATTTATCTAACATATCTTTAATAGAATCTTCAGGACCATCTAATGCAGCTATACCAGCATATTGAGCTGCTGCATTTACACATGATACACTATTAATCAAAAGTTTGTTTACATGTTCAACCAAATGCTCTGGCCAGTAACTCCAACCAAGTCTCCATCCAGTCATAGAATATGCTTTACTCCAACCCTCAAGAACAATTAATCTGTCTCTTAAGTTAGGATAGTTAAAAAAAGTCGGCATTTCTTTATAATCAAAAATTTGTCTACTATAAATTTCATCACTTAAAATTGTGACCTGCGGATGTTTTTCTAATTCTTTTGCTAAGTAGTCAATTGCAGGTTTTTCAACAAAGCTTCCAGTTGGGTTGTTTGGATTTATTAGAATTAAAAGTCTAGTTTTGTCAGTTATTAAAGACAGAATTTTGTCTGGATCAAATTTTAAATCTTTGTCCTCAGTTAAATCATATGGAACAGCTTTTGCTCCAGAATAATTAATCATTGACTCATAAATTGGAAAAGCTGGAGTAGGATGAATTATTTCAACACCTGGTTCACCATAACAAGTGATTGCATAATACATGGTAGGTTTACCACCTGGCATTATTAAAACTCTATTTGGATCAATGTCAGTTTTGTAAAGTCTCTTGACCCATCTTGCGACAGCTTCTCGACATTCTGGAATTCCATTTGATAAAACATAACCATGATGACCGTCGTCTAGAGCTTTTTTTGCAGCTTCAACAACATGTTTTGGAGTTTTAAAGTCAGGTTGTCCTAGACCTAAATGAATCATAGGTTTGCCTTGTGCTTCTAATTTTTTTGCTTCTGCTAGAACAGAAAATGCACTTTCAGTTCCTAAACGATCTAATGCTTTTGCTAATTCAATCATAATTTTTCGTCGACAAACTAACTGAAAAGCAACTTCATGTCTATTTATTTAAAATGAAAATAATGATAAAAATCATTTATAAAAAATATTCAATTTCGGTAAATTATCTTTGATCTATCTAACTCTTTTACACTTTTGCAGCCCATAAGGATCATATTTCTTCTAATTTCATCGTGCATATTTTGAAGCAGCCTCTCTACTCCTTGCTGACCACCTGCTCCTAAACTGAACAAAAAAGCTTTACCAAAACTACAGGCAGTAGCACCTGCAGCTAAAGCCTTGAGAACATGAGTTCCGCGTCTAACACCTCCATCTAAAATTATCTCAAGTTTATCACCCACAGCATCTGAAATAGCCTTTAGTTGATCAAAAGGAGTTCTAGATCCATCAAGTTGTCTTCCTCCATGATTTGATATTATTATTGCAGTACAACCAATATCAACTGCTCTCTTAGCATCCTCTACAGACATTACACCCTTCAAGGCAAAAGGTCCGTCCCACTTTTTTATACAGTATTCTGCATCTTCCCAATTCATTTGTGGGTCATACTGTTCATTAACATAGTCTATTACGGATTTTGTAATGTTAGTTCCCTTGTCAGTTTTGTGTTTAATATTTGCAAGTTCAAATTTCTTATTCGTAAAATATCTGAATAACCATCCTGGTCTCATCGCGAAATTCATTATACTTTCTAATGTGAATTTAGGGGGAGTTGTAAAACCAGTTCTGTGATCTCTTTCTCTATTTCCCGCAACCAAAGTATCAACAGTTAAGCATAAACCGTCAAAGTTTGCTCTTTTACACCTATCGATCAAATCATCAGTAAATGATTTATCTTTATGGATATAAAGTTGAAATAATTTTGGTCCACTTGATATGTTAGCAATTTCTTCAATCGAAAATGAAGCCATTGTTGACATGCTATACATTGTACCAAATTTTTCTGCAGCTCTAGCTGAAGCTTTATCTCCATCAGGATGATATAAACTCTGCATAGCAGTAGGTGATAAAAAAATTGGCATATCTATTTTTCTACCAAAAACTGTGGTTGATAAATCTGGTTCTCCTACGCTTCTAAGAATATTAGGGATTAAGTCACAATCATCAAATGAATTTGTATTTCTTTTTAAAGTGGTTTCATCATCTGCACCACCATCAATGTAATGAAAAATTGGACCTGGAAGCTTTTTTTTGGCTAGCTTTCTAAAATCTTCAAAATTATAACAATTCTTCAAGCTCATGCATTTCGAAATCTTAAATTATTTCTATTAAGATCACTGATCTTTGTACAGCCCATTAATTTCATGTCTCTTACTAATTCAGTTTTATATAAGTTAAGTGCTCTCTCAACACCTTCCTGACCTGCTGCAGCTAAAGCATAAAGATATAATCTTCCACCAGCACATGCTTTTGCACCCATGGATAAAGCTTTTAACATATGAGTTCCTCTTTGAAATCCACCTTCACAAATAACATCCAGCTTATCACCAACTGCATCAACAATTTCAGCTAATTGATCAAAAGGTGATCTAGATCCATCAAGTTGTCTTCCTCCATGATTTGACACCATTATACCAGTGCATCCGATATCAACCGCTCTTTTAGCATCTTCAACACTCATAACTCCCTTAAGCGCAAAATGGCCACCCCACTGAGAGCACAATTTTTCAGCATCGTCCCAGTTCATAGATTGATCCAACATAGTAGAAAAATAATTACCAATTGAAGTATTTGTGTCAGTGCCTTCTTTAACAAAATCTTGAAGATGTGGTAGTTCAAATTTTCCTTTAGTTAAATAATTTATTCCCCACATTGGTTTTGTGGCAAAACTAAACAAACTCGAAAGTGTTAATTTTGGAGGTGATGTAAATCCAGTTCTTAAATCTCTTTCACGATTTCCTCCTGTTATCGTATCAACAGTTAAAGCCATCACATCAAATTTTGCTGCTTTTGCTCGTTCTAAACAAGAGTCATTTAATCCTCTGTCTTTATGGAAATAAAACTGAAACATTTTTGGTGTGTCTATTAAAGATGAAATTTCCTCAACACTAACTGTAGCCAATGCAGAAACACCAAACATCGTGTTAAACTTCTTTGCAGCTTTTCCAACCGCTCTTTCTCCTTCGTAGTGGAATAGCCTTTGGAGAGCTGTTGGAGAACAGTAAAAAGGTAAATCTAGCTTTTTTCCAAAAATAGTTGTCGACAAATCCACATTTTCAACACCTCTTAAAACATTTGGGACTAAGTCAACGTCATTAAATGCACTACTATTTCTTGCATAAGTTATTTCATCATCCGCAGCCCCATCAATATAATGAAATATTGGTGACGGAAGCTTTTGTTTTGCCAATTTTCTAAAGTCATAAAAGTTATGACAATCTTTTAATCTCATATCTTAAGTTAAAATTTTTTTGTAAAATTAAACATATAACTATTTGCCCCAGGATTTTTATCTCCAAGACTCGCATTAGAAATATGATTATAAGAAATACCTAATTCAGAATTAGATGAAATGTCAAATAATATCTGTATTTGTGTCTTAAATTCAATTTCGTGACCTAAATCCTTGCCATCTCCTTCGTCGTAATATCCAATTGCAAAACTAGGAGAGAAAGTAGTTGAATTAGATTTTTGATTTAATTGATAACCTGTATAAATATATAATGCATCATCAGCCGTTATCATTGCACCTGTTACAGGCTGAACATTTCCTAAGAAAATATCTTTGCTAGCATTAAAATTTATATATTCAGCACCAAATAGATTTGCCCTCTTACCATCATCGCTGAAATCAAACATGCCAGTGTAAAAACTCCATTTATTTTCTGCATTAGAAAATGAGACAGTAAGAAATGAAATTATTAAAATTTTAATTAAAATCTTCATATTAAAAATCCATGCTACTTTATAGATACTTTTCTAATAATTAAAAGGCCGCCAAAAGCAAACAAAATCAAAGGTATTGACCAGAGTAAAAATGTATTTTGGTTTAATTCTGGTTCATATACAATCCATTCTCCATATTTATTCTTTAAATAATCATATATTTCTTCTTCTTCTTTACCTTCATCAATCTTATTTTTTACAACTAGCTTCATACTAATAGCAAAATCGGACTGAGAGTCGTAAACAGATTGACCTTGGCATATCAAACACCTTAAGTTTTTTGTAATTTGATCTACTTTGACATTTATTTCATTAGCATAGGAAATATTAAAACTAAAATATAGCAGCAATATTAATTTAAAAATTTTAAGCATTTTTTTTTAATAAATTTTTTATTTCAATTAAATTTTCGTTCGTCAATGGACCAATATACTTTTTTATTATCTCATTAGTTTTACCACTTATAATAAAAGTTTCAGGAACACCAATAGCTCCAAATTCTATTGATTTTGTTCCATCATTATCGGTAATAACTTCTGAGTAAGGATTTCCAAGAGAGCTTAAAAAATTTTTCGCATTTTTTGGACTGTCTTTATAATTAATTCCAATTATATTTATGTTCATATCTTTTAATTTCATTAAAAACTGATGCTCTTCTCTACATGGTGCACACCAAGATGCCCAAATATTTACTACTGAAGGACTATTTTTATCAAATAAGTCTGAAATATTAATTATTTCATCAGAAAATAGTTTTTTTGCATTAAGTGAAAAATCTATTTGACTTTTTAATTTCTCGTTAGAATAATCTTTCGATACGTTTAATCCCTTGAGCAAGATTATAAAAATTATTATTAATGTTAGTAGTAAACCTAAAAATTTAATATTTTTGCTCATTTTTTCTTATAACACTTAATAAACCACCAAAACCAATAAATATAGTTGAGATCCATATCCAAATCATTAGAGGTTTATATTGATATCTTACGTTATAATAACCATCGTCTTTTAGAATATTAAATACTAAAAAATTATCTGAAAATAATGTTGTCTTGATATCTGCTTCACTAGTAATAGTTAAAGGCTGCTGGTAAATCCTAACTTCTGGGTATAAAGCAAAAGAGGAATTTTTATTTGTAACTTCAAAACTAGCTTTAAGAGATTTATAATTGTCCACATCTGTAACATTAACTTCTTTTAATTTTACAACTTTTTCGTTGAATATTCTTTCATCCCCTACTTTCATATTTGAATTGAATTCATTGGAAAAAAGGCCATTCAATAAAATACTTGTAATTAATAAACTAAAACCAAAATGTGAAATTTTTTGGCTAATCGAGGATCTACTTACAAAAAAATCCTTAATTGTTACTAATAAAAGATAGATGCTCAAAACTATCAGAGGAACAGATAACAAAAATGAATTTTCTGTTTTTGTTAAAATGACGTACGAAATAAGTATTGAAACAAAAAAAATAATTAAAATATTATAATTAAACTTTTTTAATTTATCTTTAATCCATTTCAAACTTGGGCCAAAGCTCATGAATATTAAAAAAGGTATTAAGAAAGGTATTAAAAGATTATGATAAAAAGGTGGACCAACAGAAATTTTTGAACCATTTAAAACTTCAAGAAAAATTGGATAAATTGTACCAACAAGAACAACAGATAAAAAAAACATCATAAACCAGTTATTCACTAATATTGCAGTCTCTTTACTTAAAATAAAATTCTCTTTTGCTGCGTTTGATATTTTATTCTGATTAAAAAAGAAAATTAATATAGACATCAATATTAGGATAAAGAGAAAACTTAATATAAATAGCCCCCTTGATGGATCGTTTGCAAAAGTATGAATTGAATTTAAAATTCCAGACCTAACAAGAAAAGTACCACTCATACTCAGTGAAAAAGTTGTAATTGACAAAATAATAGTCCACTCTTTAAACGAATTTCTTTTCTGTAATACAATTACTGTATGCAAGAGTGCTGTTAAGCAAAACCATGGCATTAATGAAACATTTTCTACAGGATCCCAAAACCAAAAACCTCCCCAACCCAGCTCATAATATGCCCATATAGATCCTAACAAAATACCAATCGTTAAAAAAACCCAAGATACCAAAACCCATTTTTTAATATGTCTTGCCCACTTATCTCCAATATTTCCGCTAATCATTGAGGCAAGTGAAGCTGAAAAGATAATAGATGTTCCAACATAACCTAGATATAAAATTGGAGGGTGAATAGCTAAAGCAGGGTCTTGTAAAATTGGGTTCAAACCTAATCCCTCGCTAGGAATTGGATAAAGTGTTTTGAATGGGTTGGAAGTTAATAAAATAAAAACTAGAAAACCTGAAATAATAATTTGTTGAAATAGTATCGTTAGAAGTTTGTATTTAGTATCTTGTGATCTTGAATTTAATAAAAAAATAAATAGAAAAATTGAAAGAACTAATAACCACAATAATAAACTTCCCTCGTGATTTCCCCATGTGCCTGAAACTTTATAAAATAGAGGTTTTAAAGTATGAGAATTGTTGAAAACAGTTTCATTACTAAAATCTGAAATTACAAAAGCTGCAACTAGACTAAAAAAACTTACCGTGATCATTATAGTTTGTATTGAAGTAATTAAAATAATGTTTTTATCTAAATATTTATTTTCTGAATTTGCATCCAGGTATGACTTAAAAATTAAATAAACAGATGCAATTAAAGCAATATACAAAGAATAATTTCCTAAATAATTAGACATACAGATTAATTATTTTTCATAGCCTCGCTGACTTCAGGAGGCATATAATTTTCATCATGTTTTGCTAAGATCTTGTCAGCATTTAGAAAACTTTTGTCCTTTAAGAAACCTTCAGCAACTACACCCTTACCCTCTTCAAACAAATTAGGCACAGATCCATTAAAGTTGACTAACAATTCATTTTTGAAATCTGTAATTACGAAAAAAATTTCTTTATCATTTATTTTAATAGAATTTTTTTTTACCATTCCACCAACTCTAATTTTTTGAGCATTTTTGATTTCATTAAGATTTTTAATGTCTGTTGGAGACTTAAAATATACTACATTTTCCTCAAGAGATTTAACTACCAAAAAAATTGTAAGAGTTAATGAAATTAAAATTAAAAAAATAAAAAGGGCTCTAAATTTAACTTTTTTTCCGTACATGTGAATTTTAGTTAAACTTTAGATGTAGGAGTGTTTGCTAATATCTCTCTGTACGTTTTTTGCTTAGCTACTGATGTAAGTTTCTTTTCATCTAGTGATTTATAATTTTCCTCAAATTTCTTTTTCTCTTTAATTAAATTTAATTTTACTACCACGTACAAAAAACTAAAAGAAAATAGAGTAAATATAAATGATGACCAAACGTATGCACCGTATCCATTCATATTTAGTAGTTCACTAATCATAATCTATTAAGACCTTTATTTTTAATCTTTAACAGTTCTGTATTATATTTCATTAAAAATATCAAAAGTGAAAATAGAGCAAATGCCGCAGTCATTATAGCTAATGGTGTCAACATTGAAGAATGAATTGTTGTTTCTTCCAAAATTTTTACTGACGCAGGTTGGTGTAAAGTATTCCACCATTCTACTGAAAATTTTATAACTGGAATATTTATAAGACCAATAATTGCTATTATTGAGCTAATTTTTTCTGCTTTACTAGTGTCTGTCGTAATCTTCCAAGAAGTAATGAACAATAAATAAAAAATTGAAAGTAAGAGCATTGAAGTTATTCTTGCATCCCAAGCCCACCAAGTTCCCCAGGTTGGTTTTCCCCAAATTGATCCTGTAACTAAAGCTATTATGCTAAAAACAAAACCAGAAGGTGCTAAACTTTTTGTTATTAAAGAGAAATTTTTATTTTTAAAAACAAAAACTCCAAAAGAAAGAATGGAAATAAATGAAAATATTCCGAGTGATATCCAAGCTGATGGAACATGGACATACATAATCCTAACTGAGTCACTCTGCTTATAATCCTCAGGAGAAAGAACTAAAGCTTCAACTAATCCAAGTAACAATACAATTATAAATAGCGCAAATACAAACTTTTGTATTTTATTAATTATCTTTAAAGTATTATTTGGATTGAAATAATTAATCATAATTTTTTATAACACATAAATTTTAGATTAAAATTGTTCAAAATTTTCTGACCAAGAATACAGAGGGAGATAGAGGAAAAACAGTACTCTTGATCAGAATTAAATATTTTATAACAAACAGATATGACAGAGATTTGGGACAATTGTGTTTAAATATTGGCTATTAGTTAATTTGAAGGCTTGAAGTAGCTTGATCCACGCTTACCTGAAAAAATTTCATTAATTAGAGGGTGTTTTATAGGCTCTTCGGAATCATCAAATAATAGATTTTGCTCAGACACATAAGCCTCGTAAGTAATTTCGTCATTCTCTGCTAGCAAATGATAAAATGGCTGATCTTTTCTAGGTCTCACGTTTTTTGGAATTGATTGATACCATTCCTCTGAGTTATTAAATTCAAAGTCAACATCGTAAATCACACCTCTAAAATCGAAGTGTCTATGTTTTACTACGTCTCCAATTGAAAATTTAGCTTTTTGAGTACTCACAATATTAAATATGGATATTTGATGAAAAAAATCAATAAAAAAAATATAAATGTTTTATTAATCTGTTAATATGTAGCAGTGAATAAATCACTTCTTAAATTCATCACGGATGTAGGACCTTTAGCTATTTTTTTCTTTTTTTATTATAATAGTGACAAAAATCTAAAAGTTGCAATACCACCTCTAATTGTCGCAACAATAATTTCTGTTCTTTTAGTTTGGATACTTGAAAAAAAAGTTCCAATGGTACCTTTATTGGGAGGAATTTTAATTAGTTTGTTTGGAGGTTTAACAATTTATTTTGATAATCCAATTTTTATTTATATGAAACCCACTATTATAAATATTTTATTTGCCTTAGCTTTATTCTTTGGAAAATACTTCACCAATGAACCAGTTTTAAAATTAATACTTGGAAAAACACTGCCAATGTCTGATGAAGGTTGGAAAATTTTGAATAACAGATGGACTTATTTTTTTATTTTTTTAGCTATATTAAATGAAATTGTATGGAGAACTCAAACAGAAGAGTTTTGGGTTAACTTCAAAGTTTGGGGAATGTTGCCAATTACTTTTATTTTTACTGCATCCCAAGTAGGTTTGATTAATAAACATAAATTAAATGAGTAATCTTAAGTTAATTATAAATAATAAATATAAGGATAAAAATAGTAAGCTTTTTTTTGAAAAAAATGAATTGAAAACAATATTAAACTTGTACGCAAAAATGGTTTCTGCAGGCTCTTGGAAAGATTATGGTTTATCCATTTCAAGCAAACAAGTAAGTTTTAGTGTTTTTAAAAATGCAGCAGATAAAGCAATTTATGAAATTTGTAAGAATTTTAGACCATCTAATAGAAATTTAAGATATTTTATTAAAGATTCTAATGGCAAAATATTAAAAAATTCCTTTGATCTTAAAATTCTGTTGAAAAATATTAACTGGAAAAAGTATTAGATTTTTAATTGATAACAATTATAGCTTTATCGGGTCTATCAATATTTAATAAACAAAAAGGCGTATTTTGAGCTGGTAAAACTTTAAAATTTTTTTTAGGCTTAATATTTTTAAAATAAAAATAATTATTTAAATTTTTCTTTATGACTTTTTCTAATTCTAAAGAATATCCACTTGATGGCTTTATGCCCGAGACAACCATCAAATTATAATTTTTGATTAAATAATTTGTATTAATATTTTTTAAATTTTTTTGAAAGTTTTTGTCGCTAGATATTAAATATTTATTTTCTGGAATCTTGATTTCAGTTTTTGTGCTGCTGCAATATAAATCTCTAACCAACAAATAAGCCTGGTCTTCTTTAGAATTAGTACATGATATTAATAGAAAAGATGAAAGAAGAGCTAATATAAAAATACTAGATTTAATAAGATTTTTTATAAAATAAAGAGATAAAGTTTTGGTTGCTCTCATTTTTTGAGTGGTCACCATTTCGAACATGTGTTAAGTTTAAACTGAAATTGGTTAAATCTGAAATACTTTTATTAAATACTAAATCATAATTAATTTGTCTCCCATCGGGCTCTAAATCAATATTATAGTTAGTGTATTTTACTGTTCTAGTGCTATCTGATGATGTTGGCACCCTCAGATTAATACTTCCTTCCTCAACTCTTTGGGGTTGATTTAGAAATAATCCAAGCATTTGGTCATCCTTTAAAAATTTATTTTTTGTAAAACCCATGGTTAAAGTACTTGTCAACAGAGGTTCTGAATTATTAATATAAGAATTGCTAGTTTCATCGATATGTGTGTATCCTGCATATCCTGACCCAAAGATTGTGAAATCTTCATTAAATGATTTTTTATACTGAAAACCTGTGAAATTTGTATTTGATAAATCGCCAGTCCCAAAAACTCCAGAAGTATATGAATTTAAAAATTTATTATTCTCAAATTTTGTTCCCAAGACCATTTGTAAGTTCGAGCTATTTTCATTGTTATTATTAACACTATTAGGGCTCAGGTTTAAAGCAAGTCCTAAGTCACCACCTGCAGCGCTTGTAAAAGTATCTATTCCAATTTCATTTTTAGTATTAATTGACATAAAATAATCTTGTCCAGATCCGCTATTAAAATAAGGATTTAGTAAATAATCATTACCAAAATTATTGTTGTTAAAGAATTTTATCATCGGGTTTAAGTCATTTTCGAAACTATTAGTTGTTTGGTTGTAACCTAAAATTAGAAAATCATTAGAAGATTTAAATATTGAATTTTGAATGTAATTACCACGAGTTTCGACAGTAAAATTGCCATAAAGATTTTCGTGATGAGTCTTATTATTAATTTCTCTTGCTCTCAATCTACTTATATGGTTTTCAATTGTATTCTCTGATGTATTGCTTCCAGATGAAAAAAAGCTATCTATGTTTACGGTAAAGTTTGCTCTATCAAAACTATCATAAACTTCCATGGTTTTGTTTTTTAATGCTTTAGTTAAAGCATTTGAAAAAGCAGCACTGCTAACAAAAGAACTATCTTTTAGGTCATAATAACTTGTATTTGGATCATCTAATAGATTGCTACCACTTACTGTTTGTAATTTTGCTATTGTTGTTGTTGCTGCATTTAAATTCATTAGACCATGGCCATAAATACTTGACTGTGAATATTCGCCTGTATCAAGAGCTGTGTTAAGGAGTCTAGTTACTACTTGAGCATTGGTTAAACTTGAAAACTCTTGTTTAATTAATGCTAAACCACCAGAAACAAGTGGGGCAGCAAAAGAGGTCCCATTAGCACCAAGAAAGGTTGTTCCACCTTGTCTTGATACTGTTGTTATATTTCCACCAGGAGCGGCAATGCAATATGTTGCGGCTGTTCCACATCTATTTGAATGTTCAGCTATTTTTCCGTCTTCATCTCCAAGGTCGAAATCTGCATTAGTAGCATCAACTGACACAACAACCACTGTTAATCCTTGTAAATCTGTATCGTGCACAACAGCGTTTGCTTCGGGCATTGGGTTATCATTAGACTCATTTCCAGCTGCCCAAACTAATATTTTACCATTTGTACCAGTTGCAGTTTTCATAGCTGCGTAAAGATTTGAACCTATTAGTGCTTCACATGTAGATGCATCTGCACAACCATGCCCAGAGCCAGTCCCCCAGCTATTATTAATTATATCATTGCTATCTGCGTCGTTTATTGCGTTAGCTGCAACTGAATCGCTCACGAAATTTCCACTGTCGTCAAAAACCTTGTAAAAGTTAAGAGTAGCATCGTAAGCAACTCCATGCATATCCCCATCACCTTTATCGCATCTTATCATGCAGGCTACACCAACTCCATGTCCATGGGTTGCCTCTTGATCATCTGGTATGCTATCACTGTTTGCATAATCGCTATTGTTAGGTTTTAGTATTTCAGTTGCATCACTGTCAAATTCTAGATTATTTATATTTCCTGCAGCACTCCAAGGTCCACCAGTATCCACAACTGCGATTTTAATTCCATCACCCGTTGCTCCCCTTGCATAAGCTGAACTTGCACAAATCAATTCTAATTGATTATTTCTGCCTCCAGAACTATTTCCAATAGTATAATACTCATTAGTCTGAAAGGCTGTTCCGGTGTCAGAGCATGTAGGCACTGTAAGTGCACCTCCAGCTGCACCTCCGCCTCCGCCTCCGCCTCCGCCTCCGCATGCTGATAAAATCAGTGGTAAAAGAAGTATTGATAATAATTTTGTTATTTTTTTTTGCATCAAATTATAAATTTTTAAATATACTAGATAATAAATTGAAAAATAATTCAATTACAAACTAATTGTTTGATTTTATAATCTGACATGCAAAATTAGAATATATGGATTTTTTAATCAAATTATTAATATTTATAATATTTTCTCTCAACTCACAGGCGAAAGAATTTAAAAGCAAATTTAATTTTACATTCGAGTTACCAAAAGACTATGAAATAATAAACAATACGAATCTTTACCAAATCTACAATTCATCTCATAAAGATCCAAAAATTAAACAACAAATTCAAATATTTAGTAAAAGATTAAAAGAACAAGATGTTGAAATATTATTTAATTTCAAGTCAAGTCTTCTTAATACTATTTCAATTTTGGTATTTAATAATTCCTACCAAGTAAACGAAAAAAAAGTTTTAAAACAATGTAAAAAGATTTTAAAAATTGAAAAAAAATTTAGTAAAAAAAAGGTAGATTTAATTGAGTGTAGAATGCACAAATATCCAAAATTTGCTGATTGGAGTATGTATAGAGAAAATCAAAGCTCTTTCTTTGAAAGTTTATTAACTCAGCAAATAATTTTTATGTTTAAAAAAAAAGAATATGTAATTACCGTTGGATGTGCCGAAAAATGTAATGAAACAAGAAATGACTTATTTAAGCTTGTGAAATCTATTAAATTCTAATTATCTTCTTTGACCAAACAATCTTAAAAGCATTATAAATAGATTTATAAAATCTAAGTAAAGTGTTAATGCTCCCATAACAGCTTTCTTACCAATTACTTCGCCTGAATCAGATGCAGCGTACATATTTTTAATTTTTTGCGTATCGTAGGCTGTTAATCCAACAAATATAAGAACTCCAATAATTGAAATAGCAAAGTACATCATTGATGATTTTAAGAAAATATTTACTAAAGATGCGATAATAATTCCGATCAAACCCATCATTAAGAATGATCCAAATTTTGTGAGGTCTCTTTTAGTTGTGTAACCATATATACTCATAGCTCCAAATGTAGCTGAAGATATGAAAAATACTCTCGTCACACTAAGTCCTGTGTAAACTAATAAAATTGATGATAGTGATAAACCCATCAAGGCTGCAAAAATCCAAAAAGTAGTTTGAGCTTTTGAAGAACTCATTTTATTTATCCCAAAACTCATATAAAAAACAATTCCGAGAGGAGCTAACATAACTACCCATTTCAGTCCTGATAGATAAATTGCATTTCCGAACTCAGTTAAAGCAACTATTGATCCACTTGCATCTGTAACTACTGACATTTTAAAAGATAGCAATGCAATGATTCCCGTTAGCAGAACTCCAGTTGCCATGTAGTTGTAAACTTTAAGCATATAGGCTCTAAGACCTTCATCCATCACAACAGCTTTTTTTGCTGTCGTTGATCTATTTAAAATATTGTCTCTATTGAATTCCATAATTAAATATATAGTAATAAATTTTAAATTTTTCAAGCAGTCAAAATATAGGTAACAAATACTTAATATTTAATGAATTATAAAAAATTAGGAACAACTGATATAGATATTAGCACAATTTGTCTCGGCACCATGACTTGGGGTGAACAAAATAGCCAAGAGGAGGCCTTCGAACAAATGGATTTCTCTTTAGAAAATGGGGTTAATTTTTGGGATACAGCAGAACTTTATGCGGTACCCCCTAAAGCTGAAACTTTTGGTCATACAGAGACGATCATTGGAAATTGGTTTGAAAAAACAAAAAAAAGAAAAGATGTGATACTTGCAACTAAAGTTTGTGGTCCTGCAAGAGATTATATTAGAAATGGTGAGAATAGTTTTGTAGGGAAGAATCTCGAAACTGCACTTCATAACAGTCTTAAAAGACTTAAAACTGATTATATAGATTTATATCAGCTTCACTGGCCAGAAAGAAATGTAAACAATTTTGGAAGACTGGGTTACGTGCATAAAGAAAATGAATGGAATAAATTCGAAGATGTGTTGGTTGAATTACAAAAGTATATTGAGCAAGGTAAAATTAGACATGTAGGTTTATCTAATGAAACTCCTTGGGGTGTCATGAATTATCTCAAACTCTCAAAGGAAAAGAGTTTGCCAAGAATGATGTCCATACAAAATCCCTATAGTTTATTAAATAGGTCTTATGAAGTTGGATTAGCTGAGGTGTCTATAAGAGAAAATATTGGCTGCTTATCTTATTCTCCTTTAGCCAGTGGTTTTTTAAGTGGTAAATATAGAAATAAGCAATTTCCAAAAGGATCTCGGATGGAAAGAGATTGGGATTTTTGGACAAGATATCGAAAACCAAATACTAACGAAGCTGTTGATGAGTATTTTAATATTAGTGAAAAATACAACATAGATATGAGTCAAATGTGCATAAAATTTTGTGAGATACAGGATTTCATGTCTAGCGTTATTATTGGTGCAACAACAATGGAGCAGTTGAAAACAAATATAGAAAGTGTAAAAGTGAATCTTGATAAAGAAATAATTAATGAAATTAATGAAATTCAAAAAAAATATCCTAATCCATGTCCATAATTTTTAAAATAATTTTTTTTATTCTCTTATTAGGATCAACTTCTTATTCAGAAGAATTAAATAAAATAGGAACATATAAAGACTGGGATGCAATTGTTGTTACTAGTGGGGATAGTAAAGTATGTTTTGCTCAATCTAAACCTGTTCTTCAATCTCCTAAAAAAAATGATAGAGATGCAAGATTATTTGTAACTTTCAGACCATCTGAAAAAATTAAAGACGAAGTAAGCACAACCTCAGGCTATGAATACAACAGTCAAAATTCAATTACAGCTAGCTCTGGTAAATCCAAATATAAATTTGATATAGCTCAAGATAATTTTGCATGGATTTCAAGTAATAAAATTGAAAAAAAAGTCGTTAGCAGAATGAAAAAAGCCTCAAGATTAATGGTTACTGGGTATAATAAATCTGGTTCTCAAACAATTGATCATTATTCTTTGATGGGCTTCACTAAAGCATATAACGCAGCTAAAAAAAGCTGCAGTTAAATAATGAAATCAAAGAAAAAGATAGTTCTTGCCTATTCTGGAGGTTTGGATACATCAATCATATTAAAATGGTTACAAGAAAATTATGATGCAGAAGTAATTTGTTATACTGCAGACATTGGTCAAGAGATAGATAGAAATAAAATTTTCAGAAACGCAAAAAAACTTGGCGTAAAAAACATTATTATTCAAGATCTAAAAGATATTTTTGTAAAAGATTATGTTTATCCAATGATTAGGGGCCATGCAATATATGAAGGTGTTTATTTGCTTGGAACCTCAATTGCTAGACCTTTAATAGCCAAAGATCAAATTAAAATTGCTAAAAAATATAATGCCTATGCTGTGTCTCATGGATCAACAGGAAAAGGAAATGATCAAGTAAGATTTGAGTTAGGTTATCATTATTTTGGTCCTAAAATAAAAGTTATTGCGCCTTGGAGAATTTGGAAGCTGAAATCTAGATCAGATCTAATTAATTATGCAAAAAAAAATAAAATTGAAATACCTAAAGACAAGAAAGGAGCGCCACCTTTTTCAGTAGACGATAATATTTTTCATACATCAACTGAAGGAAAGTTGTTAGAAAATCCAAAAAATTCTGCACCTGACTTTATCTTTCAAAGAACGGTATCTCCAGAAAAAGCACCTAATAAATCTTCAATTATAAAAATAGACTTTAAAAGTGGAGATCCGATCGCAGTGAATGGGAAAAAATTATCTCCATCTAAATTGCTTAGAAAATTAAACCACATAGCTGGAAAAAATGCTGTTGGAAGAGTTGATCTAGTAGAAAATAGATTTATTGGTATAAAATCAAGAGGTGTATACGAAACACCAGGCGGAACTTTATTAATGCACGCTCATAGAGCTATAGAGTCTGTTACACTTGATAAAGATACAATGCATAAGAAAGAAAAAATTATGCCTAGATATGCGGAACTGATTTACAATGGATATTGGTTTTCTAAAGAGAGATTTAAATTACAAAGAATTGTAGATCTTAAGAGAAGTAAAGTTAATGGATCAGTTAAATTGAGGTTATATAAAGGGAATGTTATTATTCATTCAAGAATAACTAAAAGTTCAGCTTATTCTATGAAAAAAGTTTCATTTGAGGAAAATAAAACTTTTAATAAATCAAATGTTGAAAGATTTATTAATTTTCACAAGAAAAAATTAAAATAAAATATCATGAATTTTGAACCAAGTCGGGCGCAAGCCACTAATAAACTAGATAATTTTGTTGAAAATAATCTTTCTGAATATTCAAGATTGAGAAATTTTGATTTTGGTCCAGATAAAAGATCAAATATATCTTGTATTTCTCCATACATATCTCATGGAATATTAAATGAGTTAGAAGTTATAGATAAAGCCTTAAAGAAATTTTCATTTTCTAAAAATGAAAAATTTATTCAGGAGGTTTTGTGGCGTACTTATTGGAAAGGATGGTTAGAATTAAGACCTAATGTATGGACAGATTACATAATAGAACTAAAAATTATAAGAGAAAAATACAAAGATAATAAAGATTATTTAAATGCCATTGATGGAAATACAAATATAGAATGTTTTAATGAATGGGTTAAAGAACTAAAAGAATTTAATTACCTTCATAATCATACAAGAATGTGGTTTGCCAGTATCTGGATTTTTACTTTAAATTTACCTTGGCAATTAGGAGCTGAATTTTTTATAAAGCATCTCTATGATGGAGATGCAGCATCTAATACATTAGGATGGAGATGGGTTGCTGGGATACAAACACAAGGTAAGCATTATTTGGCAAGTGAATGGAATATAAAAAAATTTACTAATAACAGATTTAATAACATTAATTTAAATGAAAATGCACCACCTAAAGTTAGCGAGAAAATATACAAGGCTGTCTTAAAAGATTTTGGTAATCCAGTAAGTCTGGATGAGCAAAATTTAATTATTTTTGATAATAATCTTTCCTTTGAGTTGACTGATTTCAAAGACCATAAATTTAAAAAGATTTATTTAGTTAATAATAATAACGACAGTAGAAATATTAAACTTAGTGAAAAAACAGTGAAATTTAAGACTAATTTAATTCAGGATCAAAAAAGAAGGTTGGATGAAAAATCTTTGGATTGTGAAATTATTGATATTGGTAACCTTAAAACAATTGAGAATAGTTATTTTTTATATCCTTGTGTTGGAGAAAACTTAGATTTTTTAACTTCTCAAGGAATAAATAATATAAAATTTCTTTATCGTAATTTAGACAGAAGTTCTTGGAAATATTGCAATAAAGGTTTTTTTAATTTCAAAAAGTATATACCAACTATAATTAAAGGATTTTTTTAAAGAACTATTGTAAATTATCAAAATTATGAGATAACAATAATATGAATAACCCGCAAGTTCTTGAAATTATTGAAAATCTTAAAGGCAGAAGGAATTACGAAGAAAAGAAAGCTTCAAAATTAGGTTTCAACTCTCTTTACGCATACATTGAAAATAAAATATTAAAAGAGACAGAAGCTGAAGCAGCAAAAATTCTTGAACAATCAGCCTCTAAAGGAGAAGTGATTGAAGCAAAAAAACCAGAGAAAAAGAAAAGCTGCTCTTGTTGTTAATTAGTTATTTTTTGAACATTTCTTAGAACAATATTTCACTTTATCCCAGTTTAATTTCCATTTTTTTCTCCAAGTAAAAGGTCTCTTACATACAGGGCAAATTTTTGTGGGTAAATTTTCTTTTCTCACTATGCAGTATTTTGTTTAATAAATTTTTCTGCCTCAGCTAAAATTAATTTTTTTCTATCAGGTTTCATTTTATCGAAAATTCTAACCATCATAGAAAGTCTAGGATTTTTTAAAAAGAAGGCTCTATTTCTATTTATGAATCTCCAATAAAGACCATCCATGGTATTGCACCATTCTCCTTTTTTAAAATCCATCATTTTCATGAAATAAGCGGAGCCGCAAATATATGGTTTTGTTGCAAAGATTCCTCCATCACTGAAAAGCCCCATTCCATAAACATTCGGGACCATTACCCAGTCTGAGGAATCCACAAACATTTCCATAAACCATTTGTAAACATACGTTGGCTTAACTTCACATAAATTCATTATATTTGATAAGATCATTAACCTTTCAATATGATGTGACCAACCATAATTCACTGCATTTTTAATAGCATAATCTAGAGGTGGTAATCCTGTTGTTCCTTCGTACCATGAGTTTTTCATTTTTCTATTTTGTTTAAAAAAATTTCTAGTTTCCATTTCTTTTGAATAGCTTTGATATATTCCTCTCATAAATTCTCTCCACCCGATTACTTGACGAATATAACCCTCTAAGGAATTTAATCTTATTTTATTTTTGTTGTGAAAATCTAAAACTTTTTTAATTATAAATTCTGGAGTGATAAGACCTAAATTGATGTAAGGACTTAAAGCACTATGAAATAATATATTGTCTTTCTGATCAACTGCATCTTCATAATCCCCAAATAAATTTGATTTCTCTTTAATAAAAAAATTTAATAATTTAATTACATCATCATATTCCGTAGCAAACCAAAAGTCTTTCGTATTACCTGGGTGACTTTTAAAATTTTTATCAATTAAAATTTTTAGTTTTTTCGTATGAACAGTCTCAGTAATTTTAGGAAATTTGGGTATAGATATATTTTTTGGAAGTTTATTTCGATTTTCTTCGTCAAAACTCCATTTGCCTCCTTCTGGATTACCATCTTTTTTCATGAGTATATCCAAATCTCTTCTAGTCTCTTTATAAAAAACTGCCATAAAAGGTTTTTTTGATTTCGATAAATAGTTTTTAAATTTTTCTCTAGAATTTAAAAACATTGGTGTTTGAATAATATTCCATTTAATTTTTTCCTTTTTTAAAAAATTGGTAATTTTATTTTCAAAAAACTTATCCTCAATTTCGAAACTTGAAATTTCTTTAATTTTTTTTGCTCTAATTATTTTTTTTAATTTTTCTGTGTAATCCAGCTTGAAAGATTTATCCTCGATCGAAGAATATTCTAATTTAAATTTATTTTTTTTTAGTCTATCTGCGTGAGATCGCATGCAAGATAAGAACAATAATATCTTTTGTTTATGATGCTTTTCATAAGTACAAAGCTGATAATCTTCAGCCATAAAGAAAAAGTGGTCTTTTCTGTACTTTTCTAGATATTTCTCTGAGAAAAGCTGATTTCCAAGTAGAAAAAATAATTTCATTAACTATATATAACTCTTTAAAAATTTATGTCAGAAAAATATTTAGTAGTAGGTGCGACAGGATCTATCGGATCTAATTTAGCCGAACAGTTACATGCAGCCGGTAAAGAAGTACATTTAATTGGTAGGGATGAAGCGAGAACAAAATCTTTGTCTGAAAAACTAAATTGTAAATATACAGTCTCTGATGTTTTAGAAAATGGTTTTGTTGAAAAGATTAAGTCCGAAATAGATGATATCAAAGGTATAGCTTATTGTGTTGGTTCAATTGATTTAAAACCTTTGAGAATGGTTTCAGAACAAGATTTTACAAAATGTATGAAACTAAATTTATATTCTGCAGTAGATTTAATTAAAGGTTATCAAGAAAGTTTAAAAAAAAATAAAGGATCGATTGTTTTGTTTTCAACTGTTGCTGCTCAAAGGGGTTTTACAAATCATGCAATTATAGCTTCAACTAAAGCAGCTGTTGAAGGATTAACTGTTTCTTTAGCAGCAGAATTTGCTCCTAATATAAGAGTAAATTGCATTGCTCCAAGTTTAACTAATTCAAAAATTGCAGAGCCAATGCTTAAAAATAAAGTTTTAGCTGATGGTATAGCAAAAGCCCATCCATTAAAAAGACTTGGGGAAGGTAAAGACTCAGCTTCGCTTGCAAAATTTCTAATAACTGAAGACAGTTCTTGGGTTACAGGACAAATTATTGCTGTCGATGGTGGTAGATCAAAACTTTCATAGAGTGAAGAAATTATTATTTCTTTTATCCTTAATACTATTCTCAACTA
The DNA here is from genome assembly GCA_902519255.1 of uncultured Pelagibacteraceae bacterium. GTDB lineage: Bacteria > Pseudomonadota > Alphaproteobacteria > Pelagibacterales > Pelagibacteraceae > Pelagibacter. The sequence continues at coordinate 88,655 of CABYIV010000001.1, read as the reverse complement.
ATTCATTTAGTAAAAATTTTAATTTTAATAAAATTATTGAATTAGAAGCACCTTGGGGTTCGTCGTTCGTTAATGATAATGAAATGATTATTACCGAGAAAGGTGGCAAAATAAAACTTGTTAATATTTCAACAAGAGAGATGAGTGAAATTGGCCATAACTTAAATTTTGTAGAATATGGACAGGGAGGATTATTGGATATTCTGTATCATGAAGATTACATTTACATCTCATACACAGAAAATAGAAATAATTGGAAGACTAGTACTTCAATTGCACGTGCAAAATTTAATAAAAACAAATTAAATTTTAAAAATATTTTTCAAGCCAATCCACCAATTGACTCGCCTTATCATTTTGGTTCAAGACTGGTAATTAAAGACAATTATATATTTGCTTCTGCAGGTGAAAGAGGCGGGGGAATGATTGCTCAAGATGGAAATAAACATCCAGGAAGTATAATTAGGATTTATCTAGATGGTGGCATTCCAAAAGACAATCCTCGTTTTGAGGGGAAATCAGACTGGCTACCTGAAATATATCAAATTGGTGTAAGAAATCCTCAAGGTTTAGCTTTATCACCTTTTGATGGAAAAATTTATATGAGCAATCATGGTGCAAAAGGAGGCGATTGGTTTGGTGAAGCAAAGAAAGGTGAAAATTATGGTTGGAAAATTCTTGGATGGGGTGGCACAAATTATTCAGGTATACCAATAGGGCCAAAATGGAAACGTGGCTTTACAAAAGCCATTCAATATTGGGTTCCATCTATAGCAACAAGTGCAATCACAATTTACAAAGGGAATGAATTTAAAGAATGGAATGGTCATGCATTAATTACTTCTCTTAAAGATAAGTCTTTAAGAAAATTAGAGTTTAATGATTTATCAAACGTAAAAGAGGAAATAATATTTAAAGATAAAATTGGAAGAATCAGAGACATACAAATTCATCCTATAAATGGTAAACTATATTTTTTAAATCAAGATGGATTGTGGTTGATGGAAAATTCTAGTTAGTATCAAAAAGCTCTTTAAATAATTTAAATTCACCAATTTTAAAAATAATTGCATCATCTTTTTTAAATCCAAATTTTTCTGCATTTTGCTTAAACCTTAAAGGGGGCTCTAATATTGGTTCAAGTGATAAGACAAAAGTTCCCCAATGCATTCCAATTACTTTTTTACTTTTTAAATCTTTAGCAAGTCCAAGGGCTTCTTCAGGGTTAGTGTGGTAAGCAGAAGAATCTTTAATTGATGCCATAGGATAAAAATTATATGCGCCAATATTAATAAATGTTAAATCAATTGGACCGTACTTATCTCCCAATTCTTTATATATTTTTCCAACACCAGTATCACATGAAAATAATATTTTTTTTCCTTTGTATTCAATCAAATAGCTACCCCATAAAGTTTTGTTAGTATCCGTTAAACTCCTTTTTGACCAGTGGACTGATGGCAAAAAAGTAATATTTAAACTCTGATTTATTCTTATTTGATCATACCAATCCATTTCATTTACATCTTTAAATCTATTAATTTTAAAATATTTTTTTAGTCCCAAAGGTACCAAAACTTTAGAATCTTTATAAGGAAATCTCATTATTGTTTTCATGTCTTGATGATCATAGTGATTGTGAGTTAGTAGAAAAATATCTGTTCTTGGTATCTCATTAAGTTTTAATGCTGGTTCGGTAAATCTCTTTGGCCCAAAAAATAAAGGTCCTGCATTTTTAGAAAAAACTGGATCTGTTATTATTGTTATTTCCCCTAATTTTAATAAAAATGTTGCATGACCTATCCACGCTACATAATCTTCTTTTTGGAAATTATTTAAATCCAATAAAACTTTTTCTTTTTTAATGATATTACTTTCAGGAAAAGTCATATCTAATTTTTTTTTTTCTTGGTTAAAGACCTTAAACGACCAATTGAAATTCATATCAATCTCCTTTGATCCTTCAGGATTACGAAATGTGCCATTTGCTAAATGATGATTTTTTTTTTTCATATCCGATTAATAATTTTTTGAAATAATATCTTGAATTGTATTACTTATAACTATTGTTCCAGCTTTATTAGGATGTATACCATCTTGTTGATTTAGATTTGGATCAAGAGCAACACCCTCTAGCAAAAATGGAATTAAAGGTAAATTATATTTTTTTGACAATTTAGGATAAATAGCATCAAAATTTTTTTTATATTTAGTTCCATGAGATGTTGGCGCAACCATCCCAGCTATTATAATTTTTATTTTTTTACTATTAGCAATTTTAATTATTTCTTCTAAATTTCTTTCAGTTTCATCTGGTTGAATTCCTCTAAGCATATCATTTGCCCCAAGACCAAGGATGATCAGATCAATACCAGGTTCTGATAAACTCCATTCTGCTCTATTCAATCCACCAGAAGAAGTACTTCCTGACACACTTCCATTTATTACCTTAATATTTAAACCACTCCTAACGAGATTACTTTCTAAAACCAAAGATAAGTGTTGTTCTTTAGGTAGACCATAACCTGCCATTAAACTATCGCCGAATAATATAACCTTTTCTATTGCACTTGCATTTATGTGCACTAGAAAGAATAACAATATTTTTATAAATAAACTTTTATTCATGAACACACTTCTTAAATTAAAAAAAATAAATCTCAAATACCAAACTGGGAAGGATAATATCAATGTTTTAAAAAATATTGATTTAACTATAAAAAAAAAAGAAACTGTGTCTGTGGTTGGAGAAAGCGGGTCAGGAAAAACAAGCTTGATTATGTTAATTGGTGGACTAGAACGTCCAACCTCAGGGAAAATTATATTTCAAGAGAGGGAAATAACAAATCTTAATGAAGACGAAGTATCTCAAATAAGAAAGCAAAATATAGGAATTATATTTCAATCTTTCTATTTAATTCCAAATTATACAGCTGTTGAAAATGTAGCTTTAACACTTGAACTTAATGAATTTAAAAATCCCGAGAAAGAAGCAAAAAGTTTATTAGATCGATTTGGACTAAAACATAGATTCAATAATCTTCCAAGTCAATTATCTGGCGGAGAGCAACAACGTGTGGCGATTGCAAGAGCTATTGCAATGAAACCAGATTTGATTTTAGCTGATGAACCAACTGGTAATCTAGATACCGAAAACTCAATAATGATCTCTGAAATTTTATTTAAATACGTCAAAGAAGAAGGGTCTTCTTTAATAATGGTCACACATGATCCAAAATTAGCAGACAAAGCAAAACGAAAAATTAAAATCAAAGATGGAAAAATTAAATAATTCTTCGGAGTTAAGTTTAATATTCAAGTATGCTTTAAAAGATTTAAGCAGAAATTATAAAAAAATTACAAGCATTATTGTAACACTGTTTATTAGTCTTTTTATTTTAAGTGCCATCTTTACAATCGAAGATAGTTTAAAAAAAGAGCTTAATGATAATGCAAAAGTTCTTTTGGGTGGAGATCTCGAAATCGATTATAACCGTAATCAGGGGGATCTTAATCTAGTCAATAAAGTAAAGGAATTTTCAACCGTCTCACAGATGATAGAGTTCAGTACAATGCTTTCTACAACAGGCAGAGAAAAAAATAAATCATTATTTACAAGAATTAAAACAGTTGATGAAAAATATCCGTTATACGGTGAAGTTGTTTATGAGCCAGAAGATGCTTATGAAAGAATGCAAAAGGAACCCAAGACAATTTTGGTTAATGAAAGTTTATCAAAAACTTTAGAGATAAAAATAAATGACAAAGTTAAGGTACAAGATAAAAGTTTCATAGTTGTTGGGATTATAAAATCTGTACCTGATGTCAGTGGGTTTGTAGCTTTTGGAGATTGGGCATTAGCAGGAAAACAAACTTTGGAGATACTGAAACTAAATGGAATAGGTAGTTTTTTAAATTATGAATATAAAGTAAAGTTTAAACCAAGTGATGATCCAGAAAAAATAGAAAGTAAGATCAAAGATATTTTTAAAGATGACCAAAAAGTAAAGCTTAGATTTCCAGAAAATTCAGCTAGTGGCTTAAAAAGGATAATTAATAATTTTTCCCAATTTCTCTCTTTAGTTTCAATTAGCGCAATGTTAATTGCTGGAATAGGTATAGCTAATACATTGTTGTCATTTATAAACCAGAATAATATGTCTATAGCTGTGAGAAAAGCTGTAGGATTTTATTCAGGGAATATAAAAACACTTTATTATCTTCAATTATTAATATTATTATTTATTATTACTGTAATTTCTTATGGCTCAAGTTTTTTAATTGTACCAATCGCAGATAAATATTTATCTGATGGGTTGGGATTAAATGTTTATCCAAAATTCTCTTTAATTAATTTTATAAAAATATTTATTGTAGGTTTGTTAGTTCTTATAATTTTTTCAATACCAACAATAAGTTCAATTGATCAAGTTAAAGCATCAAACCTATTTAGAAATGTATTCCAAAACCTACAATTTTATTACTCGAAAAAGTCAGTTGTTTTAAGTTTTATCTTGTTATCATTTTTAGTTTTATTGTTTACACTAGGATCTGAAAGGCCTTCTTATAGCTTGGGTTATTTTCTGGCTTTTTTTGTATGTCTAATTGTATTTTTTTTACTTTCGAAAATTATAATTTATTTACTGAAAAAGTTTAATTTTATTTCAAACATCTCTTTAAAAGTATCGATAAAAAATATAACTCAAACAAAAAGTATCACTCCTATAACAATTATGTCTTTAGGCTTAGGTGTAACTTTGTTATTAACTTTAGCTTTAGTAGGAACAAATTTTAAAAGAGAAATTGCAAGATCTATTCCAGATATTGCACCTGATTATTTTTTTGTTGGAATTCAAAAAGGTGAAAAAGAAAAATTTGAACAAGGTGTTTACAAAATGAACCCTGATGCGAACGTTGAAATAGTGCCTATGGTTTCTTCTGGAATAGTAAAAATTAATGGTGTAAATCCAAATAGCTATATTAAACCAGATAATGATAGTTATTGGGTAATTGGGAGTGAAAGAAGATCTTCTTGGGCTGAAAATATACCTAAAGATAACCCAATTTTAAAAGGGGAATGGTGGGATTTATCTAAACCTAACCAACTTCAGATATCACTTGATGCAAAAGTTGCTAAAGATTTTAACATTGAGTTGGGAGATATTTTTACTTTAAACATTTATGGTCGAGAAATTGATGGAGAAATAGTTAATTTTAGAGAGGTTGATTATCGTGATCTAAATATTAATTTTGCCATGTTATTTAATCCACAATTTGCAAAAAAAATTCCTCATGAATATTTAGCAACTGCTAAGTTTAAAAATCCAGATAATTTTGATGAAACCAAAATGTTAGAAGTATTGCCGAGTTTGTCTATGATAAAAATTGCTGATTACTTAAACAAAGTAACATCAGTCTTAAATAAAGTTTTCATAGCTGTAACCCTAATTTCTGGTGTAACAATTGTCATTGGATTGATTGTTATCTCAAGTGCTATAATGGTCCAAGGAAAAGTAAAAGAGTATCAAAATCTTGTATTTAAAATTTTAGGTTTTTCAAAAAAAGAAATTATATTTTCGTCTTTGATAGAATTTATAATTATTTTTATGTCTGTAATATTAATTGCAATTTTTTTTGCAGTAATTGGATCAAAATTTATTATAGAGAATATATTTGAATTAGTTTGGCAATTTGATTTTAAAGTTTTAATTTACCTTGGTGCTTCTATAGGAATTGTGACCTTGATTTTAATTATGCTAACTAACCTTAAATACTTAAGTCCTAAAGTTTATCCATTAATAAGAAATCAATAGTAAATTTTATTTATTCGCTCTTTTAAAACACTCAATTGTATTTTTAAGTAAACATGCAATAGTCATAGGTCCGACTCCACCTGGAACTGGAGTTAAAGCTTTTGCAACTTTTGATACTTCATTAAATGCAACATCACCAACTAGGCCGTTTTCAGTTTTATTAATTCCAACATCAATCACAATTGCATCTTTTTTAACCCAATCACCTTTTACAAGCTCAGGGATCCCAACAGCAGCAACTATAATGTCTCCTTTTAAACATTCACCCTTAAGATCGTTTGTTTTTGAGTGAGTAATTGTAACTGTGCAATTTTCTTTCAACAACAACTGTGTCATTGGCTTACCATTTAAATTTGATCTTCCAACAATTACAGCCTTTTTTCCATTAAGGTTTGGTTCAATTTTTTTTATTAATAAATAACAACCTAAAGGAGTGCATGGAATAGAACTTTCATAACCTGACGACAGATTACCAACATTCATTGGATGAAATCCATCTACATCTTTCTCTGGCATAATTGCCTCTATAACTTTTTGTTTATCAATATGTTTAGGAAGTGGGAGCTGAACTAAAATTCCTGAAACGGAATCGTCATTATTAAGTTCATCGATTTTTTTTAAAATTTCACTTTCTTCAACACTGTCAGGGTATCTAATCACCTCTGATTTAAGGCCTACTTCATTGGCAGATTTCTCTTTATTTCTTACATAAATTTGACTAGGTGCTAAATCACCTATCAATATGACTGTTAAACCTGGTACTTTATTATACTTATCTTTTAAAGATAAGACTTCTTTCTTGAGCTCATCTCTTAAATCAGCAGCAGCTTTTTTTCCATCAATTAAAATCATTTATTAAAATATTAGTGGTGCAATGTAGAGTTTCATACACATTTCTAAGAACCATATCAACAAAAGAAGTACGATAGGAGAAATATCAAAAGCACCAAGGCTAGGTAAAAATCTTCTAATTCTCATTAAAATCGGTTCCGTCATTTTATAAGTGAAGTCTAATATTAAATATACAAATCTATTACTTGTATTTAATACATTAAAAGCAACTAACCAACTTATAACGACATTAGCAATGACAACATATGAATAAAGTTTCAAAATTTGAAGTGCTAAATAAAATATAGCTATCATTTTTTTTCAACATAGATGGACTGACTTGGGAATGCAAAGGCAGCCCCTTTACCTTCAACAATTTTTTTTATTTCAAGTGCCAAATTTTCTTTTACTTGTAAATAATTAGTCCAACTATTTGTTTTTGTAAAACATCTAACATACATATCAATCGAGCTATCTGAAAACTTATCAATTCTAACAGCGACTCCTACAGATTTGTCATAATCGTCACCTTTATTTATGTGATCTTCAATTTCATCTCTTATTGTTTTTAATTGGTCAATTGTAGTGTCATATTGAAGAGTTATTATCCAACTAATAGCCCAGTTAGTCTTTCTTGTGTTATTAATCACTGCATTTTCTGCAAATTGAAAATTAGGAATAATTGCCAGCGATTTGTCAAATTTTCTTATAACAGTTGATCTGAATCCAATGTTCTCGACAACCCCTTCGATAACTCCCTCAACTTTAATCCAATCACCAATTCTAAATCTTTTTTCAACTAAAACTAAAATTCCGGAGATTAAATTTTTAAATAAATCCTGAGCGCCTAATGCTACTGCTACTCCAAATAAACCTAAACCTGCTATTATTGGTCCAATTTTAATTCCCCATAACTCAAGAACAGCAGCTGCTCCTAAAATAAAAATTAAAATTTTAAGAGACTTTATAATCCAGCCTATTAATTCTTTTGTCAGGACTTTATCTAATCCACTTAAAATATAAGATATTGGCTCAATTATCTGATGTATTATCCAAAATATTAAAATTGTAATTAAAGTTCTGTTAATGTTATCTATAAAACCTCTAGTCTCATTATCAAATGACATATAGTAACTGGCAAAAAATACACCAAGAACAATTGGAAGAAACCTCGCAGGACCTTCCATAGATTTTACAAAAGTATCATCTAATTTATTGGTTGTTCTTTTTGAAATTAATTCCAATTTTTTTATTACAAGTTTGCTGATTAGACCTCTAAATATTAAAAATAATACAAATATTCCAAGACCTACTATTATCTGAAAGAAATCTACCCCAAGAATTCCCTGCTTCCAAACAGATAAAAATAACTCATTTAGTTTATTTAAAACGTCCATTTTTTAAATTTTATATAGCAAAAACTCCTCTTCACCAGGGTTAAAAAGAAAAATTTTTTTCCATTTTATGTCATTCAATGCTGATGATGCTTTTTCGCCCATACACATTAGGTTAGTTTCCATCCAAATATTATCTAAATTATATTTTTTAATTAACGTAAAAAATGTCTTCGCACTATTTTCAGAATATATGTAAACAATTTCTGGCACAGAAGATTTGATATCTCTTAAAAAATTATCACTTAAATTTTCATTGGGTATTGCAGTATAATTTATAATTCTCTTAATAACATAGTTTTCTGAAATTAAGTCTTGATCAAGATTATAAGAAACAATTTCTCCACTAATATAGGCCATTGGTCCAATCTTTGGGTCAAAGTTTTGTAAAATTAATTCTTTAAGATTATTTACGTTACCTTCTGCGCAGAAAATATTTTGAAAGCCTAATTCTTTTGCCTTTCTTTCTGTTGCAAGACCAACACAAAAACAAATTATTTTTTTATCTATTTTTGAAATATTTAGATTTTTTAAAGAATTAGCGCTTGTGAAAATGACGCTTTTGAATTTGCTAAAATCTATTTCTTGTGTTTCTATTTTTTTTATTTTTAATAAAGGTAAATGAGAAACTTTATGTTTCATCGAAGTAAATTTTAAAATTAATTCTTTGCTATCATCTAATGGTCTGGTTAATAAAATATGCATTTTAATTTTTATAAGATCCTTTTGATTTTAATTTAAGCTCTTCTCCCACCATTCTACTAGTAGACTCAATATTATCTTTTTGAAGACTTTTTTTTATGAAATATCTATTTTTTCCGTCGACAGAAAACAATTCGGTCATTAGGTCTACTTTTTTACCATTTGATTTTGCAAATACACCAACTGCAGTGTCACAATCTCCTTCAAGAACTTTTAAGACCTCTCTTTCTGCTTTTGCTACAGTTCTTGTTTCTTGATCATTAATTTTTTCAAGTAATTTTTTAATTTCTTTATCATCTTCTCTGCATTGAATTGCTATAATTCCTTGGCCCGCACAAGGTATAAGCTCATGAACACTGAATTCTTGTGAAATTTTATGTTGTAAATTTAAAGCATCTACTCCTGCTTTTGAGAGAATTATTGCATCATATTCGCCTTTTTCTAACTTTTGAACTCTAGTATCAACATTTCCTCTGATAAGTTTATATTTTAAGTTGGGTCTTTTTTTCTTAAGTTGATATTCTCGTCTATATGATGATGTACCAATAATTGAGTTTGGCTCTAAATGTTCAAATTTTATATTATTTTTACTTATTAAAATTTCATTAGGAGAATTTCTTTTTAAAAAATTATTAGTTAAAAGATTTTCAGTTTCTTCAGTAGGCATATCTTTAAAGGCATGTACTGCTATATCTATATTTTTATTTAATAAATCTTTTTCAATTTGTTTTGAAAATAATCCTTTGCCTCCTATCTCAGATAATCTTTCGTCTTGCTTTTGATCTCCTGTGGTTACTATTTTTTTTAATTCAATCTCTTTAGAAAAATATTTTTTTAGTTCTTTTTTTACATTTTCTGCGTAAATCATTGCTAACTTACTTCCACGTGTCCCAATTACAATATTAGCTCTTTTCATAAAAGTTATTTTTATTACATTTTTATAAATTAATTGTATTAATTATAAAAAATAATTTATGAATAAAAGCCCAATAATATTAGGAATTGAGACAAGTTGTGATGAAACGGCGGTTTCAATTATTCAAGATAACGAAAGTGGTATACCAAAAATTTTATCAAATATAGTTTCAAGTCAATTTGATATTCATAAAGAATTTGGAGGGGTTGTTCCGGAATTAGCAGCAAGGTCACATGTTGAAAAAATTAATTTAATTGCAAAAAAAGCTTTGGATGAGAGCGGTATAACTCTTGATAAAGTATCCGCTGTTGCCGCAACATGTGGACCTGGTTTAATAATTTGTCTCAGTGTTGGTTTAAATTTTGGAAAATCACTCGCATCATCTTTAAAAATTCCATTTATTGGTGTTAATCATCTAGAGGGTCATGCTTTAAGCCCAAGACTCCAGAATAATATTAATTATCCTTATTTACTTCTGTTGATTTCAGGAGGTCATAGTCAATTTTTAAGCGTTAATGGATTGGGTAGTTACAAAAGATTAGGTACTACAATTGATGATGCCTTAGGAGAGGCATTTGATAAAACTGCAAAACTTTTAGGTATAGAATTTCCAGGAGGTCCAAAGTTAGAAAAATTTGCAGAAAAAGGTGATCCAAATAAATTTAAATTACCTAAACCAATAATAAATAAAGGTGGATGCAATTTATCATTTGCTGGTCTTAAAACTGCAATATTAAGAATAACTAAAAATATAAAATCAGAACAAGAAAAATTTGATTTAGCAGCTTCTTTTCAAAAAACAATAGAAGAAATATTATATATTAAAACTAAAATTGCGTTTAAAGAGTTTTTAAAAAATAATTATGTAAAAAAAAAGTCTTTTGTTGTTGCAGGAGGAGTTGCAGCAAACAACGGTATAAGAAAAAAATTAAATCTAGTAAGTAAAGAAAATAACTTTGAAACAATTTTTCCAGATCATAAATTTTGTGGAGATAATGCAGCAATGATCGCACTAGTTGGTGTAGAAAAATATAGAATAAAAAAATTTGATAGCCTAGGTACCTTAGCAAACCCTAGACTAGCTTTAGATCAAAAAGCAGAGTTTCTAAAAGGCTCTGGTATAAAGATTTAAAATGAAAAAGATCTTTGTTATAATTTCTAATGGTGAAGGTGGTATAGCTACATTTCAAAAATACTTAATAGAGAACATTTCTAAATTAAACCACAAAATATATTTTATAGATAAAAAAAACAACTCCACACTTAAATTTTTTAATATAAAATTAAAAAGTAATGTAGAATTTTTTAAAAGCAACACTATTTATGATATCAAAAAAGTATTTAATTATCTTAAATTAATTAAGAATAGAGAAAAAAATAATAAGGTAATATTTGTTTTTAGTAATCCTTTATTGTTAATAATATATTTTTGGTTTTTGCTTTTTTATTTCAAAAATAAAAAAGTAAACTTATTTATTCACAGTCATATGTTGAAAATAAATTTTTCGCAGATAATTATTAATTTTTTGTCATCACTAATTTCACCATTCTTAAATAAAACTTATTTTGTTTCTAATTTTACTAAAAACTGGTGGCTAAAATATTTTTTTTTTTACAAATTATCGAATTACAAGGTTTTTTACAATTCAGTAAAAATTCCACGATTTATTAAAAATCAAAATCTTAATAACATTATTGGTTTTGTTGGAAGACTTGAAATAGAAAAAGGAATTGATGTTTTTTCAGATATAGCAAGATTTATAGTTAAAAATAACTTTAAGTTCGAAATTTTTGGTGATGGTTCACAAAAAAAAAAAATATTTAAACATGCAAATGTCAAAATTAATAAATGGCAAAAGCAAGAAATTATTTATAAAAAATTTGGAATTTTACTTGTCACAAGCCCAATAGAAAATTGTCCATTTTCAGTCCTAGAAGCTAAAAGTTATGGTATACCAACTTTGTCGATTTCAGATGGTGGCATAAAAGAAATAGTTAAGAATAACAAAGATGGGATATTATTAAATGTCAAGGATATGCAGAATATAAAAAAATCATTTTTTAAAATAAAACAAAATTACAATTTTTTTAAAAAAAATTGTCTTTATGAGAGAAAGAAGTTTGACGAAAAAATATGTTATTTAAAATTGATAAATGAGATGTAAATTAAAAATTTTATATGAAATATTGGCTATTAAAATCTGAACCTAATGTTTGGTCAATAGACCAACAATTAAAAGCTGGAGCTATAGGAGTAGATTGGGATGGAGTAAGAAATTATCAAGCAGCAAATAATTTGAAAAAAATGAAGAAGGGTGATCTTTGTTTTTTTTACCATTCAAACATTGGTAAAGAAATCGTTGGAATTGTTGAAGTAATTAAAACAGCATTTAACGACCCAACCGATAAAGAGAAGCGATTTGTAGCAGTAAAAGTTAAGTATAAAAGCAAACTAAAAACACCAGTTTCTCTTGAAAATATTAAAAAAAATAAAGATTTAAAAGATATTGCACTAATAAGACAAAGCAGGCTGTCTGTCATGCCAATAGACACTAAATGCTGGAAAATTATTTTGAAGATGAGTAGTATCTAGAAAATTTATTATACATGCCTAAAAAAAAAGTAAAAAAAAGAAAAAAAAAAATAATCACAAAAAAAAAAACTAAGGCAAAGTCTTTAGCTCCAAAGCAAGAAAAAGAACTTATATATAGAACAAAGAAAGACTGGATTAGTAAAGCTCTAGTAAATAAATCTCAGTATGAAAAAAAATATAAAGCTTCAATAAAAGATAATGATGGATTCTGGAAAAAAGAAGGAAAAAGAATTAATTGGATAAAACCATATACAAAAATTAAAGATGTTAAATATAGTAAATCGGATGTTAAGATAAAATGGTTTTACGATGGTACTCTTAATGCATCGGCAAATTGTATTGATAGACACTTAAAAAAGAATAAAGACAAAACTGCAATTATATGGGTTGGAGATGATCCAAAAGTTCAAAAGAAAATTTCCTACAAAGAATTACACAAAGAAGTTTCTAAAGCTGCAAATGGTCTTAAAGAATTAGGGGTTAAAAAGGGCGATAGAGTAACAATTTATTTAACTATGATACCAGAACTTGCATATACTATGTTAGCTTGTGCGAGAATAGGAGCAGTGCATTCGATAATCTTTGGTGGATTTTCTCCAGATAGTATCTCTGGACGAATAAATGATTGCGAGTCTGATTATCTAATTACAGCTGATGAAGGTGTAAGAGGTGGAAAAATAATACCTTTAAAATCAATTGCTGACGAAGCTTTAGTAAATTGCCCAAATGTAAAAAAATGTGTTGTTGTTAAAAGAACAGGCAATAGAATAAATTGGGATGAAAGAAGAGATGTTTGGTACCACGAGTTAACAAAAAAAGTTTCGAATAAATGTGAACCCGAAGAAATGAATGCAGAAGATCCTCTATTTATTTTATATACTTCAGGATCAACGGGAAAACCAAAAGGGGTGATGCATACAACTGGTGGGTATATGGTTTACGCATCAATGACCCATCAATATATATTCAATTATAAACCTAAAGATATTTATTGGTGTACAGCTGATATTGGTTGGGTAACAGGTCATAGCTACATTATTTATGGACCATTATCCAATGGAGCAACAACTATTATGTTTGAGGGAATTCCAACTTATCCGGATAGTTCAAGGTGGTGGCAAATCGTTGATAAATATAAAGTGAATATTTTTTATACTGCTCCGACAGCAATAAGAGCTTTAATGAGAGAAGGTGATAAGCCTGTTAAAAAAACATCAAGAAAATCATTGAAATTACTAGGAACAGTAGGTGAACCAATCAATCCCGAAGCATGGGAGTGGTATTATAAAACTGTCGGAGACTCTAATTGTCCGATTGTTGATACTTGGTGGCAAACTGAAACGGGTGGGATATTAATTAGTCCACAAACAGGTGCTATAAATTTAAAACCAGGTTCAGCAACTAAACCATTTTATGGAATTAAACCAGTAATAGTAAATAAAGATGGGAAAGTTTTGAAAGGAGAAGCTGAAGGTCGTTTGTGTATCGCACAATCTTGGCCAGGGCAGATGCGGACAGTTTACGGTGATCATCAAAGATTTATTGATACTTATTTCTCTCAATTTGATGGTAAGTATTTTACAGGTGACGGGTGCAGAAGAGATAAAGATGGATATTACTGGATCACAGGAAGAGTTGATGATGTAATCATTGTTTCCGGACACAACCTTGGAACTGCTGAAATTGAAAGTGCGTTTGTTGCCCATCCAAAAGTAGCTGAAGCTGCTGTTGTTGGATATCCTCATGATATTAAAGGTAATGGTTTGTATTGTTATGTAACTTTAAATGTAGGAGAAAAATCAACTTTAGATTTAGAGAGAGATTTAAAGCTATGGGTTAGAAAACAAATTGGTCCAATAGCTACACCAGATCTAATTCAATTTTCTCCTGGTCTTCCAAAAACTAGATCAGGCAAAATTATGAGAAGAATTCTCAGAAAAATTGCAGCAAATGAACATGACCAATTAGGTGATACAACAACTTTGGCAGATCCAAGTGTAGTAAAAAGTTTAGTCGAAAATAGAAAAAATACTTAAAAATTTATTAGTTCAATAAATTCCTTTTTAACATTATCCCATTTCAGGATCATAGAATTTAAAACTATTTTCTTGTCTAAAGATTTTAACTCTTCAGCTATTGGTGACCATTCATATAAAGACAAAGCACTAGTGTTAAATGGTAGTGTCTCGTGATATTCATTCCAATTAATCTTTTCATATCTCTCAAGAAATTTTTTTTTTGCATTTTCATATATTTCATTGGGCATTTCATTTTTTTGAAGTTCATTATCTAAAATTTGAAAATAGATTTCATTTGCTTTTTCAGTATCATGTTGATTTCTGATGTTTTTTAAAAAAGAAATAGTATAAAAAGTCAAATCTTGTAAAGCAGTTGAGTAAATATTCCATTTGGCTTTGTTAATCGATCCTAAAAATATCTCATCTTCAAACATCAATACATATTTCGCTCCCATTCTTGTTTTAAGATAACCGTAAAGAGTTACTTGGCTTACCCATGCAGATTTTTTTTGAATAAATTCTTTTAAATCAGAATAATTTTCAATTTTTTTTGTTTTTTTGAAATATTTTAAAAATGGAATGAAATATTCCTTTAAATACTCAAATTTCAAATCTTTTAGCTTTAATTTGTATTTGATGCCCATTTAGAGTCTATTTTACAACTTTTTCCATAAATATATGCCATTTTTTACCCTTTAATTATCACTTTAAATGAGTATGAATTATATCTTTAACCTATAGGGAGGATTAAAATAATGTCAAACAAAGAAAAGCACTGGGAAAAAACCAAAGGATTAATGATAATTACATTAATTATTTGGTTTGTTTTCGGTTATCTGATCTTCATGTTTGGTTCTGACCTAAACACTTCAAGTTTTATGGGATATCCATTAGCGTATTACATGTGTGCGCAAGGTTCCATCATTGCATTTGTGGTCCTAATTTTTTGGTTTGCAAATAGACAGGAAAAAATCGATGAAGAGTTTGGTTTTACCGAAAAGGAGGATGATTAATGTTTAAAGGCAATTTTATTGACAACCTACCAAAAATTTACGGAACATATACTGGGGGCTTCTTTATATTCATCATTTTGATGGCAATAGCAGAGCAAGCAGGTATGACCGCTAAAACAATTGGTATTTTGTTTGTCGCCTTTACAGTTTGTATATATGCAATAATTGGATATCTATCTAGAACTGTACAGGTCGACGCTTATTATGTTGCTGGAAGACAGGTACCAACAGTATTTAACGGAATGGCAACTGCAGCTGACTGGATGTCAGGTGCTTCATTCGTTGCAATGGCTGGAGGTATTTACTTTGGTGGTTATACTTATATGGCTTTCTTAGTCGGATGGACTGGGGGATACGTTTTAGTATCATCACTTTTAGCACCATACTTAAGAAAATTTGGATGTTATACTGTGCCAGATTTCATTGGAACAAGATATGGCGGAAACTTCGCAAGGTTCTGTGCCGTAGTTGTTTTAACATTGGCATCTTTCACTTATGTAACAGCTCAAATTAACGCAACAGGAACAATCGCATCAAGAGCACTAAGTATTCCATTTGAATTAGGAGTTTGGGTTGGACTAGTAAGTATTTTACTTTGTTCAATGCTAGGCGGAATGAGAGCGGTAACTTGGACACAGGTTGCTCAATACATAGTATTGATTATTGCTTATCTAATTCCAGTATTCTGGATTAGTAACAAATCAGGATTTGGTTTCTTTCCACACTTTATGTTAGGTGAGGAAGTAGCTAGATTAGGTGCACTTGAATCGCAATTTGGATTAGTTAAAAATGCTGCTGCAGATATTAAAGCTGCAGGTGTACCAGGTGGTCTAAAATCTATCGCTGTGTCACACGCAGGTGTGCCAGAAGGTGGAATGGCTGCATGGAAGTTTATTTCATTAGCACTATGTATGATGGTAGGAACAGCTTCTTTACCGCACATTTTAATGAGATACTTCACTACTCCAAGTGTTAAAGCTGCAAGAAAATCAGTGGCATGGTCACTATTCTTTATTGCATTGCTTTATACTTCAGCGCCAATGCTTGCAACATTATCCAAGATCTCACTAATAGATCCAAACTTACCAACAGGTATTATTGGAAAACCAATTGCTGAAATTATGCAAATTGAGTGGGTAAATGCTTGGATTAATGTAAAACAAGCCTTCATAGCAGACTTTAACGGAGATGGTATTCTCCAGTTAAATGAGTGGTTTATGAGAGGTGACGTAGTTGTACTAGCAACTCCTGAAGTTGCTGGATTACCATACGTAATCTCTGGACTAGTTGCTGCTGGAGGAATGGCTGCTGCGATGTCAACTGCTGATGGTCTAATTCTTGCTATCGCAAACGCTTTATCACATGATATCTATTACAAAATCATTGATCCAAAAGCGGATGTAAGAAAAAGATTGTTAGTTGCTAGAGCACTTCTAATAGTTATTGGTGCCGCTGGAGCATACATTGCATCGATGAGGATCACTAGTATCCTTGGTGCAGTTGCTTGGGCATTTGATTTTGCAATGTCAGGATTGTTCTTCCCATTAATACTTGGTGTATGGTGGAAGAGAGCAACAAGACAAGGAGCAATAGCAGGTATGATAGCAGGTCTTGCATCAGGAACAGCTTATCTAATTTATGTGTATCCTAAGTTTATGGGCAATGCACCTTGGTTAGGTATTGACCATTTACGGTTCGGTATTATCGGAGCGTCTGTCTGTTTAGTTGTAATGGTTGTAGTAAGTTTAATGACTGAAGAACCAGATAAAGCTACACAGCAAATGGTAGACGAAGTTCGTGTTCCATCAGGTAAGACAATACTTGGTAAGCAACACTAAATTAAACTTTTGGGGGCGGTATCCGCCCCCATTTTTTCAGATTAATGCCTTTATATATTTTAGTAATAGACTACATTTTAGGTATCATTATGTGGACTTTAATTGGAAGATCTGCAATGAATATTTTTCAAAAAGAAGATTCTGAATTCTTTTTTATGAAAGTATTTGTAAAATACACAAATCCAATTATTAAAATTTTTAAATTCATAACTCCTAGTTTCATTATAGGACCATTAGTTCCACTTTATGTAGCGTGGTTTTTTTATATGTTTAGATTTTATTTAATGCCTTATTTAATGGGTTATTCTGTTATGGGAATGTTATCGTTTCCATTAGAAAGTGAAATAGCTGCGGAAATTTATAAAATATTTGGTAAATAATAATTCAAATATATTCAAAAATTGATAGTACTAGTTTTTATTTATTAATGAAAAATATACAAATTTCACCTTCAATACTTTCTGCAGATTTTAGCCAATTAGGTGAAGAAATTAAAAGATTAGAAGATGGTGGCGCTGACTTAATTCATGTCGATGTAATGGATGGACATTTTGTTCCCAATATTACAATTGGTCCCCCAGTGATAAAAACACTTAGAAATTATACAAAATTACCTTTTGATGTACATTTAATGATCTCACCAGTTCATAAATATATAAAAAATTTTGCTGAAGCAGGATCTGATATAATAACAATTCACCCTGAAGCAACCGACAATTTGAGTGAGTCGATTAAACTTATAAAAAAATTAAACAAAAAAGTAGGCGTATCTTTAAATCCAAATACGGAAGTAAGTGTCATTGAAAAATTATTAAAAGAAATAGACTTAGTTTTAATTATGAGTGTATATCCCGGTTTTGGTGGTCAAAAATTTATACCAGAAGTCATTGAAAAAATTAAAAAACTATATCAAATAAAAAAAGATAATAACTTAAAGTTTGATATTGAAGTTGATGGTGGAATAAATTTCTCTAATTCAAAAGAGGTTATATCAGCGGGAGCAAATATATTAGTTTCTGGAACAACAATATTCAAAGAAAACAATGGTGATATTAAAAAAAATATAGAAACTCTAAAATCAATGTAAGATGTATTTAAAAAATTCTTTAATTTTAATAAATGAATTTTTTTACTACACTAAAAATAAAATAAGAAATTTATACTTAAAATCAAGTTTTTATAATAATAAAATTTCAAAAATTGAGATAAGCAACATTTCCTATAGACCAACTCTAAGTATTTTAAGCTGCTTGGTTAAATATGAAAAAAAAAAAATTAAAATTGAAGAATTAGATAAAGATAATATTTGGGAAAGTGAATTATTAAGTAGTAATAACATCAATAAACTAAATAATTTTTATTGGTTATTTAGTATTGATTTAAAATCTTCCTCAAGTATTACACAATCAATAATTATTAAATGGATTGAAAAAAATCAAAGTTATAATTCATTAACATGGCAAACAGATATTTTATCAAAGAGAATAATATCTTGGATTGCAAACTCTAAATTATCTTATGATGAAAGTGATAATAAATATAAAAATAAATTTAATTTTTCTGTAAATAAACAGATTAATCATTTAATAAATGAAATAAGCAAATCTAGATCTGTTAATGATAAATTATTAGGCTGTATAGCAATAATAATCACAGGATTATCATACGCAAATGAAAAATTTTTAAATTATGGATTAGAATTATTGAGAAAAATTATTATTAATTCATTTGACGATGAGTATTTTCCAAAAACGAGAAGTATCAGGCAATTAAATTTTTATTTAAAATATTTTGTTCTTGTTAGAGAATTATTAAAGGAGTCTTTTAATGATATACCTGAGTACCTTGATGAAATAATTTACTATCTAGGAAAATCTTATTCTGTTTTTTCTAAAATCGAACAAAGTTTACTATTCAATGGGAATCATCAAAATGATTTAAACGAATTTAATAAATATCTTTCGCTTTATAAATATAAGTTTGACAATTCAAGTAATGAAGTAGGAGGATATGCTATTTTAAAAAACAAAAATTGTATTCTTGCAATGGATGTTGGAAATTCACCCCAAAAATCTTTTTCACATAACTATCAAAGTGGAGCTCTTTCATTTGAATTCTTCTACAAAAATAAAAAACTTATTTCAAATTCTGGTTACTTTCAGGATTATAAAAACAAACTAAATCTAATTTCAAAATCTACTGCCGCTCATTCAGCACTTATAATTGATAATCATTCAAGTTGTTCATTTAGAAACAATGGAAACTATAAAACATTAGAAAACGGTTTGAAAATTAGTGATAAAAATATTGTTTATGAAAATAACTATTGGTTAATCAAAGCATCTCATAATGGCTTTTTAAAAAAATTTGGAATTTTATATGAAAGATCTTTAGAATATTTTGTTGAAGAAAATAAATTGATTGGAACTGACAAAATAATTTCAAAAAACAATTTAAAAACAAAAAAATATGATATCAGATTTCATATGGAACCAGGTGTTAAATTAACAAAAACTTTAGATAACAAAACTATACTAATTGAAATTGAAAATTCAGGATGGAAATTTTCAACTAACTGCGAGATTATAAGTATTGAATCAGGTATATATTTCGGTAAAAAAAATGTAACTAATGAAAACCAAAATATATGTTTATCAGGCAAAATAAAAGATATAACTCAGGAAATTAAATGGGCATTCGAAAAAATACAATAAAAATTAAGACTGCTTTAATTTCATTGTCAGATAAATCCAATTTAAGGCCATTATTAAATTTACTAAAAAGATATAAAATCAAAATAATAAGCTCAGGTGGCACATACAAAAAAATTAAAAGTATGGGTTTTAAATGCTTAGAAGTATCTAAATTTACAAATTCAAAAGAGTTGCTAGATGGAAGAGTAAAAACGTTGCATCCAAAAATTCATTCTGGGATTATGAATGTTAGGCAGAATAAAAAACATCAAAAAGAAATGAAAATTAACAATTATGAAAATATAGATCTAGTTATTATAAATTTTTATCCATTTGAAAAAGTTTTATTAAGTAATTCTGGTCACAAAAATATAATTGAAAATATAGATATTGGAGGACCGACAATGGTTAGAGCAGCTGCAAAAAATTATAATGATGTAGTTATACTAAGTAATGCAAATCAGTATGAAGATTTAACTATTGAATTAAATAAAAATAAAGGTTCAACGAATTTAAAATTTAGAGAAAAATTGGCTGAAGAAGCATTTATGGAAACAGCATATTATGAATCAAAAATTTTTAATTATTTCAATCAAAAGTCCAAAAATCTTTTCCCAATTAAGAATATTTTTTCTGGAAAATTAATTGAGAAGACAAGATATGGGGAGAACCCTCATCAAAAAGGAGCAATATATTCACAAAATAATAAGCAGGAAATTATTCAAATCAGTGGAAAACAACTCAGTTACAACAACTATAATGATCTTTATTCTGCCCTAAGTATATCTAAAACTTTACCAAAAAATAAGGGTGTAGCAATAATTAAGCATGCTAATCCTTGTGGTGTTTCCATTAATCCAAACAAAATCAAATCTTTTAAAGAGGCTTTAGAAAGTGACCCAATTAGTGCATATGGTGGTGTTGTATCATGTAACTTTAAATTAAATGTTGGTTTAGCTAAAGAGATTAATAAAATATTTTTTGAGGTAATAGTTGCAAATGGATTTGACAAAAAATCAGCCAAACTTTTAAAAAAGAAAAAAAATGTAAGGCTAATTGATTCTAGTAAAATAGAAAAAAATTTTAAATTTAATTTTATCAATAAATTTAATTCTATTTTAGTTCAAAATCCAGATACTCAACATTTTTCTATAAAAGATTTGAAAGTTGTATCAAAATTAAAACCTACAAATAAAACTTTAAACAAACTTATTTTTGCATTTAATATCTGCAGAAGTGTAAAATCGAATGCGATAGTCGTTACAAAAGATTATAGGACAATAGGCATAGGTTCTGGTCAACCAAGTAGGTTGGATAGTTGCAAAATAGCAATTGATAAAATGAAAAAGTTTCAGAAAATAAGCGATAGTGATGAAATCTTAGCTGCATCTGATGCGTTTTTCCCGTTTGTTGATGGGATAGAAAAATTGGTACAAGCAGGAATTTCGGCAGTCATTCAACCGTCGGGTTCAAAAAATGATAAAGAAATTATTAAATTTGCTGATCAAACAAATACTATTTTAGTATTTTCCAAAACAAGACATTTTAATCACTAATCAATTTATCTTATCTATTTTAGCAGCTAAAATAAAATCACTCTCAGCAAGACCTTTAATTGCATGAGTAAATATTTTAATTCTTGCATAGCCCCATCCAAACCACAGATCAGGGTGATGTCCTTCTATTTCAGCAATTTCTCCAACTTTATTCACAAATTCTTGACTTTGTAAAAAATCATCAAATTTAAAATTTTTTATTAAATGAAATCCATCTATTTTATCCTCAATAACTTCCCATCCATCAACTTGTTTTAAATATTTGTGGATTTCTTCTGTGTTAAATGGCGGGATATTGCCTTCGCATGGGATACATTTTTTACTCGCTAGATCACTCATAACATAATTCCTTTAATGGAGCGGGCAATGGGACTTGAACCCACGACCTTCTCGTTGGCAACGAGACGCTCTACCACTGAGCTATGCCCGCTTATACTATTAAATTTTAAAATTATTAGTTTTTTGAATATTAATCAAGTATCAACATTAATATTTAATATCTGAATAATTAAAAAACTTTAAGATAATTTATATTTAGTCTAGTATTTTATTTTAAATACCAAGGAGTTATAAACATTGTCAAACTCATCTGCAACATATGAGCCTCCTGCAGATGTAGTGCCACTTCCTCCTTTAACTTCTCCAAAGTTTGCTCTTTTTAAAAGAACCTCATAGTTTCCCGATCCGAAACCTACCATTAGTTGATAACCGAACTGAAGTGTTTCATTATCACCATTAAATGTAGTACTTCCAGATTTATAATTAGTGTCAACCATTGTATATCCAATTCCTATGCCCCCACCTAAAATACCGTAAAATTCTCCATCTCCAGGTGTTGCCATAAAATTTAACATTGATGCTAGTGTGGATACATCAACATCAACTCCAGTGGTCAGGTTTTGGCTAACTTCAGTGTAGTAACTCACTTCACCCTCAATTGCTGTACCATCGGACTTCTGGCCATTAAAATAACCTATAACAAGTCCATTTTCTTCAGGATCATTAAAATAAGTACTTCCACCTGAATCATGTGGATCTTCAGCAATATGTTTTGTGTATCCTACGAGAAAACCAGAATAATCCTCTGCTTTTACGTTTCCTAAAAACAAAATAGACATGAATAAGTATATGAAAAAAATCCTCATAAATTACATTTATCAAAAGATGAACTTTTTGACAAGTTGTAACTTGAAAAAGAATTACTATAATTGAGTTATGAAACTCAATGAATTACCAACTAAAATACCTGTATTTCCCTTATCGAATTTTATAATGTTTCCAGGCACAACTGTTCCACTGAATATTTTTGAGCCAAGATATTTGCAAATGGTAAATGATAGTATGAAAGAACATAGAATGATTGGAATGATACAACCAAAAAAAACAGGTTCTTTAAAAAAACCAGATTTGTATGAAACTGGATGTATTGGAAAGATTACAAGTTTCAATGAAACAGAAGACGGTCGAATACTTATTATTTTAAATGGAGTTTGCAGATACAAAATTAAATCAGAATTAAACACCGACAAAATGTACCGTGAGTGCAATGTTCAATATGATCATTTTTCAAAAGATATAATGCAAAAAAGTAACGAAGTTAACTTTTCAGACTTAAGCTTAATTATGAAGAACATGAGAACATTTTTCAAAAAACAAGGGTATATTGTGAACTTAAAAGACTTAGAAAAGAAGGACCTTAGCCAAACTCTTAATGATCTATCAATGGCATCGCCCTTTTCATTAGAAGAAAAACAAATATTATTAGAAAGTCTTGATATAAATGTAAGAAAAGAAAGAATGGAACAAATTTTAAATAATTATATTAAAGACGAGTTTGAAAACACTACTCTCCAATAATTTACAGGTTTAATCCTTTATCCGATAAAATATTAGAATACTTTTTAAAAATAGAATTTTTATTTAAAATACTAAAAACTGGTTTTGAAATTGAATTATTAATATTGCTATCTAATTTAAAAAATTCATAAATACCGTCGATTGCTTTTCCATAGAGATAATTTAGATGTTTAGTAGTACTCTGGAAATCTTCAGCAACAGAGATATCTATCGGAAGGCCTAGAGACATTCTATCATTTACTATTTTTGACATTATTTTAATATCCCTAATTGTCATGTTGAACCCTTGACCTGCAAGGGGGTGTATACGATGTATTAAATCACCAAAAGCAAGAATATTACTATAAGTATAATTTCTAAGCATTTCAAAACTCAGACTAAAATTTTCAATTTTATTAATTTTAGTAAATGCATAAAAAGAATTATATTTTTTAAATATATCGAGAATTTTCTTATCATCTATTTTCACTCCCTTATAAGAAAAAACTACTGAAGTTTTAGTATTAGATAGCGGCAGAAATGCTAAAGGTCCAAATTTTGTAAAAACTTGAATGGCAGTATTATTATCTTTGCGGCGATGATTTATTAGAAATGTATATGCTCTACTTCTGTAATGTTTTTTTATTTTATTTGTAAAAAATTTATTTGAAATAAAATTTTTGTTTTCACTATTAATAACTAAATCATATTTTTTAATTTTATTTAGAATAAGTGAGCTAGAAGTGTCTGAATAATGTAATTTTATAAATTTTGATTTTTTTATTTTTTTATAAAAGGTTTCATTTAAATTTGAGTAAGATACTAAATTAAAAACTTCTTTATTTTTTTTATTAAAGTTAATTATCTCTTTGGATTGTGAACTTTCTGTAAAAATTTTAATTTCCCTGCTTTTCCAAGATTTAATACTCGATTTTGCTACAAATTTTAAATAATCAAAATTTTCGCTTGATAAAGCTATTGTCCTATTTGTTTTGATGTTTTGAAATCTTTTATTTAAATATATATCAACATTGAGTTTTTTTTCCTCAAAAACGGTAGCGAGAATCAAATTTGTTAAATTTTGGCCTATAAGACAAATTTTCATAACAAAATAATTTTAACAATAAAAATTAAATGATACAAAGTGACAAAAGCAGTTTTGATTCATGGTATTTAAAAATTATATCAATAAAATAAGCAATTTTATTATAAGGAGATTGGCCGAATTAGTTGGTGTTTTTCTAATAGTTATCTCTATATTGCTTTTTATATCTTTAATTAGCTATTCTCCAGATGATCCAAATTTTATATTTCCAGATAATCAGGAAATAAAAAATTTGCTTGGATTTAGGGGAAGCTTCATCGCTGATATATTTTTTCAATCAATTGGTTTGATTTCAATTTTAATTCCTTTTTCCCTTCTATTTACTGGAGTATCAATAACAATTAACAAAAAATTTATTATTATTATAGAAAATACTTTTTTCATAATTCTTTACACTATTATTGCAACATTTTTCTTTAGTATTTTTCATAAGGAAACCTATTGGTTAATAATAAATGGGAACAACGGTTTTGTTGGTGATTTAATGTCAGAAACTGTAATTACGGATTTTTTGAAAATTAATCAAACAGTGAGTTACTATTTATTAATATTTTTTATTTTATTATTTTTTTTGCTAAGCAGTAATTTCAAAATTACTCATATTTTAGGTTCGTTAACTATGATAAAAAAACTGTTTTCATCAAAACAAGACAATTTAATTTCTCAAGAAAATACTTTTAAAGGAAATACTATAATTGAAAGATCTAAGGAACCTCCTGTTCAAGAAGATTTGTTTTCTAATAACAAATCAGTTTTAAGTGATGTAAAAATTAAATTACCATTAATCGATTTTTTAAAAAAACCAGAAAAAGGCTCTAATAAAAAGGATGATGTTAAAATAGATTCAGAAGGTTTAGAAAAAATACTTCTAGATTTTGGTGTAGAAGGAAAAATAAAAAAAATAAGTCATGGACCAGTTGTTTCGCTTAATGAATTTGAGCCTGCGGCTGGGGTTAAAGTTTCCAAAATAATAAATTTAGCAGAAGATATTGCTAGAAATACAAGTTCAGAATCTGCAAGAATAGCCACGATACCTGGAAGTAATACTGTTGGTATTGAACTACCAAAGATATCCAGAGAAAATGTTTTTTTAAGAGAAATAATTTCAGATAAGAATTTTAAAAAAAGAGAAATTAAATTACCTATTGCTCTTGGTAAAAGTATATCTGGAGAACCAATAACTAGTGATTTAAGTTCAATGCCTCATTTATTAATAGCGGGAACTACTGGTTCAGGGAAATCAGTATGCATTAATACAATTATCCTATCACTCATTTACAAACATACACCAGACGTCTGTAAATTTATTTTGATCGATCCAAAAATGCTTGAACTTTCAACCTATGAAGGGATACCGCATTTATTATGTCCTGTTATTACTGAAGCAAAAAAAGCAGCATCTGTTTTGGGTTGGGTAGTTAAAGAAATGGAAAGTAGATACAGGTTAATGACAAAAGTGGGTGTGAGGAACATTAATGGATATAACGAGAAGCATAAAGTTAAGATGCCTTACATTGTTGTAATAGTTGATGAAATGTCAGATCTCATGTTGGTAGCTGGAAAAGAAATTGAAAACTATATTCAAAAACTATCACAAATGGCTAGAGCAGCTGGAATTCATATAATAATGGCCACACAGAGGCCGAGCGTAGACGTAATAACTGGAACAATAAAAGCTAATTTTCCTACTCGTATTTCATTCCAAGTAACCTCTAAAATTGATAGTAGAACAATTTTAGGAGAGCAAGGAGCTGAGCAACTCTTGGGGAAAGGAGATATGCTATATATGTCTTCAGCAAATAGAATCACAAGGATACATGCGCCCTACGTTTCAGAAATTGAAATAGATAAAGTAAATAACTTTTTAAGAAATCAGGCAGAGCCAGACTATGTTGATGAAATTTTGAATTTTGCTGACGAGAAAGAAATTGGTGAAAAAAATAAAGATAATTCTGATACTGATGAATTGTATAATGAAGCATTGGAAATAATTAAATCAGAAAGAAAAGCGTCTACCTCATTTTTGCAAAGAAAACTACAAATAGGATATAATAGAGCTGCGAGGATCATTGATCAAATGGAATTAAATGGTGAAGTAAGTAAAGCTAATCATGTAGGTAAAAGAGAAGTTTTAAAATAGTGAAGTATTTAATTTTTATTTTAATTTTTTTTTATCCATTAAATATTTTTGCATCTTCAAAGCAATTAATAAAAAATAAATTGGAAGAAACGGAAAATATATCTTTTAATTTTATACAAAAAATTGGAAAAAAAACTGAGCAGGGAGATTGTATAATTTCGTATCCAAAAAAAATTTTTTGTAAATACGATGACATTTTTAATAAAGTTTTAGTATCTAACGGAAGATCACTCGTGATAAACAGTAAAAAAATTAAAAATTATTTAAGATACCAACTTAAAGACACTCCTCTTGATTTAATTTTAGATAAAAAATTTCTACTAGATAAAATAGATCAGGCGAAAACAATTGAAGAGAATGATGAAACTTTCTCTTTTAAAATTGCACATAACAATAATTTGTTAAATATTTTTTTTGATAAAAATAGTTATGAAATAAAAGGTTGGACTACAACTGACATTTATCTTAACCAAGTTGAAACCAAGTTGTCTAATGTAGAAACAAATATAATGATTAATGAAAGAATATTTAGAGTTCAAAATTATATTAACTAATATCCAAATTAATAGTTTCAGATTTAAAAATTTTCATTCCTCTTCCTAAATAATTTTTAAGTGCATGTTTGTGGTCAAGCGAGCAAGTATGCAACCAAACATTTTTAGTATTTTTTCTAAATCCTAACTTTAATGCTTCAGATAGAAGATATGCACCATATTTTTTTCCAATAAATTGATCGAGAATACCGAAATAAGCTACTTCACATTTACTTGTCTCTGGATGAAACAAAAGTTCGAAAAAACCAATTAAATCATCATTTTCGGTAAGAATATAAGTCTCTAAATTTGAATTGTTAGTATAATCCATCCACTTAGCGTCATTCCATATTAATCTGTCGATCCAGCGGTAACTTTTGCCTATCTGCTTATAAAAAAATTTATTGATTTGAAAATCTGGTGGATTTTTTTTTTCTACTTTACAACCACTTTTTGGTTTTTCTGATACATTAATTTCATCCAGTGAATTAATCTCTAAGTATTTTCTGTCTACTTTAGTTATCACGAAACCATTTTTCCAACTTTTTCACCCCCGAATAAATGGAAATGTAAGTGTGGCACCTCTTGTCCGCCATAGTCACTTATATTAGCGAGAGCTCTATAACCTTTGCCATCGATTGAGGATATACCTAATTTTTTTGCAACGATAGTAATCCCTTTCATTAAACCAATTATTTCTTCATTGGATGCATTCGTGCTGAAGTCGTCTAAGTCAATATATTTTCCTTTTGGAATAACTAGAGCATGAATTTTTTTTTGAGGATTGATGTCATAAAAGGATAGCACAAAATCATCCTCATAAATTTTATTGCAAGGTATGTCGCCTCTTAAGATTTTTGCAAATATATTATTCTCATCATATTTCATAGATTATTATTTATCTCCCAAGGGTTTTCCAGTTATATCTGTAGTGAAGTATTGATAAAACATAACAGATATTACTTCTATATTTTCCATCATTCTAATCATATCAAAACTTAAATCAGCTTTTTTACAATTTAACTCTCTAAAATAATATACTCTCGTATTACCCAATGAAATATCAATCTCTTTACTCAATTCCTCAATTATATTGCTTTTTTTTTTGATAACATAATTATAACTGCATACATTAGCAGTTGCCCAAGTAAGTATGCTAAATATAATTGCAGCAATAATTAAAGATAACTTTAACATTTATTAAATATTTAAATTATTATTTAAAGTTTGCAGACGGATCAATAAAAACCTACTCATTTGTTTTAAAAAAAATTTTACCGCTTAGTATTTAGGATAATATATTATCATTTATGTATTTTATTTATCTAAAATCACAAAAATTAATTTCTTCAGATATAAAATCATCTGATCCATTTCCATCGATATCACCTAAATTTACTTTAAGGCAAGACATATTACCAGCCATTCCGCATGTATTATTTTTGTGTGCATATCCCATAACTATTTGACCTTGAGCAACACTTTGAGGTGGACAAGTTCCATTACTCCAATTTATTCCAAGTTGAGAGCTGTTAATAGGGTTTTTCATACCAAAATTTTCTAAGTACAATTTATATGTAATTGAGTCAGCGCTTAACATATTGCTAGAAAAGCCAGGAGTATTGCATGTATGAGTATTTGGTGATCTTCCATCTTGATATGGGCCAAATTTTATTTCAATTCCACTAAAACAACCTGTTGCTGCTAATTTGATTTTTTTTTCAATATTTGCAAAATTTGATTTTAATACATTTTGCTTTGCGCCTTTAGTATAACCGCTGTACGCAACAACACCTACTGCAGCTAAAATACCAATAATTGCTACAACAACAAGTAATTCAATTAAAGTGAAACCTTTTTGTTTCATTATTTAATTGTTATATCTTTACTACAAAGATGATTTGGAACGGTACACATGGTTCCTGTACAAGGAGTTGTGATACACGTCATAACTTTAATAGTGGTTCCAGGTGACCTCATTCTATTAAATCCAACATCAGTGTCGTTTGAAACACCTCCCCCGTGAGTTACTGCTTTTTCTGAGCTATTGTATGGATTTTTAAAATCAACAAGTGCCTTTTCTGTTGCTTTTGCTACAACATCTTTCCAATCAGCTTGGCTTTGTTTTGAACAATCTAATTCACCACTCATTGCATTAGCTTCACCCAACGAACATTTCATTGATTCACTCATAATATATTTAACAATAGCGTTATGATTAGACTTGGCTGCAGATTTCTTTGCACCAGAAGTATATCCGCTGTATGCAACAACACCTACTGCCGCCAATATACCGATTATTGCTACTACAACTAAAAGTTCAATAAGTGTAAAACCATTTTGTTTTAACATTAATATTATTTCTTACTCACATCTATATCTTTACTAGCTATATTGCTGCCGTTACAACTTTCTTTGAAACATGCCCTAATTTGCAACGTTGTATTATTTACAGCTATACTCACTTGACCTGCAGTAAAACCTGTTCTTGATCTTATGCAAGGAAGTGAGGTATCATAAGGATTTCTATATGATTTCAAAACACCCTCATCGACACCTGGTGTAACTGAACCTCTTAAGGATCTAACATTAGCTAGTGCCTGCATAGTATTAAATGCGCCTGTATGAGTGTTGTATCCTGAGCAACTCAATTGACCATCCATTACTGTTGTGTTTCCAATACTACAAAGCAATAATTCACTTTCAATATACTTTATGGTTGATTGATAACAAGATTTTGTTGCAGAAGCTTTGGCACCTGTTGTGTAACCACTATAAGCAACAACACCAACTGCTGCCAAGATACCAATGATGGCCACAACGACTAAAAGTTCAATAAGTGTAAAACCTTTTTGGTTCATATTAAAAATATATATTAGTTAATTTTTTAAATTTTTGCATTGTTAAAATATATGCAACTAATAAGATCAACTTTTAAAAAAAGAGAGGAAAAATGAATAAATTTAAATCAATTTATAAAGCTATTATTAGCTTAACATTTATTTTTTCATTTGTTCTTACTTCAACAGCTGCTTTTTCGGAGATAGTTGGACGATTATCTGTTCACTGGAGTCCGAAACATCATAGTGCAAAACATGCGCAAATATTTGCAGATGAAGTAAATAAAAGAGCAAAAGGAAAATTAAAAATCGAAGTTTATCCATCTAAACAATTATTTGGAATTAGAGAAGTAATGGGAGCGGTAACTTCTGGTGCAGTTGAACTTGGAGGAATTGTTGGAGTGGTAAGTTTTCCACCAATCAATAAGAACTTCAATGTTGCCTCATTTCCTGGATTATTTAATTCGTGGGAACAGCAAAGAGGATTTTTCCAAAACTCACCTAAAGGAAAAGAAATTTGGGGTGAGTTAACTAAAAAAACTAATTCAACATTAGTAATGTATAACCCAGTTGGACCTGTAATGACTTTTTCAAGTGCTAAAGAATTAACAGGTATTGATGCTATGAAAGGTCTAAAAGCTAGAAGACTTTTAAAAAGTGAAGAGCCTATGTGGGACGCTTTAGGAGCAAATAGAGTGTCTTTACCTACCGGTGAAGTTTATACTTCATTACAAACTGGAATGATTGATACGATTAACAGTCCTCCGGGAAGTATTGAGGCATATAGCTGGTGGGAATTTTTAAAATACGCTCAAAAGCCTTATCAATATTATGCTGATGCATATATAATGGCTAACTCAACTTGGTTTAATAGTTTATCTCCAGACTTACAAAAAATCATAATGGATGTTGGTAAGGAAGTAGGAAAAAGATCAACTGACTTAATTATGGATACTGGAGAAAGTACTCTTAAAAAATTCCAAGAAAGAGGTGGGGTTGTTACTACGCTTTCAGGAGCTGAAAAAGCTAAGTTTGATAAGCTTATGAAAGATGAAGTAATGCCAGCAATGGCTAAAATGATTGATGCTGACGCCTTAGAGGCAGCACAAGCATATGCTAAGAGCAATTAGAAGAAGTTAACTTTTTCTAAAAAGATTATGAGGGCATTGCGAGCTATTAACAATTTGCTAGCAAAAGCTGCAATTTCGCTCGCAATGTTCATCGTCTTTTTAATGGTGGCAGCTTTAGCTTTAAGCGCCACAACAAGATTTATTACAGGTACAGGATTTGCGTGGTTTATTGAATTACCACCTGTAATGGTGAGTTGGTTAGTTTTCCCATTACTTGGTCCTTTACTAAAACAAGGACAACACATTAAAGTAGATTTTTTAAGTCACTATTTATCAGAAAAATCAAAAAATATTATTGGAACAATAGTAAATTTAATTGCTTTAATTTCTGCTTGCGTCTTCTTTAAAGCAGGAGTTGATGCAACTACAATGTATTACAATTTAGGACAGATGATGGAATTAGAAATTAACATTCCTATCTGGTGGATGTTTTTAGCTTTTCCAGTTGGTTTTTTAATTTTAGCCTTAACTTCATTAGAGCTAATTTTAGATAATTTTAAAAAACTTTTAGGGAAAGAATAAATGTTTGGATTGGCTTTTATTATTTCTCTTATAACATTAGTTATTTCAGTTCCAATTTTTTTAGTTTTTGGCTTAGGAAGTTCTTTAGCTGCAATCGCTGGATTAAATTTACCTTGGTCAGTTCTAATTCAAGTTTCGTTTGGTGCATTAACTAAACATGTTCTAATCGCCGTTCCATTATTTATTTTTACTGGAATGGCTATGTTAAAAGGTGGAGCAGCATCAAGATTAGTTAAGTTTACAACAACACTAGTTGGTCATTGGCCAGGTGGGTTGGGTGTTGCTATGGTTATCGCGATGGGTTTCTTTGCAGCTTTTTGCGGTTCAATCTTAGCCGCTATTACTGCAGTTGGTACAATTATGATGCCAAAGATGATTGAACAAGGTTATCCAACCCCATTTGTGGTAGTCCTAGCAGCCTCTGCGGCTCTATTAGAGGCATTGATACCTCCATCCAATGCAGCAATTCTATTTAGTGCTCTAACTAACGTCCCAGTTTCTAAAACCTTTGCAGCAGGGGTTATTCCAGGCTTAGTTCTCTTAGTTTTGATGGTCCTTCTAGTTTTGTTTAAATGCAGGCATATTAGAACAGATGAGAAGGCATCATTGAAGGAAAGAGTAAGTTCTTTCATCGCTGCGTTACCAGCATTGATCACTCCAGTGATTATTTTGGGTGGAATTTATGCAGGGATACTAACTCCCTCTGAGTCAGCTGCTGTTGCGGGTGTCTATGCAGTTCTTATAGGATTTTTAATTTACCGTGAACTTACATTCTCTTCTTTGATGAGCTGTTTAAGAGAAACTGCAATCATAACAGCAGTTATTTTTGCAATTATAGCTACTGCAACATTTTTAAGTGTCGTTTTAACTTACACTCAGGCTCCTCAAAAAATTATTACATTCTTCACAGACAAAGGTGTTAGCGTAAATCTGTTCTGGATAATGCTTGGAGCAATTTGTTTAATACTTGGAACCTTTATTGAAATAGTTCCTGTATTTTATTTAACGGTTCCAATTTTTGCAGCAATCACATTATCATTTAATCAAAGCTTACTTCATCTTTATGTGGTATTCGTTGCCTTTGCGGGAATAGGAATGATCACACCCCCTGTATGCGTTGGTATTTACACAGCCGCAGGTGTGATCAAAGAAAATCCAGCCAAAGCTTTCAAAGAAGTTCCTCTATTTACAATCGTTGGAATAATTTATGGAATACTAATGATACTCTTTCCAATATTCTCAACCTGGTTACCTGGGAAATTATAAGGGAAGAAAAGCTAAACTTGGACTTATGAGTCCCGCGCTCTAACCAACTGAGCTACCCCGCCGTAAATAATTGTTGGTTTATACTACTTTTATTTTTTGATGCAAACAAGATTTATGTAATTTCCAACCTGAGTGTGATCAGATTGTGATCCTTTTTTTAAAGGTAAAAATTAAGCTTTGTCCCGCGTCTAATTAATAAACTTACTATAAAAAGCTTTCTGAGATTTTTGATTTTGTGAGATTAGTCTTTTTATTTCTTTACCTGTCATCCAACAATCTAAATATATTGTTGCTTCAGTTATAAGTGATCCTAAATCTTTTTTTTTCATTTCCCTGTTATTTGGTGGGAAGAATTTCAAACCATTTGCGTTTGCAAATATTTTTAAGACTGATGATTTAATTCCAAAATTGAAACTTTCAACTCCCTCTTGCTGAATTTTTGAAACAGCGACCCCTATAACATTTCCATACTCATTTATTATAGGTCCTCCACTGTTACCTGAGTTTAACGCAGCATCTGTTTGGAATTCTGCATAATTATCTCCTAAACCAGCTAAAGCTGTTACTGTTCCGCTAGTGGCTTTAATTGACGCGCTAATTTTTTTTCCCAAAGGATATCCTGCTACAATCACTTCTTCTAAAAGTTGACCATCTTCATCAGAAATTGAAAAAACTTTTTTTGGCACAAAATTTGTTTTTAAAATTGCAAGATCATTTACTTTATCTACAGCTAAAATTTCTGTATCATATTCATTGCCTTTAGTTACTGCTTTTACTTTCGAGCAACTGTCAATCACATGAAAATTTGTTATGATATGACTCTTTTTTGATACAAAAAAACCTGTACCTGAAGATGCAGGTACTATTTCCTCATCTTTAATTTTTGGAAGTGGATCTATTTCTTTTTCTTCATTTATATATGCTAATAGTCTATCGGTGCCTGAACATACCGCATCAATTGTTTTAAATCTTTTTGCTGATCCATCTTTCCATATAATATCGAATTCTCCATTATAAGTGCCATTAGTAATTGATAACCTCATTTTTGTATTTTTTCTTATTAAATCACCATCATCAGATACTACTTCTTTGGATTTCATAATTAATGTTTTTCCATTTGAGACAGTTTTTAAATTTGCTCCAAAAAAATATATCATATCTCTTGCGTAATAATCTGTGCTATCCTCAATCTCTACAGAAAAAATTTTTTTATTATCTAAAGCTATAATTTTTAAATCTTCAGAAAATCTATCAGATGTTGTTTCGGTACCCCAGCTTCCACTATTGACAGAATTTATTTTACCTTCACACGAAATTGTAAATACGTTGTCACTATTATTCATTATTTTTGCAGCATTTGCAGAATATGGACAAAATATAATTAGAACAATTAGGCTTAATATTTTTGTGATCCAATTATTTTTCATGACAGACAGACTCTATCACTGTGATCTATGTGTGATCAATATTTTATTGTTTGCAAATAATGATTGTGTATTAAGGCTATTCAACCACTGACCTCGGGCTTATGAGTCCCGCGCTCTGATGAAGTTTGTTATTTTGCTAAAAAAAAGAAATGATAAATTAATAATCCAACCAAAATTCCCTTTATAAAAGATACCCACGCAAGTCCATGTTCAGAAAGTCCTAGTTTTTTCTTCCACCACTGAATTTGTTTTTTTTCCCAATTAATATAACCTTGCATCATAATTATTTCTTACGACTATTTAGTTCATCCATTACATCTTCAATTTTTATGCCACTTTTTTCAAGATACATGATTAAGTGATATAAAACATCTGCTGCTTCGTGGATTTTATTAGAGTCTTGCTCTACAGCTTCTATAAGTTCATTAATTTCTTCTAGGACTTTTTCTTTTGCTAAAGATTTATCTTCTAAAAGCTTATTAGTATATGAGCCTTCAACAGGGTTACTTTTTCGCTCTCTTGCAAGGGTAACGAGATCTTCTAAAATCTTTAACATACTAAATCCTAACAGGTATATCTTTCGAAGCCAAATATTGCTTAGCTTCACTAACTGAATAAGTCCCATAATGAAATATAGATGCTGCTAAAACAGCACTAGCACCTGATTTTATTCCATCTACTAAATGATCTAAAGTCCCAACTCCACCTGATGCAATAACTGGAATGTTGACCATGGATGATATCTTTTGCATCAATTCATTATCATATCCAGATTGAGTTCCATCTTTATCCATTGAAGTAACTAAAAGTTCCCCTGCACCACATTTCTCCATTTTAGAAGCGAATTCTAATACATTTAAACCTGTAGGATTTCTTCCACCGTGAGTGAAGATTTCCCAACCATCGTCTTTTCTTTTTGCATCAATTGCAACAACAATGCACTGTGATCCAAACTTTCTAGAACTATCTTCAACAACTTTTGAATTTTGAACAGCTGCTGTATTTATTGACACTTTATCAGCGCCACAATTAAGTAATTTATTAATATCATCAATACTCCTTACACCACCACCTACTGTTAAAGGAACGAAACATTTTTTAGAAGTTTTCTCTACCACTTCATAAATAGTATCTCTATTTTCATTTGAAGCAGTGATGTCTAAAAAGCAAATTTCATCTGCACCGCCATCGCTATAAATTTTTGCTTGTTCTACAGGATCTCCTGCATCTTTAAGATCAACAAAGTTAATACCTTTTACAACACGCCCATTTTTAACATCTAAACAAGGTATAATTCTATTTTTAAGCATCTATTTCTTTTGCAAGTTCATCTAACTTTATATCTCCATCGTATATCGCTTTTCCAACTATTACACCTTCGATATTATTTAAATTTTTAGCTCTTTTAATGTCACTAATTGAAGAAACACCACCAGATATAACGACTGGGCAATTTGAAATATTCGCCACTTTTTGAGTTTCTTCAAAATTAGGACTTTGCTTAGTTCCATCTCTATTAATATCTGTGTAAATAATTCTGCTTACGCCATAATCATTTACTTTTTTTAGATATTCGGTTGTCAGTTTATCCGACTCTTCTGTCCAACCTGAAATTGCAAGATGACCATCTTTAGCATCTAAACCTAATGCAATTTGGTTTGGAAATTTATTACAAGCTTCTTCTAAAAATCTTCTATCTTTTATGGCAGCACTTCCCAAAATTACTTTTTCAACACCAGCATCAATATATTTTTGAATAGTCTCAAAATTTCTGATCCCACCTCCTATTTCTATTTTAAGATCAATTTTTCCAACAATTTCATGAATAATATCAATATTAATCGGATCTCCAGTTAATGCACCGTCTAGATCAACTATATGTAAATTTTTAAATCCATTGTCTTTATATTTTCCAGCTTGATCTACTGGAGACATTTCATATTCAGTTTTGTTTTCAAAGTCTCCTTTAATTAGTCTTACACATTTTTTATCTTTAATATCTATTGCTGGAAAAATTTTCACTTAATTTAAAATTTTCTTTTTAGCTTTTTCAAATTCTTCTTTTGACAAAACACCATCATCATATAACTTTTTTAAAGATTTAATTTGTTCTACTAGTTCGCTATTTGACGAATTAGAATTATTATTTGAAGAAGTATTATTACTTTTATTTGTATTTAAATTTTGACTTTCACCTTTATAAAAATCTAATTCTTTTAAAATTGAAAAAGTCTTGCCTGCTTTAATTTCGGACTTTTTAAGCTTTCTTCTTTTTTTATCACTTCCATTATCCCAAACAATTTTTGTTTTCACAGCAAACAAAAAACATTCTTGAGGGTAACCATCATTTTTTGCCATTTTTTTACAATCTCCTATGGCTAATGCTGAATAGTTTTTTTGATCTACATTATGAGAAGCAAATTTTTTTGGTTGTCTTATGATACCAAAATAATGTCCATCCTCTGATATAGCAATAACATAAGGATTCCAATCTGCTTTTTCTGGTTCAGCCCACTTTCCTTTTGTACCACCACTAAAATAATATTCCAAAACATGCGCTGTATTTTCTGACAGATTTAAAGGACCTTTACCTTTTTTATAAATCTTAACAGCATAACTATTAGAGGTAAAAACTAATGCAATCAGTAAGTAAATTAATATTTTAAAATTCGTAAACATTTAATTTAATATTTTTTTTTTAGCTTTTTCAAATTCTTCTTTTGATAATACACCAGATTTGTAAAGTTCGTTTAAATCCTGTATCTGATTTATAAAATCAGTATCTTTATTCGAACTCTCAATTTTAATAGATTTACTTTTCGATTTAAAAGAATCATCTATTATTTGGTCAAAATCTGAGAAGAAGTTTTTACAATTGACCGCACAATAACCGTCCATGACAAATAATTTATCATCGATTTCCGAAATATAGTAAGCAATGTTACCCAACTTAATCTTTGACGAAGTAAGTAGATATGTAATATCACCATTTATTTTAAGATAAGGCTTATTATTTGAATATTTTGATACAGTAAATTTTTCAAAATTTATAAATAAACCATCCATGAACATATAATAATCTTTGCCAGATGTTATTTCGTTTTTAATTTCATTAGAGAATTTTTGTAGTTCTTGTGAAGACATATCTCTTAGTTCATCAATATTAATCCCATATTCAGATAATATATCATTATCATTTATATTTTCATCAGTTCTAAAATATGTAAAAAATGTTCCAGATTTATTTTTTTTTAAAATATTTTTTGTAGTCTTAAACAAACTTTTAACCTTGGTATCACTGAACGAATCTATCATTTTATTATATTTAGTTATTATTGGCTTTATAGCTTTTATCTCTTCAAAATTTTTTCCAGCTTCTAACTGATTAACAATTTCAAGAGCTTTATTATCAATTAAGCCAAAACAAGTTGAAAATTCTTGACAAAGAGAAGAGCCAAAACTTGTATTATTCCAATTAATTACATTGAATTTTTTAGGAAAAATTATTTTGTGCATTCCTAGATCTAACTCTTTTGTAAAGGATTTTGTTGAAATAAAAATTAAACTTAAAATTAAAATATATTTTTTCATTTTATAAGTTTATAAAATTATCAATTATTTTTAGACCAGTCTTATCACTTTTTTCAGGGTGAAACTGCGTTCCAAATATATTGTCTTTTTCAATGGCACACACAATATTTGATGAATAATCAGTTGTAGCAGCGGTGACTGATTTATCATTTGGAATAAATTCATAACTGTGAACAAAATACATATGTGAGTTATTTTCTATATCTTTAAAAATTTTACTTTCCTTAACAATATTTATTTGGTTCCAACCAATATGAGGAAGTTTATATTTTCCATCTTGATTATCAATTTTAGAAACTTTGCCTGAAATCCATCCTAAACCTTTGGTTTCAACTTCTTCATAACCAACATCTGCAAACATTTGGAGGCCTACACAAATACCGAGAAGTGGTTTTTTGTTATTTAATGCAAATTCACTTAAAGTATCAATCAAACCATTTATGCCATTTAAACCATCTATACAGCTCTTAAAGGAGCCCTGCCCTGGTAAAACTACTTTGTCGCTTGATTTAATTTTATTTAAATCTGAGGTTACCTCGATATTAACTTTATCTTTGGCAACTTCCTTAAAGGAGTTAATTACAGAACTAATATTGCCCGATTTATAGTCAACAATTGTGACGTCCATTAATCTTATAAAGAGCCCTTTGTTGAAGGAATTGTACTTTTGTTTCTTGGATCCAATTCTAATGCAGCTCTCAAAGTTCTTGCTAAGCCTTTATAGCAAGACTCTATGATGTGGTGACTATTATCACCGTAAATATTTTCAACGTGCAAAGTAATTCCAGCAGCTTGTGAAAAGGCTTGGAACCACTCTTTAAACAATTCCGTGTCCATTTCACCAAGTTTTTCAACTTTTAATTTTACGTTCCAAATTAAATAAGGTCTGTTTGAAACATCTATTGCAACTCTTGTTAGTGTTTCATCCATCGGTAAAAGAATGTGAGCATATCTTTTGATGCCTACAAATTTTTTTGATGCTTTTTTTAAACATTCTCCAATAGCTATTCCGGTATCTTCAGTTGTGTGGTGAAGATCAATGTGTGTGTCACCTTTAGCTTTAACAGTTAAATCCATAGATGAGTGTTTAGATAACTGCTCGAGCATGTGATCTAAAAAACCTATTCCTGTGTCAACTTTGTACTTACCTTTTCCATCAATATTAATGTCGACGCTGATATTGGTTTCTTTTGTTTTTCTAGCTATTTTTGCTTTTCTTTTCATAATTTAAATTAGGTATATAGGTATTTTTGATTATATCAATAATACTAAACCTGGGCTTGAACTATTTAAATTCATATCCATCTATAGTTCATGACAACAATTGTACTTGTAAGAAAGAATAATGACGTAGTTGTGGCCAGTGACGGTCAAGTTAGTATGGGTAATACTGTAATTAAGAAAACTGCAATCAAAGTTCGTAAAATTGAGAAAAGAAATGTAATTGCAGGTTTTGCTGGGTCAACAGCAGATGCTTTAACATTGTTTGAAAGATTAGAGTCAAAACTTGAAAAACATGCAGGTAATCTGACAAGAGCTGCTGTAGAATTAGCAAAAGATTGGCGTACAGATA
The DNA here is from genome assembly GCA_902519255.1 of uncultured Pelagibacteraceae bacterium. Taxonomy (GTDB): domain Bacteria; phylum Pseudomonadota; class Alphaproteobacteria; order Pelagibacterales; family Pelagibacteraceae; genus Pelagibacter. The sequence continues at coordinate 49,325 of CABYIV010000001.1, read as the reverse complement.
AATATTTAAGAAGATTAGAAGCTTTAATGGCAATTGGTGATAAAGAAAAAAGTTTTATAATTTCGGGGACTGGCGATGTTTTAGAACCAGAAGGCGATGTAATAGGAATTGGTTCGGGCGGAAACTATGCCTTAGCAGCTGCAAAGGTATTAATGGATACTGATATGACTGCAGAAGAAATTGCTAAAAAGTCTATTAAAGTTGCTTCCGATATTTGTGTATTTACTAACGACAATTTGAGTATGGAGAAAATATAATGGAAAAATCAAATGTTACATCGTTTCCAAAAGGCAAAGTTACAAAAGAAAAAACTACAATAGCAAATTCATTATCACCAAGAGAAATTGTTTCAGAGTTAGACAGATTTGTTGTTGGACAAAATAAAGCTAAAAGAGCTGTTGCGATCGCTTTAAGAAATCGATGGAGAAGGCAAGCATTAGAAGATAATATGAAAGATGAAGTTCTTCCAAAAAACATTTTAATGATTGGACCAACTGGTGTTGGTAAAACAGAAATTTCCAGAAGACTTTCAAAATTAGCAGAAGCACCGTTTGTAAAAGTTGAAGCAACAAGATTTACTGAAGTAGGATATGTGGGACGTGATGTAGAACAAATCGTAAGAGATTTATTAGAAATTGCAATTGCAATGGAGAAAGTAAAGAAAAGAAAAGAAGTTCACGCTCAAGCACAAAAATTGGCTGAAGACAGAGTTTTAGATGCACTTGTTGGTAATAAAGCAAGTGTTGCAACAAGAGAAAGTTTTCGAAAAAGACTAAGAGATGGAGATCTAGATGATAATGAGATTGAAATAGCTGTAAGTGAGTCTAATCAAATGCCATCATTTGAGATACCTGGAATGCCTGGTGCAAATGTTGGAATGATTAATATTTCAGACATGCTTGGTAAATCTATGGGTCAAAAGGCTAAAAAAAAGAAGATGACAGTAAAAGAATCTCACGACATTTTAATAAATGAAGAGTCAGACAAACTTATTGAACAAGATAAAATTATTAAATCCGCAAAAGATTCAACTGAAAATAACGGAATAGTTTTTTTAGATGAAATAGATAAAATTTCTGCAAGAACAGATAGGGTTGGTGGTGATGTTTCAAGAGAAGGTGTTCAAAGAGATTTATTGCCATTAATAGAGGGTACAACTGTTAGTACTAAATATGGACCTGTTAAAACAGATCACATTCTATTTATAGCTTCTGGTGCATTTCAGTTAGCAAAACCATCGGATCTTTTACCAGAGCTACAAGGTAGACTTCCGATAAGAGTTGAACTTGATGCATTAAATAGTGATGATTTTATTAGAATATTAAAAGAGCCAGATAATAGTTTAATTAAGCAGTATAAGGCTCTTTTAAAAACTGAAAATGTTGATTTAGAATTTACAGAAGATGGTATTAATACAATTGCTCACATTGCAAGTGAAGTAAATTCCTCAGTTGAAAACATAGGCGCAAGAAGACTACACACGATAATTGAGAGGGTTTTGGACGAGATAAGTTTTACAGCTACAGATAGAGCTGGAGAAAAAATAACTGTAGATGGAAAGTATATAAAAGATAATATTGGTGAATTAGTAAAAGATACTGACCTTTCTAAATTTATTTTATAGTTTTTAAAAAAATATCAAAATTACCACTTGAAGGACTATTGACTGCCTCAAAGTCTATTTTAATAATTTTTTTCATTAGTTCTGAATTGTTTTTAATATAGTCAGGAACGGAATGTTTTAGTATACCTAAATCACTTGATTTATATGGATCAGTCAAATTTTTTGATCTCATACCTTTCCCAGTAATAACATTTATTTTTTTAACTTTATTGTGATAACAGTAGGAAATAAATTTAAATATTTTATCATTAGCTTCATCTAAAGTGAAACCATGGAGATCAATAGATTTCTCATTTAATCTATCTTGTTTCAAAAACTCATTATCTTTGATTTCTAATTTTTCGTCGCTATTTACAAATTTATGCCAGTCTTTTTTATCTTTTTCTGATAATTTATCTGTCAAGCTTGTGTGTCAATTAAAAGCCAGTTAGGATTTGTCGATCTGCTATCTTTTGAGAACTTCCAAGTATCTAATACTTTTTTAATTTTTTCTGGATCACCAGAAACTATTTTGTTATCTTTATCTTTTACGCATGAAATAATTTCACTTACAAATTCTACAGTAACCTCAAGCATATTTTTATTTTGTTGATGTTCTTTTATTTCTGCAGAATTTATTCCTATAAAAGTGGTTTCTGAAGAAAATTTTTTCTGATCTCTATCTTTTATAGCTTCTTCAAATTGCTGATATACACTTTTATCAAGCAATAATTTAACATCTTTTAGCTTTCCTTTAGCAAAATTAGTTATAATTGTTTCATATGCAATCTTAGCTCCTTTAACAAACTCTTTTTTAGCATTATCATCAAATGTAGTAGCATTTAAATCAACTACTGGTTTTGATGGTGGTGCTTCGTGCGGGAAACTAGAATTAATATCCTCTTCAAAACCTGTCTTTTTTCCTAAAATACCTCTTAATCTTAAGAAAATAAATCCAGCTATCATTGCAAGGAGGATAATATCTATATATTCAAAACTATAACTCATATATGTATAATATTTACTAAGTTGATAAATTTCAACCTGGTAATTAAATTATAGACAAATGAACACAGTACTAATTTTAATCATTGGTGTGCCTCTTATCGAGATCTACTTATTTATAAAGATAGGTTCTCAAATTGGTGCTTTTAACACGGTTTTGTTAATTTTGCTTACGGCAGTGGTTGGAGTTGCGTATGCTAGATACGAGGGCTTTAACACTCTAAAAGCAGGCATGAGACAATTAATTAAAAATGAATTACCTATTTATGAATTAATCTCTGGTGCAACACTTGCATTTGCAGCTTTATTATTAATTTTTCCTGGTTTTGCAACTGACTTTATTGGTGTTTTGTTAGTTGTTCCTTTTTCAAGAAAAATTATACTTAACAGATTTGTAAAAAAGACGAATTATAAAAAAAAGATTGATGAAAATTATATTGACGGAGATTATGAAGATTTAAGTGACGATAATGACAAAAAAATATGAAATAGTATTAAAATATATAAAAGATCTATCTGTTGAGATCCCAAATGCCGAGACTTTCATATTCAGCAGGGAATATATTACTAAATATTCGTTAGGAATAAATATAACCACAAAGCCATTAAAAGATGAAATGATAGAAGTAATTACAAAAGTTAATTATAAAGATCCAACAGAAAATAAAAGAAAATCTTATTTTGAAATACTCTACGCAACTATAATAAAAATCAAAGATAAAAATCTTAAAAAAGAAGAACTAGAGAGAATTATTCTTTGTGATGTTCAAAATGAAATATATCCAGGTTTAGAAAAAATTTTTTTGAATGTTGTTAAAGATTCGGGATTTCCTGACTTGAAATTAGAAAAAAAAGTTGATTTTGAAAAATTATACCAACAAAGGTTAAATTAAAAAAAGTTTTTTTTTAAATCAGTTTTTAAAAAATTTCTGTGTTTCTCATATTCATCTTGGGTAATTCTAATAATTTTTTTTGAATAGCTATTAGGTTTAGTTGAAATTATATTACTATTTTCATTTTCGTTTTGAAATTGGAATAAAGGCGCTTTTTGATCAATTAGATTTATGTATACTTTGGAAAGCAACTCACAATCTATTATTGCTGTATGTTTAACTCTTCTAGAATTATCAATTTTAAATCTTTTACAAAGTGCATCAAGACTAATGCTTGATCCTGGGAATTTATTTCTTGCAATTTCAAGGGTGTCGATGACATTATCTTTTGAAATAAGATTTTTATTAATTAATGATAACTCGTTATTTAAATGTGCAATATCAAATTCAGCATTATGAATAATTATTTTTTTTCCATCTACAAATTTAAGAAAATCATCAGCAATGTCCGAGAATTTTTTTTTGTCTGATAAAAAATTATCAGTATAGCCATGTACTTTTAGAGCGCTTTCAGATACCTTTCTCTCTGGATTTAGATAACAATGAAAGATTTTTTTTGTTGGTATTAAATCATCCAATTCAATACACCCTATCTCAACAATTCTATGTCCATCCTTAACCGAAAGGCCTGTTGTCTCTGTATCAAGTACTATTTCTTTCATTCAGAATTTTGTTTTTTAATATTTTAATTTTTTTCCTCATTATATTAGGAGAATAGTTATTATCTATTAGATAATTAGCTAATTTTTTTTTTCTTAACAGTGTTACTTGGTTATTTTTTAAACTTTTAAATATCTTTTTATTAAAATTTTTTCTTTTTTTTAATCTGGAAATAATTTTTGATTTGTTTGAATTAACAAAAACCAAGATATCTCCCTTTCTGTAAAGTTTATTTTCTATAAGTAATGGAATGTCTAAAATAACAATTTTTGACTTAATTTTCTCTTTTAAAAATTTTTTCATTTTTCTTCTTACGATTGGGTGCACTATAGAAGATATGAGTTTTAAATTTTTATTATTTGAAGATATAGCTCTTATTAACTCATCTTTTTTTACTGGGTAAGATTTAATATAATTTGGTAGGCGTTTTTTTAGCTTCTTAAAGCATTCTTTATTATTTCTGTAAATTAAATTAACCTCTTTATCAGCATTAAAAACTGGATATTTAAATAATTTAGCAATAAATGATTTACCAGAACCTATTCCTCCGATAACCCCTATTCTAATCATAATTTTCTATATACACCTTCCCCCATCTACTTCTAAAATGGTTCCTGTTATCATGCTTGCTTCATCAGAACATAAAAAACATGCAGCATTTCCCATATCTTCAGGAGTAGAAAATCTGCCTATTGGAATTGTAGACAAAAATGAGCGTTTTTTTTTTGGAGTATTGCCGCCCATAAATGATTTTAATAGTGGCGTCAAACCTGCAACTGGAGCTATTGCATTAACTCTTACATTAAAGGTAGCTAACTCAATAGCCATTGCTTTAGTAGCTGTAATCATCCATCCTTTGGTTGCATTGTACCAATTTAACTTAGGTCTAGGTGATATGCCTGCTGTTGAAGCAACATTTAAAATAACACCTTTTCTATTTTTTTTCATCCTTGGTATAAAATACTTTGCACAATAATAGACTGATTTAGCATTCACATTAAAAACCCTATTAAAATCTTTTTCATCTACTGACTCCATAAATTTTGGCTTATGTGTTACTCCTGCATTGTTAACTACTATGTCTATATTCCCATATTTTTTATATGCAAAATTTTTCAAAGATTTAAAATCTGAACTTTTTGATACATCTGCAACAAAATAATCTTGAGATAGATTTTTAGAAATCTTTTTTAATAATTTTGAATTTATATCTACCATAATTAATTTAGCACCTTCTTGTGAAAATTTTTTTGCTATTCCTTTTCCAAATCCGGATGCCGATCCAGTAATTATTGCAATTTTATTTTTTAATCTCATTATTATTATCTAAAAAATCTAAAACTTCTTCATCAATAACAGGTTCAATTTTATGCCATATATTAAAAGCTTTTTGGGCCTGATATAAAAACATATTTAGACCGTTTTTAAAGATGTTGCCTTTTTGATTGCCTGCTTTAGAGAAGTTATTTTTATACGGCTTGTAAATTACATCATAAAAAAATTTATTATTTCCAACCTTTGTGAAATCTATCTCAAAATTGTCGTTTTCATTGAGCCCAATACTTGTTGCATTTATTATCATATCAAACTCAATTAGTTCACCCCAATCCAAAATAATTAAATCTTTATACAATTTTTTTAACTCTTCAGCTTTTTCTCTAGTTCTATTGCTCAAAATTATTTTATCTGCATTCATTCTTTTTAAAGCATATATTATTGATGGTACAACTCCTCCTGCACCTAAAATAATTATATTTTTATTACTGACATCATAATTTGATTTTTTTATACTAAGTTCAAATCCTTCAATATCAGTATTATGTCCAACCAAATTTCCATTATCTACAGAAATAGTATTAATTGAATTTGTCCTTAATGCATGACCACTTAAAATGTCGACATGAGGTATTATTGCTTTTTTAAATGGTACAGTTACATTTATGCCATTTAGTTCGCCTTGTCTTAAATTATTGCATAGTTCGGATAATTCATTCTCTTTAACTGCCAATTTCCCATAAATTGATTTCAACCCATTTTTTTTTATCCAATAATTATGTAATTTAGGTGATAATGAGTGATCAATAGGATTTCCTATTACTAGAAATTTTTTCATTTATAACTTTCCAAATAATTTTTTATTCTTTTAACTGGGAGCCCCATTACTGTATTCTCATCTCCATCAATTTTTGTAAACAATTTTCTACCTTCACCCTCTATTTGATAAACATTATAAGCATATAAAGCTTCGTCCGAAATTTTTTTTAAGTAATCCTTTAAATCTTGATCTGAAAAATTTTTCATTGTTAGGAAAGCTTTGTCCGTGTAATTCCATATCATGGAACCGTTTTTAGATATGCAAACAGAACTTATAAGGGAATGCTTTTTACCATTTAATTTCTTTAATATATTTAAGGCTTCATCCCTATTTTCTGGTTTAGAAATTAATTCACCATTTAAATCAATAACGCTATCAGCTCCTAAAACTAAGGCATCATGAATATTATTGCTCACTTTATTCGCTTTAAGCTCTGCTAAATTTTTTGAAATTATTTCAGGAGAAGCCCCTTCTTTGAGTAAGCTATATTTTATAGGATCCTCATCTACATTGGATGGTTTAACTAAGCAACTTATATTATGATTAATTAATATTTCTTCTCTAACCTTACTCTTAGAAGCTAGTATTATTTCAGCCATTTTTGTTCCGTATTTCAAATATCTTAATTATCGATGCGGCTGTCTCCTCAACAGATTTTCTTGTTACATCAATGACTGGCCATTTGTTTTTTTTAAATATTTTTTTTGATTGATCTACTTCATCTCTAATTTTCTCTAAATTTGTGTAATCAGATGCTTCATTTTCTTTAAGTGAGTTGAGCCTATTTCTCCTAATATCAAAAAGTCTTTCTGCTTCAGTGACTAAACCTACTACACATAAAGTATTGGAATTAATAACATCTGAAGGAATATTCATTTCATTAACCAAAGGAATATTTGATGTTTTTAAACCTTTGTTAGCTAAATAAATTGAAGTAGGTGTTTTGCTAGTACGACTAACACCAATTAGAATGATATCAGACTCTTTTATATCTTCAGTACTATTTCCATCATCATGGTTCATTGTAAATTGTATTGCTTCAATTCTTTTGTAATAATCATCATCTAAAACATGTTGGGCACTTGGCTGATGGGTTGCTTTTTGATTTAAAATTTTAGAAAAATTTAAAATAAGGTCACCTAAAACCCCAAAGCATGGAATTTTCTTTTTGTTAGCTTCTTCTGCAAGAAATTTAGCAAGTTTGCTGTTAACAACAGTATATAAAATTATTGGACTTTCTTGTTTTTTTGCATTATTTAAAATTGTTGAAATTTGGTTCTCAGTTCTTGTAAATGAATACTGACTTAGATCATAATTGAAATTATTAAACTGGGCTTTTAAGGCCATAAATATTCTATCAAGAGTTTCGCCCGTTGAATCTGATATTAGGAAAACTTGGTGTGTATTTTTCATGTATAACTTGAATATAAATTAATTAAAGAATAAGAAAAACAGTTGATATATTAATTTTATGGTATTTCTTTAAATTTATAATTATTTTCTCAACATTTTCGTAAATGTGAATAACTTATTAACAATTCAAGTATTTATTAGAGTGATAAAATACCCCAATATTTAAAGGATTTTCTTTTCATATATATTAATAAAAAGTGGATAAACTGTTGAAATTGAGTAATTTACGTTATCAACAATTCATACTAATAATAAATCCAAATATAATTATCTTATTATAAATGACACCAATAAAAGAGTGCTTGATAAATAATAAAACAAATCTCAATCCTATATGGTTAATGAGGCAAGCAGGAAGATATTTACCTGAATTCAGGGAAATAAGAAAGAATAATACTAACTTTATAGACTTATGTTTAAACTCTAATCTTTCGGAAGAAATAACAATACAACCAATAGATCGATTTGATTTTGATGCTGCTATTATATTCTCTGATATCCTAATGATACCTTATGGGCTTGGGCAACAAGTAGAATTTAAGAAAGATTTTGGACCTAGTCTTGGAAAAATAAATGCAGCTAAAATTTTAGAGACAGAAGAAAATATTTTTACAGATAAGTTGTCGTCAATTTATAAACTTTTACAAAATTTAAGTAAAAATAATAAATTAGAAAATAAAGATCTAATAGGTTTTGTTGGAGCTCCTTGGACCTTGCTTGTATATATGATTAATAGAGTCTCCCCAAAAAACGGTTTATCTGAAAATTTTTTTTCTGACAAAAATTTAATTAGCGATCTATTGAAAATTCTTGATAGGTTTATTAAGGTTCACATTAGGAACCAAGTAAAAGCTGGAGCAACGTTAATACAAATATTTGATAGTTGGGCAGGTTTGATTACAAAAGATTTCGACAAATATCTATATAATCCTACTGCATCTTTAGTTAATTATACAAAAGAGATTGGTGTCCCAGTTATTTGTTTTCCAAGAGGTATATCTAATTACGCCGAATATTGTAAAATTGTAAATCCAGATATGATTAACATTGATTATAATATAAATCCAAAAGAATTGATAAAAAATATTCAAATTCCAGTTCAGGGTGGATTAGACCCAAAAGTTTTATTAACAGATAAAGATAACTTAAGAAAACAAGTAACAAACTATTTGGAAATTTTTAAAAGTCATCCTTATGTATTTAATTTAGGTCATGGAATCCTTCCTCAGACAAAAATTGAAATGGTAGCAGAGCTTGTAAAAATAGTTAGAGAATACAAATGATAGAAAATCATCCAAAAATCAAATTTGGGAAAACGGGTGTATTAATTATTAATCTTGGTACACCTGATTCGACAGGTTGGTTAGATATTAGAAAATACTTAAAAGAATTTCTATCAGATAGAAGAGTAATAGAAGTAAACCCAATTTTGTGGAAAATAATATTAAATATCTTTATTTTAAATTTAAGACCCTCAAAAACAGCGAAAGCTTATAAAGAAATATGGATGAAAGATGAAAATATTTCACCACTACTGTATTACACAAAAAAACAAGCTCAAAAACTTTCAAATATACTTTCAAATGAAAACCTTATAATTGATTTTGCTATGAGATATGGAAATCCTAGCATCAAAAGTAAAGTTGAAAAATTACATGAAAATGGTTGTGAAAATCTGGTAATTTTACCACTATATCCTCAATACGCAGCCGCAACTACGGCTACAGTTTGTGACGAAGTTTATAGAACCTTAATGGATATGCGATGGCAACCTTCCTTAAAAATTATACCTCACTATGAATCTGAGCCTTTGTATATTGAAGCTTTGGTAAATTCTATTAATGCCAAGTTGGAAATGATAAATTGGAAACCAGACTTAATTTTAGCATCTTATCATGGTATACCAAAAAAATATTTTGATAAAGGAGATCCATACCATTGTTATTGTCACAAGACTACCAGATTAATTTCGGAGAAGTTTAAATCAGTTAAGATTAAAACTACGTTTCAATCAAGATTTGGACCACAAGAATGGCTACAACCTTACACCGATAAAACATTAGAAAATTTGCCAAAGGAGGGAATGAAAAATGTTCTTGCGATATGCCCTGGGTTTTCATCTGATTGTGTAGAAACGTTAGAAGAAATATTGATCCAAGGTAAAGAAAGCTTCATGGAGGCAGGTGGCGAAAATTTTGATATGATACCATGTCTAAATGACAACGATGATCATATAAAATTACTTAATAGTTTGATTAAAAGTAATATTTGATAAATGAATATTTACCTTCTTTTTAAATCTTTACATCTCATTTCAGTTATTTCTTGGATGGCTGGTTTATTATATCTCCCAAGAATATTCGTTTATCATGCTGAAAATAAAAATAATAACAATACGTCAGAAGTATTTAAGGTTATGGAGAGGAAATTATATTTCTACATAATGACCCCTGCCATGATACTATCATGGGTGTTTGGCTTGCTTTTGATACATTCCATAGGATTTCAACAATTAAGTCAAACGTGGATGTTATTAAAAATTGTATTTGTAATATTACTTACCATTTATCATTTATACTTAGGGAAAACTTTAATTAAGTTTAAAACCGATCAAAATAACCGTTCTCATAAATTTTATAGATTAATTAATGAAATACCCACAATATTGCTTATTTTGATTGTTTTTGTTGTAATATTTAAGCCTTTATAGGCTTGAAATAATTTAAACAGATTACTATAATATAAATATCTAATATCAAATTCCCCACACTATGAACATTCAAGAATTAAAAGAAAAAAGCTCCGAAAAACTTATCACTGAAGCTGAAAATTTAGGAATCGAGAACGCTAGCACTCTAAGGAGACAAGAAATTTATTTCGCAATTTTAAAAAAATTAGCCGAAAAGGGAGAAGAAATTACTGGGGGTGGAGTCCTTCAATTGCTTCAAGATGGTTTTGGTTTTCTTAGAGCTATAGAGTCAAATTATTTACCTGGTGCCGACGATATCTATGTAAGCCCAAATCAAATTAGAAGATTTGGACTTCGAACTGGAGATACGGTTGAAGGTCCAATTAGGTCACCGAAAGAAGGTGAAAGATATTTTGCACTTCTTCAGGTAAGTAAAATTAATTTTGAGGAAACAGATAAATTCAAACATAAAATAGCATTTGATAACTTAACCCCTCTTTACCCAAACAAACAACTAGTTATGGAAGTTGAAACAAATAAAGTGGAAAAGAAAGTAGATCTAACCCCGAGATTAATAGATTTAGTAAGTCCAATAGGAAAAGGTCAAAGATCTTTAATTATATCTCCACCGAAGGCCGGAAAAACAATGATATTACAAAGTATAGCCAACTCAATTACGGCAAATCATCCAGAGTGTTACCTGATGGTTCTTTTAATAGATGAAAGACCAGAGGAAGTTACAGATATGCAAAGAACTGTTAAGGGAGAAGTAATAAGCTCAACTTTTGATGAACCAGCCCAAAGACACGTAGCAGTAGCCGAAATGGTAATTGAAAAAGCCAAAAGATTAACGGAGCATAAAAAAGATGTAGTGATACTTTTAGATTCCATAACTAGATTGGGAAGAGCATATAATGCAGTTGTACCAAGTTCTGGTAAAGTTTTGACTGGGGGAGTAGATGCGAATGCCCTTCAAAGACCAAAAAGATTTTTTGGTGCCGCAAGAAATATCGAAGAAGGTGGATCATTAACAATTATAGCAACAGCATTAATAGATACAGGTAGTCGAATGGATGAAGTAATTTTTGAAGAGTTCAAAGGAACTGGAAATAGCGAAACAATATTAGACAGAAAAATTTCTGAAAAAAGAATATTTCCAGCAATAGATATCACCAAATCTGGAACTAGAAGAGAAGAATTAATATTTGAAAAAAATGATCTTCAAAAGATGAATGTTTTGAGAAGAATAATTGCACCCATGGGTTCTATGGATGCAATTGAGTTTATTAATTCAAAACTGAAAGATACAAAAAATAATTCTGATTTTTTTAATTCGATGAACAAGCCATCTTAAGATTTTAGGATATTTGTATAAATAAATTCTAAATCTCGAGTAAATTTTATGTTATCGAATAGTACACTGTTTAAGCTTTTTTCTTGTACTTTTTTTTTTAAATTTAGATAAAAATTGTTATCTGACCCTAATTTTATTGCTAGATTCACATAATCTTTTAAATCCTCGGTTACTAGCTCATTAAGTCCGTTTGTGTTTAAAATACTCGCTAAAACTCTAGAAGCAAAACTTTTACCTTTTAAAGTTATCATTGGTAGTCCCATCCTAAATGCATCACTTCCTGTAGTATGAGCATTGTAAGGAAATGTATCCAAGAACAAATCAGCTAGATTTAACCTTTTAAGATGATCGCTGTGCTCAATACTGGATGCAAAAATTATCCTATCAGCACTGATGTTAACTTTTTTTGTCTCAAGTAAAATATTATTCTTTGCAGTTTCATTTGTTAAGTATAACCATAACACGCTATTTTTTACTCTTTTTAATATTTTCATCCAAGATAGAAAAATTTCTGGTGTTATTTTATTGTGATTATTAAAACTACAGTAAATAAATTTATTTTCAGGTAAATTAAAATCACTTTTACTATAATTATTTTTTGAGGCCGAATCATTTTTTGGATTTGATTGATAGCAATTTGGTAAGTATAAAACTTTTTCAGTATAACTTTTTTGATCTTGTTCAGGAATAATAAACTTATCAGTTATAATGTAATCCATAAATTTTGCGCCTGTTGTCCCAGGATATCCTAAATAATTTATCTGTTTTTTACCTACCCTTTCTGCAAATAATCCCATCCTGTTTTCAGCTGTGTGTCCACATAGATCTACAGCAATATCAATACCAATTTCTCTACAAAGAGTAGCAACATTTTTGTCAGAAATATTGTCAATATAATTAAATTTTTTAAAATATTTTTTTATTTTGTAATGGCTTTCACTTCTAGTTTTTAATCCAAAAGAGAACGCATAAATATCAAAATTTTTCTTATCGTGGTTTTTAAAAGTATCCTGCATTAAATGTAAAACAGGATGATTTGAAAAATCTGGTGAAAAATAACCTATTTTTGGTATTTTATTTTTAGTTTTATTAATCTTGCTCGAATATTTGCTATAACTTTTTTTTATATAATTCTCAGATATTATTTTTTGAATTTCTGGATCGTCGGATACACTTAAGAATAAAAACGGATCGGTAATGCTTTTACTAGATACAGAGTTTTCAATAATTTTTTTTTCATTATCAAAAGTTTCCCAATTACAAATGCTCATATTGAGGTGTAAAATTTTTCCATTTATAAAGTCATAATATGGATCTAATTCCTTAACTTTAAGATAATTTTTTTTTGCTTCCTCATAATTTTTCAATTCCTGATAACATGTTCCTATATTTAGATAAGCTTCTATATATTTTGGGTTTAGCTGGATTGCCTTTTTGTAATTTATAATGGCTTTTTCTTTTTCACCAATATCATTAAGAGTGTTTCCTGTATTGTTATAAGCTTCTGAGTAATATGGTTTAAGTTCAATCGCTTTTTTAAGGTATTTTAATGACTGATCAAAATCTTTTAATTTTCTGAAAATTATTCCTTGATTGTTGTAAACTTCAGGAAAATCTATCTTTATTTTTAAAGCTTTGTCAAAATTTTCTTTAGCTTTTTCAAACTCAAATATTTCCATAAAAGAGATCCCTAAATTATTATAAATCATTGGATTTGTGGATTTACTACTTAGAGATTTTTCTAAATATTTAATTGAATTTTCAAATGCTCCACTCTGTAAATAAGCAGTACCCAAATAAAAATTAATTATTGAATTATTTTTATCAATTTTTAATATCTCTAGGTAAATACTGATTGCTGAAATTAAATCACCTTTTTGATGTAATTTTTTAGCTTTATCAAAGTTATCTTTTAAATGATTTATTAACACGCTTGCTTATTTAATTATAAATAATTTAATTCTTTCATTTCACTATTAAACTCATTCTCTATTTTCTTACGCATGTCATCGTTTAACAAATTTTTCCATCTATTATTAAATCCAAGATTAAAAAAAACTTTTTTCTTTTGTTCATCTTTTGAATAAGCAGCCTCTTCAAAACCCTCGTTTTTTTCTTTATTTTTTAGAACGTTAAAATTAGTACTTTCAATTGCTTTTTCTAATTTTGCTTCATCTACCCTTTCAGTATTATTCATTAAAGTGTTAACAAAAATTATTATATCTCTAAATGTTCTGTATTTGTTATCCTCAAAATCTTCATATTTGATTAATAATTTCCTAAAATTTTTTGATTTAACCCAAGACCTGTAATGATTAGACCAATTACTTAAAAGTACCCAAGTTCTGTAATCTTTTGAATAAAGCTCTTTAGCATTCGTATTTATGTCTGTAATAAATTTGTAAGCACCTTCTTCATCTAAGGAAAAATGATTTTTAACAGATGTTATTACATTTCTTGGATCTCTCACAATATATATGCCTCCTAGCGAGTATTCTGGTGTAGTAAACGGCTTACCTTTAAATAAACCAAGGCAACTATGTGTTTTTAGGAAAAATACTTTCTTTTTATCTTTAATCATTTTTTGGGCTATTAACCAATTTTTGGACGCTTGTTCTGCTCCTTCGAAAGGTTCTTCAAAAAACTCTACATTGGGGAATTGTTTTATATTTTTTAAAAGTTCAAAATTAAAATTTCCATCTTTAGAAAAATAGTATGCTGATAAAAATGATCTGATATATGTGTTTCCACTTTTAGGGTATGAAGCAATCCAAATTATCATATAACAATATGTATATTTAATTATTATATCAATTATATTTAAAAATATGACTATATATGCACTATCTTCAGGTCAAGGAGTTTCAGGAATAGCTGTTATTCGAGTATCTGGGTCAAAAACAAAAAATGTTATAAAGAAATTAACTAATTTGCCAATACCAAGCCCGAGAGTAGCAACCATCAGAAAATTCAGCAAAATCGATAATAATGAGTTAATTGACGAGGGTATTTTAATATGGTTTCCCGGCCCAAATAGCTATACAGGGGAAGATATGGCAGAATTACACGTCCATGGTAGCAAATCAGTAATAGAAGAAATTCATTTATCAATTTCAAAAATTGGTGGTTGCAGATTAGCCGAACCCGGAGAGTTTACTAAAATTGCTTTTCAAAATGGAAAAATCAACTTGTTAAAAGCCGAGAGCATTTCTGATTTAATTTCCTCAGAAACTGAGATTCAAAGACAACAAGCATTAAAAATAATGAGTGGAAAAAGTTCAGATAAATTTAATTCACTTAGAGAAAAACTTTTGAAAATTTTATCAAATGTTGAAGCAAAAATTGATTTTCCAGAAGAAGATCTTCCAGCTGATATAATTAAAAATATTAAAATTGACTCAGAAAAAATAAGAAAAGAAATTGAAAAAATTTTAGATGATCAAAAAGTTGGGGAAAGAATTAGAGAGGGTTTTAAAATTGCGATAATTGGACCAGCTAACGCAGGAAAATCCTCTTTATTAAATTATCTTTCTAATCGTGATGTTGCAATTGTTTCAGAAATTGCAGGTACGACTAGAGATGTTATTGAAGCTCATTTAAATTTAGATGGCTATCCAGTTGTAATTTCTGACACAGCTGGAATTAGAGAGTCTCAAGATGAGATTGAAAAAAAAGGAATTAAATTAGCACTTAAAAGAGCTGAAGATGCTGATCTTAACATTATTGTAATAGAGCCAAAAAATGTTGATTTTACTGGATTTTTAAACAATTTAGTTAGTGATAAATCAATAATTGTAATCAATAAAATAGACCAAGGTTATAAAAATATAAATAAACAAATTGAAAAGTTTAATCCAATTTTCTTATCAATAAAAAATGAAACAAATTTAGATGAGTTAATAAATAGAATTAAAGATAAACTAAATAATAAATTTGTGAGTCCGAACGAAACTTTAATTACGAGAGAAAGACATAGGCAAAGTTTAGAAGCTTGTGTTGAAAATTTAAAACACTTTGAGAAAAAAAATTCCCAAGAAGATTTTGATAAAGCTGCAGAGGATTTAAGGTTAGCAACGAGACACTTGGGCATGATTGTTGGAAAAGTAGATGTTGAGGAAATAATAGGTTCCATTTTTAATGATTTCTGTATAGGCAAATAAATGTTAATTTTAATAGCTTTTTAGACATTTTTAAGTGTTTTCTTGTAAATTTTAAGATCAATAATAAATTATAGTCATGAAAAACGAGCTATTTTTTGATGTAGTAGTAATTGGAGGCGGTCACGCAGGATGTGAAGCAGCAGCTGCATCTGCCAGATTAGGTGTAAACACTGCCTTATTTACTCATAAATTTGATACTATTGGTGAGATGTCATGTAACCCTGCTATAGGAGGATTAGGTAAAGGCCATCTCGTTCGAGAAATAGATGCACTAGATGGTGTAATGGGGGAAGTTGCAGATAAATCAGGAATACAATTTCGATTGTTAAATAGAAGTAGAGGCCCTGCAGTGCGTGGACCTCGTACTCAAAGTGATAGATCATTATATAAAAAATATATGCAAGAAAAACTTGTAAACTATTGTAATTTAAGCATTTTTTGTGATCCTGTAATAGAGTTTATTTTTGAAAAAAACAATATAATTGGTTTTATTACACAAGCAGGTAAAAAAGTACTATCATCTAAAGTAATCTTAACAACTGGAACTTTTTTAAATGGTTTAATTCACATTGGTGAAGAAAAAACACCTGCAGGAAGATTTAATGAAAAACCTTCAACAGGTCTAAGTGAACAGTTAGAAAAATATGATTTTAAAATTGGAAGATTAAAAACAGGAACACCACCAAGATTGGATGCAACGACAATTAATTTCGAAAAACTTGAAGAGCAGCAAGCAGATGAAGATCCTTATTTTTTTTCTTTCCTGACAAAAAAAAATATCAATAGACAAATTTCATGCAGGATGACTTATACCAATCGAGCAGTTCATGAGATCATATCTAAAAATATAAAAAGAAGTGCTATGTACTCAGGAAGTATACAAGGTGTCGGTCCTAGATATTGTCCTTCAATAGAAGATAAAATTTTTAAGTTTGCTGATAAGCAAAAACATCAAATATTTTTAGAGCCAGAAGGTCTTAATGATAAAACAATCTACCCTAATGGGATTTCAACTTCTTTACCATCTGAAATACAGCAAGAAATATGCAATAATATCAATGGTTTAGAGAATGTAAAAATTTTAAGGCCTGGGTACGCAATTGAATATGATTTTGTTGATCCGCGCGAGCTATTCCTAACTCTAGAGACAAAAAAAATTAAAAATCTTTACCTCGCAGGACAAATAAATGGAACTACAGGCTATGAAGAAGCTGCAGCTCAAGGTTTGATAGCTGGAATAAATGCAGCTCTCACTATTAAAGGTAATGAACCATTTATACTTGATAGATCTGAGGCATACATAGGTGTCATGATAGATGATTTAGTTACAAAAGGAGTTGCAGAACCCTATAGAATGTTCACCTCAAGAGCAGAATACAGGCTATCTTTGAGAGCTGATAATGCAGATATAAGACTTACCCAAAAAGGAATTGATATTGGTTTAATATTAGATGATAGGAAACGTATATATAAAGAGAAAGCGTCTAAATTAGAAAAAAGTCTTAAAAATATGGAAAATTCTTTTATTTCCCCTTCAAAAGCATCTAAATTTGGAATTAATATTGCTAAAGATGGAGTTAAAAGAAATGCATTAGAAATACTGTGTCAAAAGTCAGTAAATATGATTAAAATTAGGGAAATTTGGCCAGAAATTAAATATGTTTCACGTGAAATCGATGAGCAAATTGAGATAAAAGCCCATTATAAAGGATATCTAAAAAAGCAAAATGCAGATATTTTAGCATTTAAAAGAGATGAGAATCTTAAAATACCGGAAAATCTAGATTATGATCAATTTTCTGGATTATCAAATGAAGTTAAGTCAAAATTTAAAAAAATAAAGCCTAAAACACTTGGTCAAGCACTTAGAATAGATGGGATTACTCCAGCTGCAGTATATATTTTGTTGTCTCACGTTAAAAGAAAGTCTATTAAGCATATAGCTTGATTGATTCGAAAATAATAAAAAAAGAGAAAATTTATCTTCCAAATGTTTCACGTGAAACATTAATGGAGCTTGAAGACTATTCGCAGTCAATTTTAATTACAAATAGGAAAATTAATTTAATAAGCTCAAGTACAGAAAAGTCAATAAATTCAAGACATATTTACGATAGTGCGCAAACATTTGATTTTATTGATAAAAATGATATCAAAGTATGCACTGATCTTGGATCAGGCGCGGGGCTTCCTAGTATAGTTTTAGGTATTTTGATGAAACCTAAAAAACAAGGTTTTAAGCTAATTTTTTATGAAAAAAGTTATCATAAAAGCAATTTCTTAAAAGAGATGGCAAAAAAATTCAAATTGGAAGCTAAAATTTATCAAAAAAATATTTTTGAGGAGAAAAACTTAATTACAGATGTAATAATTTGTCGAGCATTTAAACCTTTGCCGGTTATTTTTGAAATAGCAACAAATAATTTCAAAAACTTTAAATATATAGTCATGTACTTAGGAAAGAGTGGAAAAAAAATTTTAAAAGATGTCTCTACAAAATGGAAATTTGATGTGGAAGAAATGAAAAGTCTAACTAGTGATGAGTCTTCTGTAGTAAAAATTTCAAATTTAAAAAAAAAAAATGAATAAAAAAATTATTTCAGTCATAAATCAAAAAGGTGGGGTGGGTAAGACCACCACAGTAATTAATCTTGCTGCTGGATTAACTATTAAAGGTAAAAAAATTCTTGTTATTGACTTAGATCCTCAAGGTAATGCAACTACAGGTCTTGGACTTCCTAACAATACAAACTCAGATAAAACAATCTATAATGTGTTAAACGGAAATAAAAAAATTTCTGAAGTGATACAGCCAACAAGTTTTGTAAATCTTAATTTGATAAGTTCCAATGTAGATTTGTCAGGTCTTGAGGTTGAAACAGCTGGAGATAGTCGTAGAGCTTATAAATTAAAGGACGAATTAGCCCTTATTTTAAATGATTCTGAAGCATCATACGATTATATACTAATAGACTGTCCTCCATCTCTAAGTCTTCTTACAATCATGGCTTTGGTAGCCTCTGAAGCTATAGTTGTACCTCTCCAGACAGAATTTTTTGCTTTAGAAGGACTTACACAATTAATGAAAACCATAGAAAGGATAAAATCTAATTTGAACCCTACTTTAGAGATTAGAGGCATCCTACTAACTATGTTTGACAAAAGAAATAAGCTTTCAGGTCAAGTTGAGCTAGAGGCGAGGAACTATTTTAAAGAAAAAGTATATTCTACAGCTGTCCCAAGAAATGTAAGATTATCCGAAGCACCATCCCACGGTATACCAGTTCTTATGTATGATAAGATATGTCCAGGTAGTAAAGCATATTTCAAATTTACAGAAGAATTTTTAGAACAAGATAATCAGGTTGAGAGTGCCGCATGATTAATCCCTTTAAAAGCAAGAAAGGTCTTGGAAGAGGTCTGTCATCTTTGATTGGTGACAATGAAATAAAAACTGCAAAAGATAACATTGCTATTAGTTCTATAGTACCAAACAAAAATCAACCTAGAAAAATATTTGAAAAGGATGCTCTTGAGGAACTAACAAACTCAATAAAAGAGAGAGGTATAATTCAACCATTAATAGTAAGGAAATCAAAAGATAACGATGATAAATTTGAACTAATTGCTGGTGAAAGACGTTGGCAAGCAGCTCAGTCCGCGGGTCTTCATGAAGTGCCAGTTGTAGTCATAGAAGCTGATAATTTAAAATCTTTAGAGTTAGCAATTATAGAGAATGTTCAAAGAAAAGATTTAAATCCAATCGAGGAGGCAGAAAGTTATAAAAATCTAATTGATAATTTCTCATATGACCATCATAAAGTTTCTCAGTTTATAGGAAAAAGCAGATCCCATATTTCAAACTCTCTTAGACTACTCTCTCTTCCAGATAAAATACTTGATATGATTAGAAATTATAAAATTTCGCAAGGACACGCAAAAATATTGATTGGTTTAGATAATGCTTTACTCTTGGCTGAAAACATAATCAAAAAAAAATTGTCAGTTCGTCAAACCGAGAATCTTGTAAGAATATTGAAAACTGGTTCGAAAAAAAAATATTTTTCCAAAGATCCAAATTTTATTGCTACTGAAAATGAGCTTACAGAAAAAATAGGGATGAGAGTAATTCTAAATAACAAAAAAAATAATTCAGGTTCATTAACTTTTGAATATAAGGCTTTAGATCAGTTGGACAGACTAATCAATACGATAAAGAGAAATTATTAATAATTTAATATAAAATCTGATACAAAGTTTAAAGAATTCTTCGAATTTGATTTTATCAGTAATTCTATATCATTTATTTCATAAATTTTTTTTTTTAAATCCTGTGTTTTCCATGAAATTACTTGTCTTTTTACACTATCTTTTTCTTTCCAAAATATAGGAGGTCTTATCTCTGATATTGCTTTATCTATATTTTCTGATTTTTTTAATTCTTGCATAATTGTTAGTAATCTTTTCGATTTACTTAATATAGTTCTTAATATTAAGACACAGTCTTCATCAGTGTAATTGTTTTCATTTAAAATTTTTGTAACATTTTTTTTATTTTTACTTAAATAAGAATTAGCCAGTTCATTCACAGTGTAATTTTCAACTAAGTTAGTTAGTTTTTCAACATTTGAATATTCAATTTTTTTATTAGAAATTGAATAATTAAGAATTTTATCAAGTTCCATATTAAGGTTTTTTCTATCACCACCAGCCCTACTGACCAGTAAATTTATAGATTCTCTAGACAATTTAATATTATTTTGTTTTAAAAAATCGTAAATAATAGATGATAAGTTTTTTTCATCGTCTTCATAAAATGGAATAACTGCCAAAGATTTATTTTTTTCGAAAAATGTTCTTAATTTTGATCTTTTTTCTAGAGATAAGCTTTTTAATAAAATTAAAACATCTTTAATATTTCTTTCAAGTATATCTCTTATAAACTCTACTATTTTATCTGTAGCTCTGGAAATTATTATAATTTTATTATTTTCAAAAAGAGATTTTGACAGTATCTCTTCAATTATTATATCCTTATTATTAATAACTTCTATTTCTTCGTATTTTTGTACATTATTACCAAAATCTTTTATCAAATATTTCTCAGCTATTTTGTTTTGTAGACCCTCATTTCTTCCATAAAAAAGATAAATATTAAACTTTGTAAAATCAAATTTATTTAACTCAAATTGTTTGACTATCATTTATTAAAGTAGGTTACAGACATTAATACTTCTGAAATAATATTTTCTAGAATATCATTTAATACATTTTCTTCATATTTTAGTAATTCAAATTTATCATTAATATTATTATAAGTTACTTGTTTTCGTATCTTGTCATTTAAAATAATTTCTCCATCTCTTTTCAAAGAATAATTAAGCAATATTTCAATTTTAAAAATAGTAGGATCTCCCTTTTTATTTGATGAAACTACCTCTTTGTTTTTTATAGTGGAAAAAGATAAATCATATTCTTCCTCGCTTGATTTTTTACTGTTTTTAATTAATTTATTTCTAATTAAATTATTAATTTTACTTTTTTCATCAAAGTAAATGTTTGTAAATTTAAAATCATATTCCTTTACAGATAATATAGGCTTATAAGAGCAGCCGTATGATAGAAAAAAAGTTATTAAAATGACAAATAATTTATTCATTAATTAATATATTTATTAAACGGTTTTTGACAAATATAATTTTTTTAATATTTTTTTGGCTTAAATATTTTTTCAAGATTTTTTTATTTTTAATTTCTTGCATTACTTCAATTTCTTTAATATCTTTTTTTACATTCAATATATCCCTTTTTTTTCCATTTATTTGAATAACAAATTTAATTTCTTCTTTTTCTAAAGCTAGTTTATCGTATTGAGGCCACTTAATTTCTTCGTAAAATCCAAGGTCATTTAGGCATTCGTTTGCAAAGTGAGGTATGAATGGGGTAAAACAAATCAGTATTTTTTTATAGTTTTCAATAAAGTTTTTTACATTTTTTTTGTTTTTAGTAATCTTAATTAAATAATTATATGTTTCGTACATATTTGCTACAGCTACATTATAGTTAAATTTTTCTAAATTATTTGTAAATTTTGCAATTAATTGATTTGTAAAATTTTGAATTTCTAAATCAATATGTCCCTCAGTTTCTGATAAAAATTTCTTTTTAATATCGATGTGTAGTAACCAAAGTTTTTGAATAAATTTGTAAGAAGATGTCATTCCCTGTTCAGACCATTGTACATCTTTTTCTGGCGGACTATCTGATAGAATAAATAATCTTACTGCATCAGCACCATAGTTATTAACAATAAATTCAGGGTCTATAACATTTTTCTTTGACTTGGACATAGACTCTGAGGGGCCAACTTTTACAATTTTATTTGGGTTGTTTTTCTGCACATAATTATTGTTAATTTTCTCTACATCTTCAGGACTTAACCAATTGTTATTTTCATCTTTATATGTCTCATGACATACCATACCTTGCGTAAATAAACTTTGAAATGGTTCTTTTATGTTAAATTTCATATTTTTATAATCTATTGCTCTCATAAAAAACCGTGAATATAACAAATGTAAAATCGCATGCTCAATTCCGCCTATATATTGATCAACTGGCATCCAATAGTCTATTTCATCTTTTTTAAATCCATAGCTTTTTTCATTAGGAGAGCAAAATCTAAGATAATACCAAGATGAACATACAAAAGTATCTAAAGTATCAGTTTCTCTCGTGCATTTTTTTCCATCAATTATTATATTTTTCCAGTCTTCCTGACTATCCAAAGGATTACCTTTAACCGAAAGGTCAATTTTTTCTGGTAATTTTACGGGTAACTTTGATTTTGGTATTACATGTACATTTCCCTTTTCGTCGTAAGCCACTGGTATAGGACAACCCCAATACCTTTGTCTGGATACACCCCAATCTTTTAATCTATAATTAGTTTTTTTCTTTCCTAATTTTTTTTTCTCAATTATTTTGATAGTTTCACTAACAGATTTGTTAGGTACTTCTAAACCGTTTAAAAAATCTGAGTTTATAATAACCCCAGGTCCAGAGTAAGCTTCATCTTCAACCTTATAATCACTGTTTTTATCTTTTGGTCTAACAACTGTTTTTATTTCTAAATTATATTTTTTTGCAAAATCAAAGTCTCTTTGATCATGAGCTGGACAACCAAATACAGCACCAAAACCATAATCCATTAATACAAAATTTGCGAAATATACAGGCACCTTTTGATTTGGGTTAAGAGGGTTATATGCCTCCAAATTTGTTTTGAAACCAATTTTTTCTCCTACAGCTATTGATTCTTCAGTTGTACCAGTCTTAGAACATTCTTCTTTAAATTTTATAAATTTATTGTCATTCTTAAAATATTTTGAAACCTCATGGTCTATTGATAAAGCTAGGAATGAAAAACCAAAAAGTGTATCAGGTCTCGTAGTAAAACATCTTATATTATTAACGGGCAAATCTCCCTTAATTTTGAAGTCAATCTCACAGCCAAATGATTTTCCAATCCAATTTTGTTGCATTACTTTCACTTTATTTGGCCAGTTATCTAGCCTATTTAAACCATCTAACAGGTCTTGTGAAAATTTAGAAATATTAAAAAACCATTGATTCAATTTTTTTCTTTCTACTATTGCACCCGATCTCCATCCTTTGCCATCTATTACTTGTTCATTAGCTAAAACTGTTTGATCTACAGGATCCCAATTTACATAATTTTCTTTTCTGTAAACTAAGCCTTTTTCATATAATTCTAAAAAAAAAATTTGTTGATGCTTATAATAATCTTCATTACATGTTGAAATTTCCCGCTCCCAATCTATTGATAGGCCGAGCCTCTTTAACTGCTTTTTCATGGTTTTTATGTTTTTATTTGTCCACTCTTTAGGATCTAGATTATTTTCTCTAGCTGCGTTCTCTGCGGGCATACCAAATGCATCCCAGCCCATAGGATGCAAAACATTAAATCCTTTTAGTTTTTTATATCTAGATAAAACATCGCCAATAGTATAATTTCTTACATGGCCCATGTGTATTTTTCCAGATGGGTAAGGAAACATCTCTAAGCAGTAAAACTTTTCTTTTTTTCTGTCTACTTCTGTTTGAAAAATTTTATTATCATTCCATTTTTTTTGCCATCTTTCTTCAACTTCTTTAAAATTATAACGTTCCACTATGAATGTTTTGATAAATTTATATTTTTATATTTAAGTTATTTTTTTTTTGATTTGTTTTCTTTCTCATACAAAACAGCTTTTGTAAGTATTTTTTTTTCGATATCATTTGCCAAAGCACTAGTTTTGTCTGTAATCTCACAATTGTCTTGCATTGAACATTTTTTATAAAATACCTTAATTGACAATGCATCTGACCGAATTTCATTACTTAAGAATCTTATTGAAATTTTTACTGATTCATTTTCTATACCTTGCCCGGTGTACCAATCTGTAACAATAATACCACCACTATAATTTGCTAACGACAGTGGCATAAATTCCAATGTGTCCAATGATGCTCTCCAAAGCTCATTCGAACTTGCAAAATCAAATTCTCCAGATCTATTTGTGCCGAATGTTTTTCCTAAACTAAATCCTCTACCTTCGTCAATATTTTGTCTCTGTCTTTCAGTCATATTTGCAGGTGTCTTCCTTGCATCTCCTCCCTTTAATCCATCAGCGCAAGAAGATAAAAAAAAGGTTAAAAATAAAACTTTTAAAATGGAAAAATTTAAAATTTTTTGCATAATTAAATTATAAATATAAGAATTTAGAATAATTTGAAAACAATAGACATTTATACAAAAAAATAAAAAAAACCCTATTTTTTATACAATTTAGATGATGCAAAAATGCAACACTTCTGCATTAAATAATCTAAAATCCCTATAAATTTATGTGTTTTTAAAGAATTTTGATAAATAGGTACTGTTTAATATTAAACAATAACAAGGAGTACTTAATATGAACAAATATAAAAAAATAGGACTAACAGCTCTTGCTGGTTCTTTAGTTGCTGGATCTGTTTCAGCTGCTGAAATGTCAGCTTCTGGTAGTGCTACAATGACTTTTACAGGTGGTGATGAAAAAGCAAACCACGGTAATGGTTGGACAATGGCTGACTCAGTAACATTTTCTGCTTCAGGAGATGTAAATGATATTGGTGTTACATTAAGCATAGAGCTAGATGGTGACGCACAGTCAAAAAAATCTAACGCAACAACAGGTTACTCATCTGCAAATGCTACTAACGTTGTTGACAGTCACTCAATTACTTTTGACTTCGGTGATGCAGGTACATTAGTATTTGCTGGTCACGGTGGTGATGGTTTCATGAGTGCAAACGATGACGTGATGCCAACAGCTTCAGAAGAGCCATGGGATGTAATCTCAGGTGCTGATGCTGGTGTTGTTAATGGTTTTTCTGGTGACAACATGTTCACTTACAAATACAGCCATGACTCAGGTCTAAACTTAACAGCTAGTTACATCAATGCAGGTACAGTAACTGACGTATCATACAGTGATTACGGTGTTACTTATACTGGTATGGCTGGTTTAACTATCGGTTACGGAGAAGGTGACGTTGAGTCAACAACTGGAACTAAATCAGAAGAAAGCACAATGTTTGCTAAGTATGCATTCGATGGTTTTGGTTTAACTGTTGGTATGCAGTTATCTGAAAAAGACAACGATGGTGCATCTGATGTTGAAACAACTGGAATTGGTTTATCTTACCAAGTAAACGATGATTTAGCTATCTCTTATGGTACTAACACTATGGAGAAAACTGGATCAGATGACCAAGAGTCAACTGCTATTGGTGTATCATACACAATGGGATCATTAGGTATCGCATTGTCAATGAACCAAGTAGACAATATAGCTCACTCTGGATCTAATGACAGAGAAGGTTATCAACTTGGTTTAAGTTTTGCATTCTAATTTGTAAAATTTAATCTTTAAAAGGGCCCCATTTTTTGGGGCCTTTTTTTTTCAAAATAAGATATTCCACTAAGTCCATTACAATCTAGCAATCTAATTTTTTTTATATTTTTTTGTGAAATACCACCAAGTGCTATAACATTTTTTTTTGTAAGTTTTCTAATTTTTCTAAATCTGTAAATCCCGAGATAGTTTTTATTTTTTTTGAATATTGAAGAGATGAATATAAAATTTACTCTTTGAACTTCCTTTATTCTAATTTCATTAATATTATGAGCAGAACCTAAAATTAAAAATGAATGTCTAATTTTATAGCTCAAATGTCTATAATTTTTATTAAACGATGGCAAATATGCACCGTCTAATCTTAATTTTAGTGCAATTTTAAAGTTATTTGACAAATAAAACCTAACCTTTTTTTTTAAACAGAACTCTTTAATTTTAATAATCTCTTTGATATCTAATTTTTTTGTATAATTTCTATAAATAACACCTGTATTATTATCCAAATTATTAATAATATTTTCATTAAAAGAATTTATAAAATAAAATTTTTTTGGAATATTGTTATGCATAATACAGTGGAAAATTTACTTAAAATTAAAGAAAAAGTTAAGGGTAAGTTTGATAATAATGAGAAATTAATTAAAACTCCTGAAATTATTGCAGTATCAAAAACATTTAAATTAGATCATATAATGCCCCTTATAAATAATGGTCATACCCATTATGGCGAGAATAAGGTTCAAGAAGCATCAGATAAATGGACTAAAATAAAAAAAAATAATAATAAAATAAAATTACATCTAATTGGAAGACTACAAACTAATAAAGTTAAATTAGCTTTAAGTTTATTTGATTTTATACATTCATTAGACAATAAAAGACTCGCGGATAAAATATGTAAGACAGAAAAAGAATTAAATAAAAAAACCAAAATATTTATTCAGGTTAATATAGGTAATGAAGGTCAAAAATCAGGAATACCAAAAAATGAAGTTTTCGAATTTTATGATTATTGTAAAAATTTAGATTTAGATATTATTGGACTTATGTGCATACCTCCATTTGGTGATGAAGTGAACAAATACTTTCTTGAAATGTTTCATTTTAAAAAACTTCTTAAACTCAATGAATTGAGCATGGGAATGTCATCTGATTATTTAGAAGCAACAGAAAATGGTGCAACATACTTAAGAATTGGATCTCAAATTTTTGGAGAGAGAGTCTAAAGAATTTTTATTTTTGTGTCTTTTTTTATTAATTTTATAAGTATCAAAAAATCTTTTTCCCTTAGTCCAATACATCCATCGGTTGGTTTATAGTTTTTTGTTAAGTGTAAAAAAATTGCACTTCCTATTCCAATTTTAACTTTTTTCCAATTATATTTTATAGGTATAAAAAAATCATACTTATAATCAAATCTAAATAATTTTTCACTTTTTATTTTTGGGTTCAATTTAATTAAACGATTATAAAATCTTTTTGAATTAACATCATCACACCAACCCACGTTTTTTTTTATTTCCAAAACTTTTAATTCTGTGGCAGGTTTTTTTTTTCTGTCTTTTCTGTAATAAATGTTCCCCAATGAAAATTTCCCTTTAGGGGTTTTTTTGTCACCTTCAATTTTGCTGTTTGAAAATCCATTTTTTCCGACACAACATTTGAAAATAAATTCATCAAATATTAGTGTTTCTTTATTTTTAACAATAATTGTCATATTGTATATATATGAATATAAACCAATCCTTAATTATTCACAAATTTCCAGTATTATTTGGTGTACTAAACGAATTAAAAAAATATTTAAATTTTAAAATTGAGCATTTTGAAAATGAAGAATTTACAAAAATACCAAAAGAATCAAACTTAGTGATAATTTCTGGAAGTAAAAAAAAAGATTTTGAAAACCAAATTCATATTTATGAATTTCCTGTAAATATTCAAAAATTAATTGAAATAATTAATATTCAATTTCTAAAAAACAAATTTAATGAGCAAAATGATGTTAAAGTTGGTAATTACCGTGTTAATTTAAATTCAAGGTTTATGAGTTCTGATAAAAGTTCTATACAACTTACAGAAAAAGAAATTAAAATCATAAATTTTTTAAATAATTCAAAAGGACCTGTAAATGTAAATAAGCTGCAGTCAGAAGTTTGGGGATATAAATCTAAGTTAGAGACTCACACTGTTGAAACTCACATTTATAGACTCAGAAAAAAAGTTGAAAAAATATTCAAAGATAAGACATTCATAGTTAGTAAAAAAAATGGGTACAAAATTAAAGTCTAAGAAAAATAAGATTGCAAAAGAGTTATTCTCTTCAAAGTATAAATTAAGAATTGTTAAAGCAAAAAAAGGTAAAGGAAGTTACAGTAGAAAAAATTCTAAAGTCTAGCACCTATTTGTTGAATAACTTTCGAGGACATTTCTCTTCCTTTATTTAAACATTCAATTTCATCAAATTTATTCAAATATCCATGTAAATATCCTGCTGCAAATAGATCTCCTGCACCTGTTAAATCTTTTATCTTTAAATTTTCCTTTACACCATTTTCTTTAACATCGTTTCCTGAGATAGATACTGCCCCTTTTTCTCCACGTGTTATAACTAATAATTTACTTAAATTTTTTCCAAATTCTATAACTTCGCCAAAATTTTTTGCTTCTATTAATGACATAATTTCTTGTTCGTTTGCAAATGTGACATCTAATTTATTTTCAACTAAATTTAAAAAATGTTTCTTATGTCTATCAACACAAAATTGATCTGATAATGACATGGCAACTTTTTTTGCATTATTTATTGCTTTTTCAAACGCTTTTTTAGGTTCACCTTCATCCCACAAGTAACCCTCAAGAAATATTATTTCTGAACTTTTGACTGTTTTTTCATCTATATCATTTTCATTAATTTTTCCTGCTGTTCCTAAAAAAGTACACATTGTCCTCTCTGAGTCTGGTGTTACTAAAATTAAACAGGTTCCAGTCGGTAATTCTTCTTTTTTTTTTGAATAAAAATATTCGACATTTTCTGATCTCAATCCATCTTCATATTTGTCACCTAATTCGTCATCACTTACTTTGCCTATAAAACCTACTTTATTTCCTAATTGAGAAAGTCCAACTATAGAATTGGCAACTGATCCACCTGATACTGTTTTCTCTATTGTAAGAGTAGAAAGTAATAATTGAAACTCTTTCTTATCAAAAATTAATTTCATTGTTCCCTTTGTTAAATTATTTTGAGCAATAAAATTTTCATCCACCCTACATATAACATCAACAATTGCGTTACCTATTCCCAAAATTTTCATATTATGCTTTCTTGGTTTTAATTGGTTTTTTTCTTTTAGGATAACAAGAAGTACAAATTTTACAAGTAATACCGTAACATTCTCTTGCTTTACAATATTCTCTTCCGTAATAAATTATTTGAAGATGCAATTTATTCCAATTTTTTTTTGGGAATAACCGTTTCAGGTCTTTTTCTGTTTGGATTACATTATTTCCATTTGATAAACCCCATCTTTGTGCAAGTCTATGTATATGTGTATCAATTGGAAACGCAGGGTAACCAAAACCTTGAGACATAACGACACTTGCTGTTTTGTGTCCAACTCCAGGTAACTCTTCTAATTGTTCAAAAGTCTTAGGTACTTTACCGTTATATTTTTCTACTAAAGTTTTTGAAAGATTGTAAACACTTTTAGCTTTAATTCTAAAAATTCCAATACTTCTTATTAACTTTTCTATTTTTTTTCTTCCAAGCTTAACAAAATGTTCAGGTTTATTGTATTTTGGGTAAATATTCTTTGTAACATTATTAACATTCACATCTGTACATTGAGCAGAAAGTAAAACAGATATTAATAGTGTGAATATATTTCTATGTTTTAATGGTATAGGTGTTGTTGGATAGGTTTTATTGAGTATTTTTAGAACTATTTTGGCTCTTTCTTCTTCATTCATTATTTAAAGTTCAGAAGATTTCTCATTGAATAAAGTCCTGGCCTTTTATTTATTAACCATTTTGCAGCAGTTATTGCTCCATCTGAATACAAAGCTCTATCGAAAGCTTCATGATTTAGTGTTAAAATTTCTTTTCCGCTTGAAAAAGTAACTTCGTGTTCGCCTATGATTTCGCCTTTTCTAATTGAATTAAAGTTAATTTTTTTTCCGTAAGGAAACTTTTTTTTATTTAAAAATTTTTTACCCATTAATTTATAAAAGTCTTTATTTTTCCCAATAGCTATGCCTTTTCCAAGCATTAAAGCTGTTCCAGAAGGATGATCTTTTTTATGCTTGTGATGTACTTCAAAAACTTTACTTAGATAATTATTGCCAAGGGATGCCGATGTAATCTCGGTTAAGTACATAAGTAAATTAATTCCAATGCTCATGTTTCCAGCTTTTAAAATTGGGATTTTTTTAGAAAACTTCTTAATTAAATCCTCCTCTTTTTTTGTAAAGCCTGTTGTTCCAATAACAACTTTTTTTTTTAGTTTTGTAGCTATTTTTAAAACTTCGAATGTACATTTTGGTATAGTAAAATCTATTATGACATTTGCTTTACTTAAAGCTTTATCAGTATTTAATTCAGGTTTAATTCCATTAATCTTTTTATTTATTATCCTATTTTCTGTAAGCGCAACTAACTTAATAGTCCTATCTTTATTAGCGGATTTAATGAGCTGTTGACCCATCCTCCCCATACATCCTGTTATGGCTAAATTAATTTTACTCATTACAAAGATTTAGATTAGCACTATTGGCTAGTTTTTCCAAAAACTTTTGGCTTTTTGAAAGAATTTTTTAATACTTGGGTTAGATTTTTCATTTTCAATTTCTCTAAATTTTTCTAATAATTCTTTCTGTTCTTTATTTAGTGATATTGGAACTTCAGTATTTACTTGTACATAAAGGTCTCCAAAATCACTTCCTCTCATGTAAGGCATACCTTTTCCTCTTAATCTAAATTGTTTACCACTTTGAGTTCCTGCTGGAATTTTAATTTTAGCTTTTCCTCCATCAATTGTTGGAATTTCAATTGATGTTCCAAGAGCAGCATCTGCAATAGAAACTGGACATTCAAAAAATAAGTTTTCATCCGATCTTTTAAATAGATCATGAGAATGAACATTAATAAATAAATATAAGTCACCACTACTACCGCCTCTCGAACCAGCCTCACCTTTTCCTGATAGTCTTATTCTAGTTCCATCATCCACACCTTTTGGAATAGTAACTGATAATCTTTTTGATGCCTGTTTTTTTCCTTGACCATTGCAGTTTGTACAAGGATGAGTAATTTCTTCACCAGCACCAGCACATTGAGGACATGTCTGTTGGACTGTAAAAAAGCCTTGGCTTGATCTTACTTGACCATGACCACCACACATTGAACATGCTCCAGCTTGATGCCCAGGTTTTGAACCTGAGCCATTACAAGTATCACATTTTTCAGATGTGGAGAATTTAATATCTTGTTTTTTTCCAGAAAAGGCTTCCTCCAAAGATATAGATAAATCATATCTCAAGTCTGAGCCTCTGTTATTTGACCTTCTAGATCTACGACCTCCACCAAAACCCTCACCAAAAAAGTCTTCAAAAATATCAGAAAAATGATTTGAAAAATCGAAATTTCCAAATCCTCCTCTTCCGCCTCCTCCATTCTCAAAAGCAGCATGACCAAAATTATCGTAGTTTTGCTTTCTTTCAGAATTAGATAGTACATGATAAGCTTCTGATGCTTCTTTAAATTTTTCCTCAGCACCTTTGTCACCCTTATTTTTATCAGGATGAAATTTAACTGCGAGTTTTCTATAAGCTGATTTTATTTGGTCTGCAGAAGCACTTTTATTTACACCTAAAACTTCGTAATAGTCTCTTTTTGCCATAACATGTTATAGACAAACAGTTGTTTTGTTAGGCGCTTTTTTCTTTATTCTCGTCTTTTACTTCTTCAAAATCTGCATCAACAACGTTATCGTCTTTCGTATCTTCTTTCTTCGCGTCTTTTGGAGCATCTTCAGGTTTTGCACCTTTTTGTGATTTATAGATTGCCTCACCTAATTTCATAGATGCCTGAACTAAATCTTGTGTCTTTTTCTTAATTTCCTCAACATCTGTTCCTTTTAGTGCATTTCTCAAGTTTGCTGATGCGTCCTCAATAGCTTTTTTATCTGCATCAGAAACTTTGCTTCCATGTTCTTTTAAGTTTTTTTCAGTTGAATGAATTAATGTATCTGCTTGATTTCTTGCATCAACAGCTTCTCTTTTCTTTTTATCTTCCTCTTTATTTGACTCAGCATCTTTTACCATTTGATTAATTTCTTCGTCACTTAATCCTCCAGATGCTTGAATTTGAATTTTTTGTTCTTTACCAGTACCTTTGTCTTTGGCTGAGACATTGACAATACCATTTGCATCTATATCAAATGTCACTTCAATTTGTGGAACTCCTCTTGGCGCAGGAGCTATTCCAACTAATTCAAAGTTTCCTAATACTTTATTATCTGAAGCCATCTCTCTCTCACCCTGAAGAACTCTAATTGATACTGCTGGTTGATTATCCTCGGCAGTGGAAAATACCTGGCTTTTTTTGGTTGGTATTGTCGTATTTTTATCTATTAATTTCGTAGATACACCACCTAAAGTTTCTATCCCTAAAGATAAAGGAGTTACATCTAGAAGCAATACATCTTTTACATCACCTTGTAATACCCCTGCTTGAATCGCAGCACCCATTGCAACAACTTCATCTGGGTTCACAGATTTGTTAGGATCTTTCCCAAAGAAATTTTTAACTTCTTCTATGACCTTTGGCATTCTAGTCATACCACCAACTAATACAATTTCATCCACTTCACTCGCAGACAATCCTGCGTCTTTTAATGCTGTTTTACATGGTGGTATTGTTCTTGAAATTAAATCTTCTACTAACGCTTCGAGTTTGGCTCTAGTCATTTTCAAGTTAATATGTTTAGGTCCAGTTTTGTCAGCTGTAATAAACGGCAAATTTATTTCTGTTTGGGTCGCTGATGAAAGTTCTATTTTTGCTTTTTCTGCAGCTTCTTTTAATCTTTGTAAAGCTAATTTATCTGATTTTAAATCAATACCATTTTCTTTTTTGAATTCTGAAAGTAAGTATTCAACTATTGCATTATCAAAATCTTCTCCACCTAAAAATGTATCACCATTGGTTGACTTAACTTCAAATACACCATCACCTAATTCAAGAATTGAAACATCGAATGTTCCTCCTCCTAAATCATAGACTGCTATTTTTTTATTTGCCTTCTTGTCTAAACCATAAGCAAGTGATGCTGCTGTAGGTTCATTTATAATTCTTAAAACTTCAAGACCAGCTATTTTACCTGCATCTTTAGTAGCTTGTCTCTGAGCATCATTAAAATATGCTGGAACAGTAATAACGGCTTGCTTCACCTCAGAACCTAAATACTTTTCTGCTGTCTCTTTCATTTTTTGAAGCGTGAAAGCTGAAATTTGTGATGGCGAATATTTTTGGCCTTTTGCTTCTATCCATGCATCACCCTTATCAGAGTTAACTATTTTAAAAGGTGCAGTCTCCACATCTTTTTTTACTGTTGGATCATCAAAATTTCTTCCAATTAATCTTTTGACTGCAAATATTGTGTTTTCAGGATTTGTAACAGCCTGTCTTTTTGCTGGTTGACCTATTAATTTTTCACCTTCATCTGTAAATGCAACAACAGAAGGAGTAGTTCTTGCTCCTTCAGCATTTTCTAATACTTTTGCTTGTGCCCCTTCCATAACTGCAACACAAGAATTTGTTGTTCCTAAATCTATTCCTATAACTTTACTCATAATTTAACCTAATCAATCCTCATATAAGTGCTAATTTTACAACTACAACCATAATAAATAATTAATTTTTTACCTCTTTTTCCTCAATTTCCTGGTCTTTTTGGTTATTTTGTTTCTCTTCAACTTTTTTTTTAGATACAGCTACTAACGATGGTCTTAACAACCTATCCTTCATCATAAACCCTTTTTGAATTTCTTGAACAATTGTTCCTTGATCTTTAGTATCATCTTCAACTTCCATCATAGCT
The DNA here is from genome assembly GCA_902519255.1 of uncultured Pelagibacteraceae bacterium. Taxonomy (GTDB): domain Bacteria; phylum Pseudomonadota; class Alphaproteobacteria; order Pelagibacterales; family Pelagibacteraceae; genus Pelagibacter. The sequence goes on along the minus strand of CABYIV010000001.1, from coordinate 15,386 downwards.
TGATGTAAATTTGGATCCAGTTTTTCGTTTATTGCCTTAATTGGCTCAATGTTATTTTTTCTGAAAATAGAAATCATATCTTTATTAATAATATCGATATGTTCTATCAATTTTTTTAAAGTGTCTTTATCTTTTATAGTTTCATCACTTTCCAAAGTTTGTTTTGATCTTTCTAAATTATCTAGAAGATTAAGAGTTTCTCTCGCAAATGAAAATCCACCATATTCAAAAGCTTCATCTTTCTCTTTCTCAAATCTTCTCCTCTGATTTTCCATCTCAGCAAATGTTCTAGCAACTTTATCTTTAAGACTTGCTATTTCATCTTCGAGTGAAAGTTGTTCCTCTTCCTCAGTTTTTTTCGTCTCTTCTAGAGCCTCTTTATCTGCATTTGGCTCAGAATTTTCATCTTTTAAATTTTGATCTTTTATATTTTGTGTTTCTTCTTTTTCCATCAAACACTATATGGTAAGAAATTTATAAAATTCTAGATGTTAAAAAAAAAAAATAAAGAAATAGTCGTAGGGTCAAATAATGAAGGAAAAATAAAAGAAATAAAAGATTTACTGCCCAAATACTATATTATTACCTCACCAAGAGACTATAATCTCAAAAGCCCTAGAGAAAATGGGGATACTTTTCTAAAAAATTCATTAATCAAAGCGAAGCATTTTTCAAAAAAAACAAAAAAAATTTGCATTGCAGATGATTCTGGTCTTGAAATTGATTTGCTAAATAATCAACCAGGTATTTACTCAGCAAGATGGGGTGGAAAAAAAGGTGATTTTAATTTGGCAATATCGAAAGTATATCAAAAGCTATCGAAGGTAGATAAAAACTGGCAGTCAAAAAAAGTTAAAGCAAGATTTATTTGTGCATTGACTATTTATGGATTAAAAAAAAAACCAATTCAGTCTTTAGGAGTTGTCAATGGTGTAATCTCTAAAAAGAAAATTGGAAATAAAGGTTTTGGTTATGATCCAATTTTTATTCCTGCTAATAAAAGATTAACATTTGGTCAAATGAGCCAAAAGTTAAAATTTAAAAATGACCACCGAGCCAAAGCTTTTAAAAAAATTAAAAAATTTTTTTAAAATTTTTATCTTGTATTTCATAAAAGTTTAATTGATGAGTGATTGTTTTATTGTTTATTTCAAAGATGCCTATCTTTCCTTTAAATTTGTTTTTCTTAATAAATAAATTTTCATTAGTCTTTAAATCATTATTTATTAACAAGTAATATACCAACCCTATTAGATCATAACTTAAAAAAGCAATTTGATTTGGTGTATTTTTGAAGTTTTGAATGTATTCTCTTTGAAATAATTCAAAATTATCTTTATTTATTGATGGGAAATAAATTGGATGCAATGAAGTTTCCTTTAAAAGACTCTCATCAAACCATTGATTTAATGTAATATATTTTATTCTTTCTGAAGATACATCGGTGTACAACAACGATGTGGCAACACTTTTCAGACTTTCACTAAAATCAGCAATTATTACTGAGTCAAAATTAATGAAACCTAGCGTATCTTTTTTTTTTAATTCGTCAATTTTTTTCTTTTTATTAAAAGTATTTGAATTTTCTATTCTTTTGATTTCGTCTTCTAAATTTTGTTTTCTTTGTTGGTACCTAGTTAAATCTTCTATTTGTTTTGTTAACAAAGTAGGGTCTTTGCTATAAATAAATTTTTCTTTTAATATTAAATTAGATTTCTCAATAGCTTCTATAATCTCTTTTTTATACTCTGTTTCTGGAACCAAAAATATTGTATTTTTTAAATTATTTTCACTTAAATATTTTTTAATTGTATTTATTTGCGATATTGCATTTACACCTGCAGAAATTACATTTTTTGGATTATTTCTAATTTTGTTTGTAAAAGATAAGAATGTTATTTCATTTAATTCATCTAAATACTTATTGCTTTCATTAAATACTGGTCCAATAATTATTTTTATACCATTATTGTATAGCTCATTTGAAACTTTAAGTGTGTCTATTGGATTTGCTTTTGTATCTTTTGGTATTATTGTAATTCTTTCATCATTTATTTTATCTAATGCCATTCTTGTCGACTTAAGAATTGATTTACCTATATATGAATATTCACCAGACAAAGGTACAATTAAACCAATTTTAATTTTCTCATCTGAAATTGCTTTAAGATTAGTTAAAACGATTATAAGAAAAACTTTTAAAAATATGATATATAATTTTCTCATTGCCTTTAAATGTATAATTTTGAATTAAATGATATTTTAAAACCTGGGCTATATTGTGTTTCTACACCTATAGGAAATTTAGGTGATATGACTCTTAGGGCCATAGATATTCTAAATAAATCACATCTTATTCTGTCAGAAGACACTAGAGTTTCAAGTAAACTATTATCTAAATTTAATATAAAGACTAAATTACTACCTAATCATAAATTCAATGAGAGAAAAAATGTAAAAAATGTTTTAAATTTATTAAAAGAAAATAAAATAATTTCTATCATTTCAGATGCGGGTACTCCAACAATTTCAGATCCAGGTGGAATTTTGATAAATGAATGTATCAAGAATAAAATTGATATATTTCCAGTTCCAGGATCCTCTGCTACCACAGCGGCTGTTTCTATAAGTGGGTTTTCAAACAACTTCTTTTTTTGTGGTTTTTTGCCAGATAAAAAGTTGCAAATTGATCAACTTTTTCAAAAAATTTCCAATTTAAATTATTCAATTGTTTTTTTTATCTCACCAAAAAAAATAAAAAAAGTAACAGCTCAAATCCAAAAATATTTTAATGATAGAGATATTTTAATTACTAGAGAAATGACAAAATTTCATGAGGAATATATTAGAGATGAGGTTAAAAACCTCAATAATATTAAGATATCAGAAAAAGGTGAGGTTACTGTAGTTATATCAGAAAATTCAAGTTTGCAAAATAGGTTACAAGTAATCGAAGAATCAGTTAAAAAAAAAATAGTTAAACTTTTAAAAAAAATGTCGATTAAAGATATTACATCAAAAATTAGCAAGGAGAATAATATATCAAAAAAAATTGTTTACGATTTTTGTTTGAAGAAAAAAAATGAAATTTAAAAAAATTATATTGATTATGACTTTCATATTTATTTCAGGATGTGTTGGATATTCATCTACCGGAGTTTTAGGCACAGGAGTTTCAGTTGCCATGGATCCCAGAACTATTGGCACACAAATAGATGACTCAATAATGCAAAAAAATTTAAGGGCAAAATTAATATTAATAGACAGTAGTTATTTATTAAAAGTTAAAACTAAAGTTTTAGATGGAAGAATATTTATTACAGGTAAAGTAGATACAATAGAGGAAAAACTCAAAATTACAAAACTAGGATGGGAAATAAAAGGAGCTAGATCAGTAAAAAATGATTTAAAAATTAAAGAGAAGTTTAACTTCACACAGACAGCAAAAGATGTACTGATAACTTCACAATTAAGAACTGCTTTAATAACAAATAAAAAAATAAAGTCTGCGAATTATGATATCGATACATACAAAAAAATAATTTATGTTTATGGTATTTCACAAAACGAGGATGAAAGAGCTGAAGTTATAAATGAGGCTAAAAAAGTTCTTGATGTCGAAGATGTAATTACAAGTATTTTTTTAGTTGAGGACTTGAGAGTAATAAAAAACTAATTTGGTTTTTTATAATTAATTACACCTGCCGAATAAGCTGCAACAGAAGCTAAATTTAATATGTCAGAAGTCGACGACCTTAAAGGAGCAATTTCAATTGCTTGCCCCAAACCAATTAACAATGGCCCAATAACTTTGGCACCACCTAAAGTTTTCATTATTTTATATGTTATGGCAGCGCTGTGTTGTCCGGGCATAATTAATATATTTGCATTACCCACAATCTCAGAGAATGGATAAAGGTCCTTATACTCATCACTTAAAGCTACATCAGGCTGCATATCTCCATCAAACTTAAAATTAACTTTTTTATTTCTTAAAATTTCTACTGCATCTCTTATATGTCTAGTTCTTGCAGTAATTGGTTGGCCGAATGTTGAGTGTGAAAGAAAAGCGACTTTTGGTTCAAAACCAAATAATTTTGCGACTCTAGACGCAGAAATGGCTATTTCAGACAATTGTGCAGAAGTTGGATACTCATGAACACTTGTATCTGCGATAAAGACAGTTTTGCCTTTATTGACAATCATGTTTAACCCAAACATAATTTCTCCTGGTCTAGCATCAATGACCTTTTTTACCTTATCCAGAGATTGTCCATACCTTCTCGAATTACCGGTAACCATTGCATCAGCATCACCACATGCAACCATGCAAGAACCCCAAATAACTCTGTCATTTCTAACCATCTTATCACAATCTCTTTCAAGCAATCCCTCTGTTCTTTGAAGTTTTTTAAATAGATAATTTACATATTTTTTTCGTTTATCGCTCAAAGTCGAGTTTACAATTTCAATATCAAAGTTTTCTCCATAGCCAATCTCTCTTAGTTTTTCTTTAACCACTTTTTCTTTGGCAACTAAAATAGGCGTGCCTAGTCCACTATTTTTAAATGCTATTGCAGCCTTTAAAGTATTTTCATCTTCACCATCGGCAAATACAACTTTTTTATTTGTTTTTTTAATTTGGTTATTTATTCCCTGCATAATAGTTACAGATGGATCAAGCCTTTGTTTTAGCTGTTCAGAGTATTTATCAAAATTTTCTATTTTTTTTCTAGCTACACCAGATTTTATAGCAGCCTTTGCTACTGCTACTGGAATTACACTTATCAATCTTGGATCAAAAGTAGATGGAATAATATATTCTTTTCCATAATTAGGCCTTTCACCACCCATAGCAGCCGCGACCTCGTCAGGCACAAATTCCCTTGCAAGTGAAGCAATTGCATTAGCTGCTGCAATTTTCATTTCTTCATTAATAGTTTTTGCTCTAACATCTAATGCTCCCCTAAATATGTATGGAAACCCAATTAAATTATTTACTTGGTTTGGATAATCAGATCTACCTGTTGCTATAATTGCATCATTTCTCACTTTTTCTATATCTTCTGGTTTTATCTCAGGATCTGGATTCGCACAGGCAAATATAATTGGATTTTTCGCCATTTTTTTTACCATACTTTTTTTTACAACATCTGCTGCAGATAAACCTAAAAATACATCTGCATTTTTCATCGCATCTTCTAAATTTTTATCCTTTGTTTCGACTGCAAATTCTTTTTTCCAAGAATTAATATCTTTTCTATTTTTATTTATTACACCTTTTGAATCTAACATTTTGATGTTATTTCTTGGAACACCTTTGCTTCTAAATAATTTTGCGCATGCCATAGCTGCAGCACCGGCACCGTTAATAACTATTTTAATTTTATTTAAGTTTTTTTTTGCAATATCAACTGCATTAATTAATGCAGCTGTTGTTATGATTGCTGTACCATGTTGATCGTCATGAAATACTGGAATATCTAGAATTTTTTTTAATTCTTCTTCAATTATAAAACAGTTTGGCGCTGCAATATCTTCAAGATTTATACCACCAAAACTTTTTGCTATATGTTTTATTGAATTAATTATTTCTTTTGTATCCTCAGTGTCTATCTCTAAATCTATCGAGTCAATATCTGCAAATCTTTTGAATAGAACAGCTTTTCCTTCCATTACTGGTTTTGATGCTATAGCACCTAAATTTCCTAGTCCTAATATTGCTGATCCGTTACTAATCACAGCTACAAGATTTCCTTTTGTAGTATATTCATATGCTAACTCTGGATTGACTGCTATAGCTTTTACTGGAGCGGCCACTCCAGGAGAATAAGCTAATGCCAAGTCTCTCTTTGTAGTTACAGGCTTAGATGAAATGATCTCTATTTTGCCTGATTTATCATTAGTATGAAAATCTAAAGCTTCTTTATCAGAATAATGTTCAATTTTGTTTTTTTTCATTATTTGTTTAGATATACAAAAGGATTAAGTTAGTAATATGATTTATGAATTTAATTAAGTCAACAGGCACATTTAGTCTGTTTGTTATACTAAGCAGAATTTTTGGATACATTAGAGACTTTTTCATCGCTATTTATCTTGGTTCAGGACCGATTGCTGATGCATTCTTTGTAGCATTTAGAATACCAAACACTTTTAGAAGATTATTTGCTGAAGGTACTTTTAATGCAGCATTTGTTCCATCTTACACATCAGAATATTTGTCTAATAAAAAAAAAGCTCAAAAGTTTGCAAACTCGGTATTTAATTTATTAGTCTTAGCACTTTTAATTCTGACAATATTAGTCGAGATTTTTATGCCCAGCTTTATAAAACTTCTTGCTCCTGGTTTTTCAGATGTAGAAGAAAAGTTTAAATTAGCAGTTGATTTAACAAGAATTACTTTTCCATTTTTATTTTTCATAAGTATAGCTTCTTTTTTTTCAGCAATCTTAAATTCTCATAATAAATTTGCCGCTGCCGCTGCTGCCCCACTTTTTTTAAATATATTATTAATAATATGTTTTCTTATTATAAAAAATGAAACAGGTTTAGTTTACTATCTAAGCTACGCAATAACATTAGCAGGAATTATACAATTTGTATTTCTAATTATTTTTACTAGAAAATATTTTTATCCAAGTTTTAATTTTAACTTCCAAATTGATAGCAAAATAAAATTCTTTTTTAAAAAGCTACTGCCAAGTATATTTTCATCTGGTGTTACTCAAATTAATATATTAGTTGGAACAATAATTGCCTCTTTCCAAGCAAATGCAGTTTCATATTTGTATTACGCGGACAGAATATATCAGATAAACTTAGCAGTAGCTGGGATTGCAATCGGTATTATTATTTTACCCAACTTGAGTAGATATGTTAAAAGTAAAAACAAATCAAAACTGCAAATTTTACAAAATAAGTCTTTAGAATTAAGTTTATTTTTAAGTCTTCCGGCTACACTTGCATTAATTTTTGCTTCTGAAGAAATTGTTTCTGCTCTATTTGGATATGGATCTTTTAACGAAGAAAGTGTCAAAAATTCAGCCCTTGCATTATTTTATTTTGCATTGGGCCTCCCCGCATTTTCGATGATAAAAATATTTTCAAGTTTTATATTTGCTAGAAATAATACTAAAACACCTTTTTACTTTTCATTAATTTCTGTAATTTTGAATATAATTATTAGTTTATCTTTATTTGGTAAATTAGGTTTTATTATAATTCCTATTGCAACAACTATTTCTTCATGGGTAAATGGGTTCTTATTGATGATATTTGTTTTAAATAAAAATTACTTTAATTTTAACAGTTCATTTTTTACTCAGCTCTTTAAAATATTTATTTCAAATCTTATTTGTCTGGGATCTTTTAAAATTTTAATAAATTATTTTAGTAATTATTTTGTGTTTTCAAATAGCTATAAATTTTTAGCGATTATATTATTAGTTTTTTTAACATTTACTTTTTATTTGTTGATTTCAATACTCATTAAGGCCTTTAAAATATCTGATATTAAATTAAAGTATTAAATTATGTCTAAAAAAATTTTTTCTGGAGTGCAACCAACAGGAAATTTGCATCTTGGTAATTATATAGGTGCAATAAAGAATTTTGTCGATTTACAAAACAATAAAGATAACAATTGCATTTTTTGCGTTGTTGATCTTCATGCCATTACTGTAATGCAAGATCCAATAGAATTAAAAAATAATATTAGAGAGACAGCAGCTGCGTTTATCGCAAGCGGTATTGACCCAAAAAATAGTATAATATTTAATCAATCTTTAGTTCCAGCTCACACCGAGGGTTCTTGGATATTGGGATGTATTGCTAGAATGGGATGGCTCAATAGAATGACACAATTCAAAGAGAAAGCTGGAAAAGATAAGGAAAAAGCTAGCGTTGGTTTATATATTTATCCAGTTCTTATGGCTTCCGACATCCTTTTGTATGATGCTACTCATGTACCGGTTGGAGATGATCAAAAACAACATCTAGAACTCTGTAGAGATATAGCTCAAAAATTTAATAACGAATATAAATGTCCAGATTTCCTAAGACCTCCTGAGCCTCTAATACAAAAACATTTCTCAAGAATAATGAGTTTGAAAGATGGCACAAAAAAAATGAGTAAGTCAGATATTGCTGAAGGAAGTAGGATCAATCTAACAGATAATGAGGATCAAATTATTAACAAAATAAAAAAAGCAAAAACAGACAATGATACTTTACCTGGAAATGAAAATGGTCTTAAAGGCAGACCTGAAGCGGAAAATTTGATGGGTATTTACTCTAGCTTAAGTAATCAAAATATTACAGATACATTAAATGAATTTGAGGGAAAAAATTACTCTGATTTAAAAGATAAACTATCAGAAATAATTGTGTCTAAACTGTCACCTATATCAAAAGAAATACAAAAATTATTGTCAGATAAAAATTATATAGATCAAATTTTAGAGGATGGCGCAGCAAAAGCTGAGAATATTTCATCTAAAAAAGTTAAAAAAATAAAAGAAATTGTTGGTTTTTAATCATTTAATATTTTGAAATAAACATTATATAGATCACATGTTTATACAAACAGAAAATACACCAAACCCAAATTCATTAAAGTTTCTACCTGGTAGAAAAGTTTCTAATAATGGTCCATTAGAGGTTTTAAATCAGGAAGATACAAATAACTTATTGATAAAGAACTTATTACAAATAAATGGAGTGATTGGAGTATTTTTAGGTGAAGATTTTTTTTCTATAAATAAAGAAGAGAATAAAAAATGGGAAGATATCCAACACATTGTTATATCTTATGTAAATGAGCACTATGCAAATGGTAATACCTGCATTATAGACAAAATAAATAAAGATGAGCAAAACAATAATTATTCAGAGATTGAAAAAAAAATAATAAGTATTTTAGATTCTAAAATTAGACCTGCAGTTGCAAGAGATGGAGGAGATATAAAGTTCCAAGAATTCAAGGATGGAAAAGTTAAAGTTTTGTTAAAAGGTAGTTGTTCGGGCTGTCCATCTTCAACTCTTACTTTAAAAAAAGGTGTAGAAAACTTGCTTTGTCATTATATTCCTGAAGTTAAAGAAGTTTTAGCTGTATAAATAATAAATAATAATTATATTGAAACTAATGGTCAGACGTACAAATAATAAAAGTATTAAACTCAAGCAAAAGAAAAATAATATATTTAGATTTTCAGCAATCAGTCTTTTAGTGATTTTTTCATTTTTTACATTACCTTCTATAAAAATTTTTTTGGATAAAAATTTAAATTTTAAAAGATCAGTAATCTCAAGTGCTGGTGTAAATTTTGACCAAGAACTAGAAAAAAGAAAAAAAATCCTTGATGGAGAGAAAGAAACTATAACAAATAAACTGAGTTTAAAAAATATATTTGCTGATATTGATTTTTTCAGCACAGATGAAGAGGGACAAAATTCAATTAGATTTGATGCAAGAACAATAGAGCAATTATTTAAAGATACAAATTATAATCTTGAAAGAGTTAGAGAGACTAAGTTAGTAAATATAGGTAATAAAATTGACCATCTTCCAAAAGAGATTAAAAGTATTGAGAGCTCAAAAAAAAGAAAAAAACTATTTATCCAAATAGTTTTACCGTTAATTGTAGAAGAGAATGCTAAGATTCGACTTGATAGAAGGGAATTATTTAGAATATTGGGCAAAAATATTAACACTCAAAAAGAAAAAAATTGGTTAAAACAAAAGTTTAAACAATATGGTTTAAGAGATGGAGATTTCTATTCTCTGAAAGTAAGAATGGATGAAATACCCGTCTCCTTAGCACTTGCTCAAGCTGCTAAAGAAACTGGATGGGGTACATCGAGATTTGCTCAAGAAGGCAATGCATTATTTGGACAATGGACTTGGAATGGCGAAGGAATAAGACCAGCAGGTGTGGACAAAGATGCAAAACACAAAGTTGCAAAGTTTGCAGTTCTTAAGGCATCAGTGAGAGCATATCAACGAAATTTAAATACTCATAGCAGCTATATTGAATTTAGAAAAGAAAGAGCAATTCAAAGAGACAACGATGATAAATTAGACAGTTTAAAGTTGGCAAATTATTTAGATAAATACGCGGAGACAGGGCGACAATATATTGATGTGTTAAAACAAATTATAAAGCAAAATTCCCTAACTGATTTTGATGATGTAAATGTAATGCCTACAAGTAATAAGACTAAAAAATTAATTTAATTTTGAACAAATTGAAAACCTGAAAATCTCCACCCATTTTCGTCCTTTAAAGAACAATTAATTCTCCCTCTTCTTTCGGTAAATTTTTCGGCAAAATTAATATTCAATATATTGTCAATTAAGACAATTTTTGTTTTTCTCCATTTTGAGCCTTCATTTGAAAAACAATTAATATTTTCTAAATTTTTTTGATCTTTAAAAAATTCTATTGTCATTTTAGGTGGGTTTTCTTCATCATTCATAAATTTGTTTTCGGGTTTAATAATTCTATACTGAAGTGGCAAATAAGATATCACTTCTTTAAATCTTTTTATTTGTCCATATTTTTCGTTTATAGGGAACCTTGGCAGTTCGTATCTATCTTTGTTTAAATCAATAACGCCTGAATGTTGGCCAAATGCAAATTCAAAATTATTTGAAATATAATTTTTTTGCTCTAAATTATATTCACCAAATGGATATGAAAAAAAACTAGGATTATAACCTAATTTATCATTAAAAATTTTAATTGATTTCTCAATATCTTCTACAAATTTTTGAAAAGTAAATTTAACTAAATAATCGTGCGAATGTGAATGATTACCAATGTACGCATAGTCCTCTTTTTCTATCTCTTTTATTTGTTTCCAGCTCATGTATCCTTTATTTCCCACAGACTCTGTTGAGACAAATAAAATAAATGGAATTTTCTCTGTTTTTAGGATTGGCCACGCATTTTCATAAAATGATATGAATGCATCATCAATAGTTAGTAAAATTTTCTTTTGTTCCTTAACTTTTTTAAAACTTTCTGAAAATTCACCAGGATTATAAAAATTTAAATTGTTTTCTTTTATTAAATTAATGTGTTTTTTAAATACATCTAATCTTATATTTGTTGATGGATACTTATTTTCTTCAAATCTATGATACATAATTGCTAAGATTCCTTGCTCATTTTTAAAATATTTTTTATTTACTACTTCAGCTTTAACGTTTAAAAAAATAATAGAAAAAATGAATACTTTAGTTATTAATGCTGCAGATGATAAAATTTTATTTTCTCTCATAACTAACATAGAATCTTATACTACCGCTCATGTAAACAGTAGGGAAAATTTTGACAAAATAATGATATTAATTTTAAATTTCCTTAAAGAGCACGATTCAAATTTAGACAAAATAAGTGAAATATTTGTCAATCAAGGTCCTGGCAAAATCTCGAGTATTAGAAATTCAATAGCAATTGCCAAAGGTATAGCTTTTGCAAAAAATATTGATTTATATGGATTTTTAAGTGAACACTTAACAAAAAAAAGTGTAGATCAGCTGGTAAAAATCGATAAAAAAAATTTTACAAATATTAATTTGATTAAACCCCTTTACTCGAGTTAAAATATATTATGTTAGAAACTATTGAAGAAAAATGTCAAAAAAATGGAGTAAAACTTACAGATCAAAGAAGGATAATCGCAAGAGTAATATCCGAGTCCAAAAAGACATATGGAGAATCTGACCACCCAGATGTTGATGAATTATATAACAGAGTTTCTCAAATAGATTCTAAAATTAGTATTGCTACAGTTTATAGAACAGTCAAACTTTTTGAGGAAGCTGGAATTTTAACAAAGCATGATTTTAAGTCTGGCAAAGCAAGATATGAGCTAAATGATGATCATAATCACCTGATAGATATTAAAACTGGAGAAATAATTGAATTTGTTGATGAGGATATCGAAGAATTACAAAAAAAAATTGCTGATAAGTATGGCTATAAGCTCGTTGATCATAAATTAGAACTATACGGAATCAAAAAAAAGTAATTCATGAATAAAAAGGTTTTTATAAAGACATTTGGTTGTCAAATGAATGAGTATGACTCGAACAGGATATATGATGCTGTCAAGGCAATAGGTTATAACAAAACTGAAAATCAAGATGAAGCTGATTGCTATATTTTAAACACTTGTCACATTAGAGATAAAGCTAAAGATAAAGTTTATCATGAGATTGGAAGGGTTAAAAAATTATATAAAGATAAAAAAAAACCAATAATGGTTGTTGCAGGCTGTGTTGCACAAGCTGAAAATACTGAGATGCTTAATAGAGAGAAATATATAGATTTAGTTATAGGTCCTCAATCTTATCAAAAAATAAATAATATTTTAAAAAGTTTTGAAGAAGAAAATAAAGTTGAAGAAACCGAATTTGACTCAGTTTCAAAGTTTAGGTACTTCGACAATATTAAAAATAACAATACCAATGTTTCATCTTTTTTAACAATTCAAGAAGGTTGTGATAAGTTCTGTCACTTTTGTGTTGTTCCTTATACTAGAGGACCAGAATATTCTAGACCATTCAATAAAATTATTGATGAAGCTGAGAGATTGATAAAGAATGGATCTAGAGAAATAACTTTTCTTGGTCAAAACGTAAATGCATATTCTTATAAAGATGGATCCAGTGAGTACCGATTGTCAGATCTTATTAATACACTCAGCAAATATAACGAAATAAGTAGAATTAGATATACCACATCTCATCCAAGAGATATGACAGACGATCTTATTGAATGTTACAAAAATTCAAAGAAATTAATGCCTTTTGTTCATTTACCAATTCAAAGTGGTTCTGACAGAATATTAAAAATGATGAACAGAAAGCATACTGTAAATTATTATTTAAATATTTATGAAAAATTAATCAAAATTAATCCTGATATAAAATTTTCTAGTGACTTTATTATTGGATATCCTGGAGAAACAGAAAATGATTTTAAAGAAACTATAAATTTAGTTAATAAAATTAAATTTATAAATTCATTCTCTTTTATATTTAGTCCAAGACCTGGAACTAAAGCTGCAGAATTAGAGATTATTGATAAAGATAGACTTAAAAATAGACTGTTAACTATTCAAGAAAAATTATTTAGTAATCAAATAGAATTGAATAAATCTTTAGAAGGCAAAACCTTAGAGGTACTCGTTGAAAATAAACTTAAAAACCAAAACAAATTTTTTGGACGAAATAAATTTTTAAATTCAGTAATTTTTGAGGGTAATGAAAGTCATATTGGCAAATTAATTAATGTTAATATCGAAAAAAGTAATCAAAACTCTTTATTTGGCAAAGTAACAGATGAAATGAAAGCAGCGTAATTTGAAAAATTTTGCAAAATCGAAAATTAACGCTGATTTAAAATATGTATATTCAGAAAATAACGCCTTAAGTATTGTATTTCAAAGCAATGAGTTACTTTTAGGTGTTCTAGGAGAATTTAATAATAACTTAAAAGAATTAGAAAAAATTACAAATACTAGCATTTACTCTAGGGGAAACTCAATTTTGTTAAAAAATACTCCTGAAAAAAATGAAATAATAAAGAATGCAATTCAATTTCTCGTAGATCAATTTTTAAATAATGGAACATTAGAAAAAAAGGATATAGAGTCATCAGTAAATAAATTTATGATTAATGAGAAGGTTACAAATAAAAGTGAAAATGTTGAATACATAATAAAAACTCCAAAAAAATCCGTAATACCAAGATCAGAGAAACAAAAAAATTATATAAGAGCGTTAAAAGAATCAGATATTGTTATTTCTGCAGGACCAGCAGGAACTGGTAAAACTTTTTTAGCTGTCGCAGTTGCTTTAACAATGTTACTTGAAAAAAAAATAGAGCGAATCATTTTATCTAGACCTGCTGTAGAAGCAGGAGAGAGATTGGGTTTTTTACCAGGAGATATGAGAGAAAAAGTTGATCCCTACCTAAGACCTCTTTACGATTCATTATATGACCTATTAGATTTTGAAAAAATTCAAAAAAAAATAGAAGTTGGAGATATTGAAATAGCACCACTTGCTTTTATGAGGGGAAGAACTTTAAAAAATTCTTTTGCAATTCTTGATGAAGCACAAAATGCCAGTGATACTCAAATAAAAATGTTCTTAACAAGAATTGGTGAAAATTCCAAAATAGTTATTAACGGTGATCCTTCCCAAATAGACTTACCTAATAAAACAATGTCAGGTTTAAATAGATCAAAAAAATTACTAGGTCATTTAATGGAGATATCTGTAGTAGATTTCGATCATACGGATGTTGTAAGACACCCGCTAGTTTCAAAGATAGTTAAGGCTTATTCTGATAAAAATTCAGATTAATGATTAAAGCCAACATAGTTATAGACAAAAAAATTTGGGAAAAAAAATTAAAAAAACCAGAGATTTACTTTAAAAAGAAATTAAACAAATTATCTAAATTAAGTTTCTTTAAAAATAAAAATCAAGAATTTACTGTGATGCTTACTAATAATAAAAAAATGAAAGATTTAAATTTAAAGTTTAGAAATAAAAATATCTCTACAGATGTGCTTTCTTTTCCTCTAAAAGTTAAATTTAAAAATAAATTATATTTAGGAGATATTGCAATTTCTTTTGAAATAATTAATAGAAGATCAAAATCGTCTATTTTTGATCATGAATTAGATAAAATGTGGATACATGGTTATTTACATCTCTTAGGACATGATCATAAAAAAAATAAAGATTATTTTTTAATGAAGAAAAAAGAAAATTTAATATTTAAAAAATTGAATAAAATAAATTGAAATCTATTCTAGAAAATAAAGCTTATCTATATTTAATATGTTTATTTTTAGGTATAATAACGTCATTTAGTTTACCGCCATATAATTATGTATTTCTTAATTTTTTATCACTTCCAACATTACTTTATATATTAATAAATTATACCAATAAAAAAATCACATCATTTTTTGTTGGTTGGGTCTTTGGATTTGGTTATTTTATTTCTAACCTTTATTGGATTGCAAATTCTTTGACATTTGATGTAAATTTTAAATTTATTATTCCATTTGCATTAATATTATTTCCTCTATTTTTGGGAATATTTTATGGTTTAGTTACTTTTCTATGCAATTTTTTTAATTTAAAAAATAAAATCTCATCAATTTTAATCTTTTCAATTATTTTTGGTGGAGTTGAGTTTCTAAGAAGTTTTATTTTTGGTGGTTTTCCGTGGAATTTAGTGGTTTTCAGTCTTTCAAATAATTTACCTTCTTTACAAATTTTATCTTATATAGGCACCTATTCATTAAATTTATTATCAACAACTATATTTTTATTACCAGTAATATTTTTTTTT